>JBDUEE010000113.1:0-44770 GCA_040002615.1 Chloroflexota bacterium | reverse complement strand
ATCGCCGCCCGCCGCGCGCACCGGTGCGACAGACGTCAATGCGGCAGCCGCGAAGCCGAGCGAAAGCAGCAAGGCAGCGGTGCGGCCGCGCGGCTTGGGCATCGTGCGCATCTGGGCAATCGGCTGGGACATGAATCGGGTTCCCCTGGGTGGCAATGTGGTCATCGGTCTATGCCAGGCACCGTACCGGCGGGCCGGCGCGAAGCCCATGGCCCGATCGGTCTGGTACCCATGGGTGACCGGTGGGGCCGATCGGCAGGGTCCGAGCGGTGGCCAGACCTCAGATGTGAAGCCGTGTCGACTGTGACTCCGGCAGCCATGTTCCGGCCCAGGTCCCGCTGCTGACCAGGAAGTGGGCTCGCCCGTTGATGACCGCCCACGCCGAGACGCGCATGCCGGTGCTACCACTGACAGTGGCGGTAATCGACGAGGTGATGAGGCCCCTGGAGTCGAACCGATAGCCGGTGCGCTTGCCCGCCGCCACGTCGATGCGCGGCGTCGCCACAAAGTCAAGCCGCTCCAGGGCGCCTCGTCGGAATGCCACCGAAGACTCAGCGAGCCAGTAGCCCGCCAGCGGCCCGTCGATCACTCGCCAGTAGGCACGCCCGTTGATGATCGCCCGCGCAGAGGCGTGAGCCATCGAGTGGCGCGACAGCCGCAGCGTGCGCGAGGCGGTGACCTGGCCGGTCGAATCGAAGCGATGGGCGATGTGCGTGGCAGCAGCCAGGCGGATGGTGGCCGCCGGACTGAACACGAGCCTCTCGGCCAGCCCCCGGAGGTAGCGTGTGCCCGCCTCCCGCAGCCAGCGGCCGGCGAGAGGGCCGCTATCGACCAGCAGCCAGCGGCCGGGCAGGTTCGGCAGCGTCGCGCGCTGGGCAACGGTAACGCGTCGGGCGTGCGCCAGCGTGGCGGCCGCAGCCGACAGCAGGTCGCCGTCCTGCGCAATCCGGTAGCCGAGGTGAGAGCCGGGCGCCATGATCCCGCGGCGCGACGGGCTGTAGACCCTGCCCGGCGCGGTGGTGAACCCCCATCCGGCGCTGCTGACCTGGTTGCCGGCTGCGTCGCGCAGCTGGTTGCTGAGCAGCACGCGCACGTGCGTGTTGACGGGCAACGGGCTGCTGGGGGTGAGGGTCGCCTGTGATTGGTCAACGACGGCCACGAGGCCGCTTGGCACGGTGACGCCATCAACGCGCAGCTGGATGGTGGATGCGGAAAGGTCGGTCACCGGCTCAGAGAACCTGACCACCACCGCTTGCTTGGCGGGCACCATCTCGGCCCCTGGCCTCGGAGAGCTGCTCGCTGTTGGTGCCGTGCGATCGGCCGTGATTCCCCAGCGCTGGATGAGGCTCGCGTTGAATCCAGCGGCCGGTCCCGAATGTGGCACGCCAGCGTCGTCCTTTGCCGTAATGCGCAGCAGGTAGCGACCGGCCGGCGCCCACGCACCGCCAGTGATGCGCCCGTTCCAGGCCGCGGTGTTGGTGCCGGTGGCCTGCGCGCCGAGGCCAATGCTGCGCACGACCGATCCGGCCGCGCTGATCACGTCGAGCTGGACGCTGCTGGCGTCCCCCTTGAGCCGGTACGTTGTCGCGGCTGTGTCCTGCACTCCGTCGCCGTTCGGGCTGAAGATGCTGGTCCGCGACCTCTGCGCCACGAACGGCGACAGCATCGTGACGCTGGGCGCGACGCTGGGCGCCAGGTAGGCATTGTCCGAGTAGCTGCCGGCCACCCACGCGATCAACGGGTACTCGGCGCTGGGCCATTCACCGAATCCGTACTGCACCCGGAACCAGCTATAGCCACCGGATGAAATGGGGCCATCAACGACGTACATGACGTCGCCTTCCGCGGCAGTGGCCACCAGTCCGTAGCCGGTCCCCGGTCCCGACCGCACGTTCAACATGGCGGCCGTTACCCTGGCAAAGGCGCCCGCGTGCACGCTGGCCGGCTTGGCGGCAACGCTGACCCACCTTTGGCTGTTGCCCTTCAGATCGAATGCGCGGACACGGAACTCGTATCTGGATCCTGCGCTGCCGGCGAACCAGGCGGTCGTCTTCTTTGTGCCGGACAGCCAGCTCTTCCACGCGCCGCTGTTGCGCCGATACTGCAGGTTGAAGTGGCTGATCCCCGACCCGTAGTCCTGCGCGTGCCACCGCACCACTAGGGCTTCGGCATCTGTACGCCGCGGCAGCAGCGTGATCCCGCCCTGTGGTGGCATGGTGTCGTTCACAAACTTGTTGGCCAGCAGCCGCCACAGCTCGTCGCGACCCTGGTCCATGAGCAGCGTCCACATACCGGTGCCCGCCAGTCCGCGGGCGTTGATGAGGTCGTATTTGGCGCCTAGCGACTGCACGTCGTCGTAGTAGCCCTGGACCCAGTGGCCGGCCGCGCCGTCCCAATGGCGGTACCACGGCACCTTGCCGACATCGTCCCAGCGACGGCCGTATTGCGCGGCCTGCGACAGGTGGCCCGTGTAGACGTACGACTTCGATCCGCCGCCGAGGGTGGTTGCGTTCAGCTTGCCGCTGTTGGTCGGCCAGGTGCGTCCGTAGTAGGGGACGCCCCAGATCAGCTTCGAGCCGCTGGTCTCGCTCAGGAAGTCGGCCATGGTGCCTGCCACGTCGAGGGTGTACGGGCTCTGGATCGGGGCAACGCCGCCTGCGCGCGACGATCCCGACCAATGGAAGTCATAACCCATCACGAACAGCGCGTTGGCCGCTCCCGATGCGGTCAACCCGGCGACGTCGTACCCGGTCGCCCAGGTGGCGGCGCCGGCCATCACACAGACCGTCAGGTTGTTCCCGACACCCGCGTTCAGCAGGCCGCGCTTGAGCTGGTGCACAAAGCTGACGTACTCGTCGCGCAGGCTGGTGGCAAGGGGCTCGAAATCAAGATTGACTCCGTCGGCGCCACGAGTGCGAATGGCCGAGACAATCTGCCTGACCAGGCGGCTGCGCGCGGTCGCGCTGCCGAGCAGCTGCGCCTGGCGGCCGGCCGATGCACCGTCCCAGGCCATCATGCTCACCGTCAGGACGACCTTCACGCCCTGGGCATGGGCGCTGTTGGTGACCTGTGTCATTCGTGAGCTGGTCCAACCCGCCCAGCCGGTCGACGGGTTGGTACTGGTGCCCTTGACCAGGTAGCCGTCCTTGTTGGCGTTGACGCTGAAGTACGCGATGGTCGAGACGAGGTGGTAGTTCATCGACCCCAACGCCGAGTCGGTCAGCATCCAGTACGGAAGGAAGCCGAACACCTCCTTGCGAAGACCATTCGGCAGGCCGCTGACTGCCAGTGGCTCGGCCAGCGCGTCCATCGACCGCACGACAGGAGCGCCGTCGATCTCGGGCTCGCCTGTGGCATTCAGCAGGATGCTGGGTGCACCTCCCGGTTCGAAATGGATCGGGGCTGCTCCCTGGTTGGAAAGCATCTCGGCATGGACCGATGACCGACGCAGCTCATTGGGCATCGGCGGCAGCACGCGGCCGCTGGCGCTGCGCACCGCACCGTTCGGGATGGGATCGGCAGCCAGCACCTGCGCTGGCGGCAGGCTGCCAAGGGCCAGCAGCAGGATGGCGAGAAGGCTCGCGGGTCGGCGCATCAGGGACCGGTTACCTCGCTGGGTGGGTCGCGTGTGTGCGGTCGCGCAGGACCGCATCGGCCCAGACCCTACCGATCAGCACACCCGCGGACCATGGTACCGATGGGCCAGCTCCGCCCCAGGGCGAGCGCGGAACGCCACTCGCTCCCGTTCGAGCGTCAGCTTTCGGGGAGGAGCCGGACGACGTCCGAGGCGCGCAGCCAGTAGCCCACCCACTTGCCGCTGGTCACCCGATACCACCACCCCGTCTGCCCCGGCAACGCGCGCAGCTCCGTGGTGTCCGCTGTGCGATACGACCTTGTTGCCGTCTTGGAACCGGTCATGAGCCCTTCCAGGCTGAAGGTGTAGCCGGTGTGCGTGCCCCTGCGAATCGCGACCTGCCGAGCCGGGATGAAGGACGCCTCCTGTGTTGAGGTCGTCCCTCCACCCGACAGGGTTGCGGCATCCGAGGCGCGGACCCAATAGCCCTTCCAGGTGCCGCTGGCCACGTAGAACCACGCACCTGCCTGGTTCTCGATTGGGCGGCGCAGCGTGGTCGTGACCGTGGTCGCCGCCGGCAGCGTGGCGTCCTTGGCCGAGATCATGGCCCCGCTCAGGGTGAACTTGTAACCCGTGTTGGTGCCCGCGCCGAGCACGAGCTCGGCGGCCGGCGAGTATCCGGTGGTGGTCGACGCCAGCTCGCCGCCGATGGTGAACCGCCAGCTGTAGGCGGCCAGTCGCTCGCCGAGCGCACCGCGAATTGCGCCGCTGAGGCTCGCCTTGTAGACCAGGGCCGCGTCCATCGCCACCGAGGGCGTGAACCGAGCGGTGCGGGTCGCGCCCGCATACGTCACGCTGCCGGGGACGGTCAGGCCGTACAGGTCGACCACCGTGAAGCTGGCGACGCTGACCCCGGTGACCGCCTGGTCGAAGGTGGCGGTCGCGGTCGTTGTCGCTCCGACGCCGATCGCGTTCCGCCTCGGCGTGACGCGCGTCACCGCCGGCGGGGGAGCGACGTACACGCCCTCCGCACCCGACGGTGTGAGGCTGGGTCGACCGGCATACGCGAACCAGTAATCGGTGCCCATGCTCAGCTTGGTGCGCTGCAGCCAGATCTGGCGACCGGACACGTCCGGGTGGTCAAAGCGCCGCTGGGCAGCCAGCTCGTAACCGTTGGCGGACTCGGCGATCGCCCCGAAGGTCCAGCTACGGTGGCGCAGGACGAGGTCGACCAGCTGCTGGCCGCCCTGGTACATGTCGGTCGCGAAGTAGGCACCGGCGCCGGCCCGCAGCGGCGGGTAGCTGTAGTTGCGCACGTGCTGCAGGGCGACGGATTGGGTTGCCTTGGTGTCCCAGCCCTCGCTGGCGCCTGGGGCGTAGCAGGCCTTGTTGTAGATCATCACCCAGTTGGCGGCCGGCGCGATGCCATCGGTGCCGTTCTTGCCGCCGCAGTAGCTCCATTGCGCGGCGCCGTCGGATGCAGTCAAGGTGCCGAGCAGTGCCTTCTCGCCGCAGTACACCATCTTGGTCGACCAGTTGTCGGAGTCGCCGCCCTGGGTCGTCCGGTTCAGGCCCCAGCCGTTGGCGCGATCCGTGTATTCGGTACCGCTGCTGTAGGGGTTGGGGTAGCCGTTGCCATGGCCCAGGTAGACCACCACGTTGGCTCCGGCGACCGCATTTCGCACTCGAGACCATGTCGCGCGCGGCGAGTACACCTTGACCACGTCCGCGCCTGCGGCGACCGCGGCCCGCGCGATGTCGTTGCCGGTCTCGCGGTAGTTCTGTGTCAGACCGCCGGTGGGGCCTACGATGATGACCACCTTCAGCGACGTGGCGGCGGCCGCCGGGGCGATGCCCAATAGGGTCCAGGCCATGGCCAGGCTGATGGCGGCCGTGAGGGCGCGGAGTCGGTCTCGCAATGCGGGTCCCCGGGTGGCAGTGGGTGTACGCAGATGGGTGCACCCACAGCCTGGCGCCAGAGGTGGCCGATCTCCATGCCCCGAAGGTCGCGACGAGCGGCGGACGTTGTGGCCATACGACCCGCAGCCGCGTGCGGGACTATCGGGCATCGCGCGGCCGCGGGAGCGGGGGCCAAATGGCCCGGGCCAGCCGGCCCCGGCGAGCCGGCTACTCCTGCCGGTAGGCCAGCACGATCAGGAGCCGATCAACCCGCCGCAGGTCCAGGGCAGGTCGCACAAAGCCGGTCTGTGTCAGGGCGTTGCTGTCCTGCTGGATGGCCTGGATGCTGCCGACCAGCAGGCCCTTGGGGTACGGACTGCGGGCCGCGCCCTCGGCCAGCTGCAGGCCGGCGGTGACCACCGCGTCACCCTCGGCCAGCGCCTCGGTGACGTCGACCTGCACCATCACCAGCTGACCTCCCAGCTGACCCTGCACCAGGCCCAGCGCACGCGAGCGCTGGTCGATGGCCACCACGCTCGAGCGGGTGTCGACGATCAGCCGCACCGTGGCCGTGTCGGACCCGACCGAGACGACGGTTCCGGCCAGCGCACCGGCACCCTGCGCTGAACCGACCACCGGCATGCCCACCGCCAGGCCGTCGTCCGTGCCGGCATCTACCCCGATCTCCCAGGTGAAGTTCGACGGGTCGCGACTGATCACGCGCACCGGCAGGAGGTCCATGTCGAGCGTCTTGGTCAGGCCAAGCAGCTCTCGCAGCTCGGCGTTCTCGGCCGCCGCCTGCTGCAGCTCGGCGATGCGCTGCTCGGCGCCCGCCATGCGCCGCCGCAGATCGTCATTCTCGCTTCGCAGCCGGTCGATCTCGCCGATCGTGCCGAAGACGCCGGCAATCCCCGAGCCGATCCCGCCGATGGCCTGTCGAATCGGGTCGAGCGCCCTGGCGCTGACCCGCTGCAGGGTCAGGGCCGGGTCGGTCTGCGAGGCAAGCAGGAGCAGCAGCGACACGATGGTGAAGGCCGCGAACCACAGGCCGTTGCGGCTTCGGCGGTGCGGGCTGCTGATCATCGGTTCGGCCCGATGGCGCCGCGCAGCCTAACGCGGCGCGCGGGTGAACTGCTCGCTGACCAGCACGCGCTCCAGGCTGTCGAGCTCCTCGAGCACGCGCCCCGTGCCACGCACGACGCAGGTCAGCGGATCGTCGGCAATGTGGACCGGCATCTGCGTCGCCTCGGCGACCCGCTTGTCCAGCCCGGCCAGCAGCGCTCCCCCGCCAGCCAGAACGATGCCCTGGTCCATGATGTCCGCCACCAGCTCCGGCGGCGTCTCCTCGATCGTCTCCTTGATGGCCTCGATGATCTCGGCCACGGTCGGCTCCAGCGCCTCGCGGATCTGGTCGCTGCCCACCTCCACGCTGCGCGGCAGCCCGGTCAGCAGATCACGGCCGCGGAACGTCACCGTGCGGGTGCTGTCGATCGGGTACGCCGAGCCGACCGCGATCTTGATCTCCTCGGCGGTGCGCTCGCCCATCAGCAGGTTGTACTCGCGCCGAGCGAAGCCGACGATGTCGGTGTCCATCTCGTCGCCTCCCACGCGCACGCTGCGGCTGACCACGATCCCACCCAGGCTGATGACCGCCACCTCGGTCGTGCCGCCGCCGATGTCCACGATCAGGCTGCCCGACGGCTCGCTGACCGGCAGGCCGGCGCCGATGGCGGCCGCCATCGGCTCCTCGATCAGCCGCGCCCAGCGGGCGCCGGCGTTGACCGTCGCGTCGCGCACGGCGCGCTTCTCAACCTCCGTCACGCCGGACGGGATGCCGACCAGGACGCGCGGCCGGCGGATCTGGGCGAAACGCTCATGCACCTTGGCGATGAAATAGCGAATCATCTGCTCGGTGACATCGAAGTCGCTGATCACGCCGTCGCGCAGCGGGCGTATGGCGACGATGTTGGCCGGCGTGCGGCCGACCATGCGCTTGGCCTCGGCACCGATGGCCAGTACCCGCTTGGTCCGGGTGTCCATGGCGACCACGCTCGGCTCGGAGATGACGATGCCTCGGTGGCGAACCGTGACCAGCGTGTTCGCAGTGCCGAGGTCGATGCCGACGTCGTGGCTGAGGAGGCCAAGCAGGCCGTCGAAGAGTCCCAAGTTGCCTCCGGGAGTGGCTGATGCAGTGCCTGATGCACCTGGCCCGTGGCACGACAGGGTCGGCGCGACGAATCGTCAGCGGCTGGCGCGGCACGGCCGGCGCGCGTGAAACCCTAGCACACGACGGTGCCCTCCCCGGAATGAACCGGGGAGGCGCAGTATGGTTAGCCCATGTCGACGACGGCAGCGGCGATTAACGTGCCCGAGGCCGATGCCGCGCGGCTGGCCCGCGGCGAGCATCACAATCCACACGCCATCCTGGGTTCCCACCCGGTCGCCGGCGGAGTCGTGATTCGGGCCTTTCATCCGGACGCGACCGCGGTGGACCTGCTGCCGGACGGCGGGACGCCGGTGCACATGGCGGAGATCGGCGACGGGCTGTGGGCTGCGGCGGCCAAGGAGCCGGCCGGTTCGCCGCAGGCTTATCGGCTCCGCTTCCGGTTTGCCGATGGCAACGACTGGGAACGCGATGACCCGTATCGATTCCTGCCGACACTCGGTGAGCTCGACCTGCACCTGATCGGCGAGGGCAGCCACGAGCGGCTGTGGGAGGTGCTCGGCGCGCATCCGCGCACGATCGAGGGAACTGCCGGCGTCGCTTTTGCGGTCTGGGCGCCGAACGCACGCGGCGTGCGGGTGGTCGGCGACTTCGACCGCTGGGACGGCCGCCTCTTCCCGATGCGCTCACTCGGCTCCTCGGGCGTCTGGGAGCTGTTCGTGCCGGACATCGGCGCCGGTGAGCTCTACAAGTACGAGGTTCTGGGCGCCGACGGCACGCTCCGCATCAAGGCGGACCCCTTCGCCTTCTCGCAGCAGGTCCGCCCGGAGACCGCATCCCGGGTGTGGGATGTCGCCTCCGACGACGGCTGGACCGATGCCGCCTGGATGACGAAGCGTGCGGAACGCGACCTGTATCGGTCACCGATGGCCGTCTACGAGGCGCACCTGGGCTCCTGGATGCGCAACCCCGACGGCAGCTGGCTGGGCTATCGCCAGGCCGCCGAACGACTGGCGCGGCATTGCCGGCGTTTCGGCTTCACCCATGTCGAGCTGCTGCCGGTGGCCGAGCATCCGTTCGACGGCTCGTGGGGTTACCAGGTCACCGGCTACTACGCGCCCACCGCCCGCTTCGGCTCGCCCGATGACTTCCGCGACATGGTGGACATCCTGCACAACGCGGAGATCGGCGTGATCCTGGACTGGGTGCCCGCCCACTTCCCGAACGACGACTTCGCATTGCGCCTCTTCGACGGCACGCATCTGTACGAGCACGCCGATCCGCGGCGCGGCACACATCCCGACTGGGGAACGCTGATCTTCGACTTCGGACGCCCCGAGGTCCGCAACTTCCTGGTGGCCAACGCCCTGTTCTGGTTCGACCGCTACCACCTCGACGGGCTGCGGGTCGATGCGGTGGCCTCAATGCTCTACCTCGACTACTCGCGCAAGAAGGGCGAATGGCAGCCGAACCAGTACGGCGGCAACGAGAACCTTGAGGCCATCGCGTTCCTGCGGGAGGTGAATGAGAAGGCGTACGGCCGCTACCCCGGCACCGTGACCATCGCCGAGGAGTCGACTGCGTTCCCCGGCGTGACCCGGCCGACCTACCTGGGTGGGCTGGGCTTCGGCTTCAAGTGGGACATGGGCTGGATGCACGACACGCTCGCCTATTTCCACGAGGACCCGGTGCATCGCCGCTTCCACCACAACCGGCTCACCTTCCGCGCCCTGTATATGCACACCGAGCACTTCGTGCTGCCGCTGAGCCACGACGAGGTGGTCCACGGAAAGGGCTCGCTGCTGGGCAAGATGCCCGGCGACGAGTGGCAGCGCTTCGCCAACCTGCGCAGCCTGCTGGCCAACATGTACACCCAGCCGGGAAAGAAGCTGCTGTTCATGGGCACCGAGCTGGCGCCATGGACCGAATGGAGCCACGACGCGCAGCTTCCCTGGGAACTGGCCGAGGAGCCGATGCGCGCCAAGTTCGGACGCTTCCTGGAGGACCTGGGGCGGCTGTACGCGGCTACGCCGGCGCTCTGGGCGGCCGATCCGGACCCCGGCTCCTTCGCCTGGATCGACGCCTCGGATGTCGAGGCATCGGTCTTCTCCTACATCCGGCGCGCCGGTGAGCAGCTGGCGGTGGTCATCCAGAACCTGACCCCGGTGCCGCGCCACGACTACCGCCTGGGGGTGCCGGTCGCGGGCCGCTGGATCGAGGCCCTGAACTCGGACTCGGAGCACTACGGCGGCTCCAACCTGGGCAACTTCGGTTCGCTCGACGCGCCTGCCGAGTCCTGGCACGGCCAGCCCGCATCGGTCCGGCTGACGCTGCCACCGCTGGCCACGCTGATCCTGCTGCCGGAGGGCTAGTGCTGGCCTCCGCGCCCGCGGCCGATGGCCCGTGCCAGGCGGTGCACGAAGGGGTCGCGCTCGATGCGCTCGAGCGTGGCCGGCAGGGCGTGTGACCAGTTGTCGCGCCGCGCCCGGTCGGTGCCCGGCAGGTTGATGCGGCGGGGCTCGAGCAGAGCATCCTCCAGGCTGGCGAGGGCAAGGATCGATGGCGCCGCGCTCAGCGCGGCGTGGGCGCGCAGCACGACCTCGGGGAGCGGCGTGCCATCCCGCACGCCGGCCAACCGCGCAAGGCGCCTGCGAAGCCGCTCCACCAGCCGCGCATCCGGCACGATGCCGGCCTTCGCCTGGTCGGTAAGGTCCTCGCGGCTCCAGGCGCCGGCGATGGTCGGCAGGTCATGGGTGGTGACCATGGCCAGCGAGCGGAGCGGCCAGCGCGCCGGCGGCCGGCCCTCGAAGAAGCCCAGGCGCGTGGACAGCACATTGGCCGCGGCCAGCCGGCGGCGCATGCCGGCCGCCACCGTCCCCAGATCCTCGCCGATTACGATGGCACCGGAGCGCTGACTCTCAATCGCCAGCACCGCCAGCAACTCCTCCGTGGGCTGGCGCACGTAGGCGCCGTCGGCCGGAGCGGCCCCGTCAGGCACCCACCACTGCCGGAACAGCCCCAACACATGGTCGATGCGCAGCCCGCCGCTGTGAGCAAGGCTGGCGCGGATCGTTTCCACGAATGGCCGGTAGCCGGCTTCTCGCAGTCGATGGGGCACGAAGGGCGGCAGGCCCCAGCGCTGGCCGGCGGGGTTGAACTCGTCGGGTGGCGCACCGATGCTGGCGGGTGCCAGCAGCGCCTGCCAGGCCCACGCGTCGAAGCCAGCGGGATCGAAGCCGACTGGCAGGTCGCTGATGAGTGGCGTGGCGCGCGAGGCGGCCGCCAGCTGACGGTCCAGCAGCCACTGCAGCCAGGCGTGGAAGGCGACCCTGTCTGAAAGGCGCTCGGCGGCCTGGCGCACGTCGGCGCCGCCGGGATCGCGGAGGCCCACCGGCCAATGCGCCCAACCAGGACCCAGCTCCTCGTTGAGCGCGGCAAAGACGCACCACAGCCGAAGCGGCTCCCCCTGCGCTGCCGTGTATGCGGCGAACTCGGGATCGTGGGGGCCACCCTCGTCGAGCGCTCGCCACAGGCGCTCCAGGGCCGCCAGCTTGATCGCCTGCACCCGCGGTCGGACGATTGCCGGTCGTGCGTTGAGTGCAATCGCCTCGCGCGCCAGCGGCGCCAGCTCCGCTGCGAGTGTGGCGTAGGATGGGACGTCCTCGAGCGCCAGGTAGAGCGGGTTGCGAAAGCGGCGCGAGCTGGGGTAGTAGGGGCTGGGCTCCGGATCCGGCGAGGGGTTGGCGGCGCCGAGCGGGCTCAGCAGCAGCGCGCCGGCACCCAGCCGCGCCGACCATCCGGCCAGACGACGCAGATCCGCCAGGTCGCCGACTCCCCAGCTTCGCTCGGAACGGGCCGCGTAGAGCTGCACCGCCCACCCCCAGGCACGCTGCTGGCCCGGAAGGGGGCAGCGCAGCGGAGCCACCAGCAGCAGCTGCTCATGCCTGCCGCGACGCAGGCGGTGGTAGCCATAGGGCAAGTCGCGCGGCAGCACGGCCACCCGGCCGAGCGAGGATCCGTCCTCGGTGACCAGCTCACCGGCCGGCGTCACGGACTGGCCGCGGCGCACCACGGCGACCGCCTCAGCTGTCCGCTGCATCTCGCCCGGCTCGGCGTCGATCGCCGCCAGCACGGCGTCGGTGGCGTGGCGTGGCGTCGCGCGTCGGCGTCCCCAGGCGTCGGTCCAGGCCGGCTCAACGGGCGGGCTGTCCGTCATCTAAGAGCGCGGAAGGCGGAACAGCGCCACCGAGCGGCTGACCAGCCGGTAGTCCGCGCCGGCCGGATGCGACGGGCCGTCGGTCACCTCCGGCACATCGGAGGACCGGGTGTCGAGGATCAGCTGCCACGCACGCGGCGCGTCGCTCGGAAGGCGGAAGTCAATCTGCTCCTCCGCCGCATTCAGAAACAGCAGGAGCGTGTCATCGACGATGCGCTCACCGCGCGGGCCGCGCTCATCGATGGCATCGCCGGCCAGCCGCAGGCCAATGGCGTCCACGCCGGCTGCCTGCCATTCCTCATCGGTCATCTCCTGGCCGCCGGGCAAGAACCAGGTCAGATCCTTGACTCTCGACCCGCGGATGCGCCGGCCCTGGAAGAATCGCTGGCGGCGCAACACTGGATGGGCGCGAAAGACCTCGATCAGGCCGCGGGTGAAAGCGAGCAACCGCCGGTCGACGTCGCTCAGATCCCAGTTGAACCAGCTGACCGGGTTGTCCAACGCGTACGCGTTGTTGTTGCCGTGCTGGCTGCGGCCCATCTCGTCGCCGCCGAGGAGCATCGGCACTCCCTGGCTGAGAAGCAGGGTGGCCAGGACGTTGCGCCGCTGGCGGGCTCGTGCGTCGAGCACCGACGGGTCGTCGGTGGGTCCCTCGATGCCGAAGTTCATCGATTCGTTGTCATCGGTGCCGTCGCGGTTGTCCTCGCCATTGGCCTCGTTGTGCTTGTGCTCGTAGCTGACCAGGTCGGCCAACGTGAAGCCGTCGTGGGCGGTCACGAAGTTGATGCTGGCGTGCGGCTGCCGGCCGCCCTGGGCGTACAGGTCCGACGAGCCGGTCAACCGATAGGCCAGCTCGGCGGTCTGGCCGCCTGTCCCCCGCCAGAAGCGCCGCACGGTATCGCGGTACTTGCCGTTCCATTCGGCCCAGCCGATCGGGAAGTTGCCGACCTGGTAGCCACCAGGGCCGACATCCCACGGCTCGGCGATCAGCTTGACCTGGCTGATCATGGGGTCCTGGTGGACGATGTCGAAGAAGGATCCCAGCCGGTCGACATCGTGCAGCTCGCGCGCCAGCGCCGAGGCCAGGTCGAAGCGGAAGCCATCGACGTGCATCTCGCTGATCCAGTAGCGCAGGCTGTCCATGATCAGCTGCAGCGTGCTGGGATGCACTGCATTGAGCGTATTCCCGGTGCCGGTGTAGTCGACATAGCGGCTCCGGTCCCCAGGATCGAGGCGGTAGTAGGCGGCGTTGTCGATCCCTCGGAAGCTGAGCGTCGGGCCGTTATGGTCTCCCTCGCCGGTATGGTTGTAGACGACGTCCAGGATCACCTCGATCCCGGCAGCGTGCATGGCCTTGACCATCGCCTTGAACTCCCGGACGGGGTCGTCCGTGGCCGCGAAGCGGCTGTCCGGCGCAAAGAAGCCGATCGTGTTGTAGCCCCAATAGTTCGTCAGCCCGCGCTCGACGAGGTGCTGCTCGTTGACGGGGTGGTGCACCGGCATCAGCTCGACCGCGGTCACGCCCAGCGAGCGCAGGTGCTTGATCGCCGGGTCGGCGACGAGGCCGGCGTACGTGCCCCGCACCTCCGGTGGCACGTCCGGGTGCTGGCGGGTGAAGCCCTTTACGTGGACCTCGTAGATGATCGTGTCCTCCCATGGCCTGCGGAGCAGGCGATCGGCCTCCCACTCGAACGCGGGATCGATCACGACGCCCTTCGGCATGGACGGCGCCGAGTCGCGGGCATCGGCCTGCAGGCTGCCGTCCGGCAGGGTCCTGTGGCCTGTGAGGAGCTCGTTGCCGTCGACCGGACCGTCGATGCGCCGGGCGTACGGGTCGAGCAGCAGCTTGGCCGGGTTGAACCGATGCCCTTGCTCCGGTGCCCAGGGGCCGGCGACCCGGTAGCCGTAGCGCTGGCCTGGCCACAGGTCGGGCAGGTAGGCGTGCCAGACCTGGCCGGTGCGCTCCGTCAGCCGCACGCGCTGCTCGTTGTCGGCGGCGTCAAACAGGCAAAGGTCGACCCCGGTGGCGTTCTCGCTGAAGAGCGCGACGTTGACGCCCTCACCATCCCACGAGGCGCCCAGCGGGTACGGCGTGCCGCGCCATACGCGCTCCGTCACTGGTCTGCCGTCACGCAGCCAGGCGCTCGAGCGCCTGGAGCGGGAGCCATACCCACTCCGGCCGATTGTTCGCCTCGTAGCGAACCTCGTAGCACGCCTTTTCCAGCTCCAGGGCACGCAGCAGGGCCGACTCCCCCGGTCCGCCATAGGCCGCCAGGAAGGCGCTACGCGCGTCGCGCAGCCACGGCTCGGGCTCGAAGCCTCGCTCGCTACGCTCCGCCGTGCGCGCAGCGTAGTCGAGGCTGCGCAGCATGCCGGCCACGTCGCGCAGCGGCGATGATGGTTGGCGCCGCTCGGCCAGCGGTCGTGCGGGCTCGCCCTCGAAGTCGGTGACCACGAAGCCACGGTCCAGGACCAACAGCTGGCCCAGGTGATAGTCGCCGTGCACCCGCGAGAGGGCGGCGCCGGATGCCGACCCGATCTCCTCGAAACGCAGGCGGACCCCGGGAGCGATCCTGTCGAGCTGTCGCAGCTGGTCGCCTTCGAGCGCGGCCAGCGCGCCAATGAGCTGCTGATCCGCTCCGGCCTGCCAGGCGTCGAGCTCCGCTGCCCTGGCCGGCCGTGCCGGGAAGCCCGGTTGCTCAGGCCTGGAGCGCAGCGCAGCGTGCAGCTCGGCGGTGATGCCACCGATCTCCGCCACGGCGGCCAGTGCCTCAAGCGGACCCTGCGGGGATGCTCCCAGCCGCTCCAGCATCCAGGCCCAGGCGTCGCCCCGCGCCGGCACCAGCGACTGGACGATCGCTGCCGCCGCCGGGCCGGCCGCGGCGCCACGGTAACTGACCCAACCCGCCAGCCGCGGGGCGCGCGTGAAGCCGGCCTCGGTCAGGAAGTCCGTCATCTCCACCTCGGGGTTGATGCCCTGCTCCAGCAGGCGGTAGAGCTTGAGCATGAGCCGATCGCCCAGCCGAACCGACGTGTTCGACTGCTCGACCTGCAGGCGCCGCTCCTCGAGCCCAGCGGCCTCATCGGCACCGCCAGGCAGGAGATCGCCAAGGGCGGGAGTCGGCTCGAGCACGAACTCGCCATGCTCGCCTCGGATACGATGCTTGCCGACGACCATCAATCCCACCAGCGAACGCCAGGCGCCGGCACCGTCGGCCGGCTCAGTCTGGCGGCCCGCGGTCCGCGTCGCTGGCACGAAGTACCGCGCCTCACCGCCGTCGGTGAAGCGAACGGCGAGGACGAGCAGCCACGCGTCACCGGCCAGGCGCGCCGCGTCGTGAACCGTCACCTCGCGTATGGGTCGGCCTTTGCTACGGAACCAGCGGCGGGACGCGAGCCAGGACGCGTCGAAGGTGTCGGAATCGAGATTGCGCGGATGGTCACTCGGCGCCATCGGCGCCATCGGTCAACTCGAACCAATAGAAGGCATGCGGCCCGAAGGTGAGCAGGTACGGCAACTCCCCGATCGCCGGGAAGCGAACCCGCCCCATGATCTCGACCGGCACCCGTCCGCCGTAGCGCCCCAGGTCCAGCTCCGCGTACTGGCTGAAGCGAGACAGGTTGGCGACGCACAGCACCGTCACGCCTTCGTGCTCGCGCAGGTAGGCGAGCACGTGACGATTGTCCGGATGCAGGAATTCCAGCGTGCCACGGCCGAACACCGGGTAGCGGCGGCGCATGCTGATGATGCGGCGTGTGAAGTGCAGCAGCGAGCCCGGGATGCGCTCCTGGGCCTCGACGTTCACGGCCTGGAAGCCGTAGACCGGGTCCATGATCACCGGCGAGTAGAGGGCGGCCGCATCGGCCCGGGAGAAGCCGGCATTGCGGTCCGGGGTCCACTGCATCGGGGTGCGCACGCTGTTGCGATCGCCGAGGTACACGTTGTCGCCCATGCCGATCTCGTCGCCGTAGTAAATGATCGGCGTGCCTGGCATCGACAGCAGCAGCGCATTCAGCAGCTCGATTCGTCGACGGCTGTTGTCGACCAGCGGCGCCAGCCGACGCCGGATCCCCAGGTTTATGCGCGCGCGCTGGTCGGAGGCGTACTCGGACCACATGTAGTCGCGCTCCTCATCGGTCACCATCTCCAGCGTCAGCTCGTCGTGGTTGCGCAGGAAGAGCGCCCACTGGCAGTCGTCCGGGATGGGGGGCGTGCTCTCCATGATCTCGACGATGGGCGTCCGATCCTCCTTTCGCAACGCGATCCAGATGCGCGGCATGAGCGGGAAGTGGAACGCCATGTGGCATTCGTCGCCGTCGCCGAAGTACGGCCGCACGTCCGGGGGCCATTGGTTGGCCTCTGCCAGCAGCATCCGGTTGCGATGGCGCTTGTCGAGGGCCGCCCGCAGCCGCTTCAGGACGCTGTGCGTCTCCGGCAGATTCTCGCTGCTGGTCCCCTCCCGCTCGACCAGGTACGGCACGGCATCCAGGCGCAGCCCGTCCACGCCCAAGTCCAGCCAGAAGCGCATGACCCGGATCATGGCCCGCACGACCGCCGGGTTGTCGTAGTTGAGGTCCGGCTGATGGCTGAAGAACCGATGCCAGTAATACTGCTGCGAGCCCTGGTCCCAGGCCCAGTTGCTGGTCTCGGCATCGGTGAAGATGACGCGCGCATCGGCGTAGCGCTCCGGGTCGTCAGACCACACGTACCAGTCGCGCTTGGCGCTATCACGTGTGGCCCGCGAGTCGCCGAACCACGGATGCAGGTCGCTGGTGTGGTTGACCACCAGCTCGGTGATCACCCGTAGCCCACGCTTGTGCGCCTCGCGCACGAACGTCCGAAAGTCGCGCCGCGTGCCGTAGTCGGGATGGACGTTGGTGTAGTCGGCGATGTCGTAGCCGTCATCGCGCATCGGCGAGGGATAGAAAGGCAGCAGCCAGATCGCCGTCACCCCCAGGCTGGCGATGTAGTCGAGTCGGCTGGTCAGGCCAACAAAGTCGCCCAGGCCGTCGCCGGACGAATCCTGGTAGGCCTTGACGTGCAGCTGGTAGATGATCGCGTCCTTGTACCACTGCGGGTCATCTGCCAAGGTGGCCTGGCGCCGCACCGCGGGGGATGGCTGCCGGTCCTCCGCCTCCACAGCGTGCAGCTCATCGAGGCGTTCCGGCACCGGCAGCGCGACCGCCTCAGGCTTCGACCGGCTGCTCACCGCCAGAGCCTACCCGGCGGCGCCATGAGCGCGAGGACAGTCTTCCTCATGCCATCTTGCGGATCGTGAAGATGCGGAACGGTTCGCCGGCCGGGTCCAGGTCGAACGGTACGTCAGCGCCACGCTCCCGACTCACCTTGCCGCTCACCAGGTCGACCAGCTCGTACGGGTCCTCCCAGCCGATGCCGACGGCGGGCAGGTCCGGATGCAGGATTGCCCGCTCGGGCACGGTGGGGTCGCAGTTCACCGCCACGAAGACGGGCTCCCGCCAGCGATACGGGTATCCGGTCAACGGATCCGGCTTTCCCAACGGCAGGGCCTTGCGGTAGAAGAGCGTGCGCTCGCCGGTGGCGTACTGGAAGCGCAGGTTGTCGAAAAGCTGGAGCGAGGGCCAGTCGCGTCGCAACCGATTGAGCGTGGCCAGCAGCGCCTTGATGTTGCCGGGTGCGTTCCAGTCGCGGGCGCGGATCTCATACTTCTCGCTGTCGAGGTACTCCTCGCGCTCGTCCAGGCGCGCGTTCTCGCACAGCTCCCAGCCTGAGTAGATGCCATAGCTGCTGCCGAGCGTGGCAGCAAGCACGCTGCGGATGATGAATGCGGGCAGGCCATGGTCGAGTTGGTGCGGGTTGATGTCCGGCGTGTTGGTGAAAAGGTTGGCGCGGAAGTACTCACGCATCTCGGTCTGGGTCAGCTCGGTGAAGTACTCGCGCAGCTCGTCCCTCGTTTCCCGCCAGGTGAAGTAGGTGTAGCTCTGGCTGAAGCCGATCTTGGCCAGCTGCTGCATCATCTTGGGCCTGGTGAATGCCTCGGACAGGAAGATCACATCGGGGTGCTGTCGCTGGATGTCCGCGATGAGCCAACGCCAGAACGGGATCGGCTTGGTGTGCGGGTTGTCGACGCGGAAGATCCTGATACCGCGCTCGATCCAGAGCACAAACGTGTCGCGCCAGGCGCGCCATAGGGCGGCGCGCTGCTCCGGGTCGTCATTGCCGAACTCGATCGGGTAGATGTCCTGGTACTTCTTCGGTGGATTCTCGGCGTACTTGATGGTTCCGTCAGGCGCATGGCGAAACCAGGCGGGGTGCTCCTTGACCCAGGGGTGGTCGGGCGACGCCTGGATGGCGATATCCATCGCCAGCTCCATGCCCTGCGCTTCAACCGCCTCACGAAAGCTGCGCAGTCCATCCAGGCCGCCGAGCGCCGACGCCACCGCATCGTGGCCGCCCTCGGCCGAGCCGATGGCGTACGGGCTGCCCGGATCCGAGCCGCGTGCCCTGAGCGCGTTGTTGGCGCCCTTGCGGTTGGTGTGGCCGACGGGGTGGATCGGCGGCAGGTAGACCACGTCGAAGCCAAGGTCGGCGATCTCCGGCAGGCGCCAGGCTGCCTCTTCAAAGGTCGTGGGCCGAGGCTTGGCAGGGTCACGTCCCTGCGAGCGCGGGAAGAGCTCATACCAGGCGCCGAAGCGGGCGCGCTCGCGATCGACCATCAGCGGCAGCTCGGGCGAGCGCGTGGCGGCGACGCGATCCGGATGGCGCCGCACGGCGCCAAGCAGCTCGACGCCGGAGATTGCGGCGGCGCGGCGGGCGTCGCTGCGCGCGCGGCGCATGACGGCCAGCGCCTCTGTCATGGCGGCGGCATCGGTCTCGCCACTGCGACCGTTGGCCTCGGCTCGCTGCAGGGCGGCCTTCAGCAACAGTCGTGCCTCCTCGAGCTCGACGCCGAATTCGACCTGGCCCTCCGCCTTCTTGAGCAATGCCGATCGCAGGCTGCCGAACCAGTCGCGCCACGCTTCGATCGCGTAGCGATGGCGTGCGTTGCGATCGAGCCGAATCGTGCCCGACCAGCGATCGTTGTCGATCAGGCGCATCGGCGCCTCGCGCCACGCAGAGCGCGAACCAGGACCCTCGGCGCGCAGCAGCAGCGCGGCACCCAACAGGTCGTGCCCGTCGGCGAAGATGTCGGCCGTGACCAGCAGGTCGTCGCCCACGATGCGCTTGACGGCGTGTCGTCCACCGTCCAGCTGCGGATCGATCCGCTCGATGACGATGCTGCGAAGGGTGCCGACCGCGTCGGCGCCGGGCTCGCCGAACGGAGCGGCGCCAGCCATCGGCGTCCCCTGATCACCTGCGGCCGGTGTGCTCTGCTGCGTACGGAGAGGGCGTGATCGAGTCGTCGTCATCGGTCCGGACATCAACCCTACCCGATCCGCCTGGTCGCGGCGAGCCGAGCGCCGCCGCTGCTCGGATGGCAACCCGGGTCAGACGGCCGGGGTAGTCTCCGCATCATGAGGAGTGCCGCCGAGGTGCCATCTGCGATCCGGGGCCGGACGGTGGTGCTCGTCAGCCTGATCCTCCTGCTGTCCAGCTGCGCCTCCCGGTCGCCGAGCGCACCGGTCAACCCATCCCCCCTGGCGTCCACGTCATCCGCTTCAGCGTCGCCAAGCTCCGGCGTGGAGTCTTCCGCGGCTCCCGCCTCGCGGCCGCCGGTGTTGCCGACTGGCCCGGACCGGCTGCGCCTGGACCTTGTTGCCGGCGGCCTGGTCGCTCCGATCGGCATCACCGCAGCCAACGACGGGAGCGGACGCCTGTTCGTCAACGAGCAGGGCGGGCGGGTCCGCACTATCGGCCCGGACGGGAACCTGCAGGGCGATGCCTTCGTCGACCTGAGCAACCGCCTCGCGGCCGGTGGTGAACGAGGGTTGCTGGGCCTGGCCTTCCACCCGGACTTCGCCGCCAACCGGCGACTGTTCGTGCACTACAGTCGTGTCGGGGACGGTGCCACGGTTGTCAGCGAGCTGCGGGCAGCCGCAGACCTGGGGACGGCGGACCCGTCCACTGAACGCGTCCTGCTGACCGTGGCGCAGCCCTTTGCCAACCACAATGGCGGCCAGCTGGCCTTCGGGCCGGACGGTTACCTGTACATCGGGCTGGGCGACGGCGGCAGCGCCGGCGACCCGCTGGGCAATGCCCAGAACCCCAACGTACTGCTCGGCAAGATCCTTCGCATTGACGTGGACTCTCCCCCACAGGGGCAGCGGGCCTATGCGCTCCCTGCCGACAACCCATTCGGGCCGGACGGGGCGGATCCTGATGGCGGCCTGCCGGAGATCTGGGCCCTCGGCCTGCGCAACCCGTGGCGGTTCAGCTTCGATCCGGCGGGCGGCGACCTTTTCATCGGCGACGTCGGCCAGGGCAGCTGGGAGGAGATCGACCGCCAGCCGGCCGACACGAGCGGCGGCGAGAACTACGGCTGGAACGTGATGGAGGGGCGCCACTGCTACCAGGATGGCTGCGACCAGGACGGCTACGTCATGCCGATCGCCGAGTACGGCCACGACCTGGGCTGCTCGGTGACCGGCGGCTACGTCTATCGCGGCGTGGGGCAGCCGACCCTCCGGGGGGTCTATGTCTTCGCCGACTACTGCTCGGGCCTCGTCTTCACGCTGCAGGCTGACCTGGGTACCGACATGCCAAAGCCGGTGCTCGAAAGCGGCCTGAATGTCAGCGCCTTCGGGACCGATGAAGACGGTGAGCTCTACCTCGCCGACGTCGCGGGCGGAGGTATCTATCGCGTCATGGTCGATGCCTGACCTGCGCGAGATCACGTGACGCCAAGCGAGCGAAGGCTGACCCAGCCGTCGGCGCCGATGACGACATGGTCGAGCAGCTCGATGTCCAGCAGGCGGCCGGCCTGCGCCAGCTCGGCGGTGATGCGCAGGTCGTCTGCGGACGGGGTGGGGTCGCCGGACGGATGATTGTGCACCACCACGATGGCCGCGGCCTGGCTGCGCACCGCGTCGCGAAAGACCTCGCCGACGCGGACCGACGAGCCGGCGAGGTTGCCAACGTACACCGTCTGCACGCTGGTCACCACGTTCTTCGTGTTCAACAGCAGCGTCCGCAGCTCTTCCTGCTCAAGGTGGCGCATCGCCGGCCGCAGCCGCTCGCCCACGTCCGCCGGAGAGCGGATGCGCCAGCCTGGCTGGGCGCGGGCGTTGGCCAGGCGTCGTGCCAGCTCGACGGCCCACGCCAGACGATCTGCCTGAGCGGGACGGAATCCCGGTCCATCGGCCAGCGCGGCAGGCGACAGGCCTCCGAGCGCAGCCATTCCTCCGCTGCGCTCAAGCAGTGCGAGGACCGCGTCCGGATGGCCGCCGGTGATCAGGCGCAGCAGCTCGGCGTCCGAGGCCGATTCCCAGCCCGCTCGAGCGGAGCGCCGCGCCACCGCCCGGGGCGCCAGCCGATCGACGGCGATGCGTCCGCCAGACTGGAGTTCGGGAAGGGCTGTCATGGATCGCGAACGTAGCGACGAAGGCTCACCGGCGGCTTACGCCGCGCTTATTGACCCGCTAGGTGGAGATATTCCAGCCGTACAGGCGATCGAGCAGTGCCAGGGTCAGCGAGATGGCATTGAACCCGGCATGCAGCGCCATGGACGCGAGGAGGCTGCCGGTGCGGCGGTATACGAGCGCCAGCGCAATGCCAAGTCCGAAGATTGGCACCACGGTGGTCACTGAGCTGATGAGCGCAGCCCATCCGTTCGGGTTGGCGTGGATGGCAGCGAACAGTGCGGCGGAGCCGAGCACCGCTCGCCGCTCGCCGTACTCGCGCAGCCAGGCATTCAGGACCACGCCCCGGAAGAAGATCTCCTCGGCGATCGGCGCGATCAGCACAATCGCGAGCAGCAGCACGGTGGGGTCGACCCGGGCGATCGCTTCCTCGACGACGCCAGCCTCGGGCTGCTGACCGAGCAGCTCCAGGACCCGCGTGAGGATGTAGCCCAGGATCGATGCGCCGATCCAGGCCGGCACGGCCAATAGCAGGCCGATACCAACCGAGCGCAGGGCGCCACGTTGCGGCAGCAGCCGGACGCCAGCCAGCGCATTGGGGATGGCCACGAACGCGATTGCCGCCGTAACCAGCCCGGCCTGGGTGATGGTCAGGATCAGCAGCGCGCCTCCGACCGAGATCGGACCGCCGTTCTCGATCGCCTGCAGGTCGCCGACCGCCCCGACGCTGCCGACCAGCGAGGCGATCTGGGCCAGCATCAGCAGCACGATGATTGACGGCCCGCGGTACCGGCTCGCTGGCAAGGCCTCGCGGACAACCACCGCCCGCACGGCGTTCAGCACCAGGCCGGTCACCACCGCCAGCGCACCGCCGGCCAGCGCACCCAGGGCGAGGATGGCCCGACCGCGGGCGGGCAGCGCATTGATGTCGAGCGCCCCAGGTGCCATCAGGATGGCAAGCAGGATCAGCCCAAAGCCAACCACCACCAGCAGGATGGAGATGACCTGGAGGGCCCGATATCTGCGTAACGGATCGGGCCGCGCATCAGGCGACGCGGACGAGGAGGACGGCGCGGCGGGCGGTGGCGCGGCCTCGCCGGGCCGATCGTCCACGCGCTGGAGTGGCTCAGCCGCCGGCGGGGTTGCGCAGCCCGCCGGGCTCCGACGGGCGATCGGGGAGTTCCGGCACTCGGGCCGACGCGCCCCACTCGGCGGGCTGGGGGGCCGGGCGCGGTGCAGGAGCCTGCTGGAACTCGTGGCCGCAGTAGGCGCACAGCGCCCAGGCAGGATCGGCCAGGCGGTTGCAGGACGGGCACACGCGATGCAGCCGGGTGCGGCAGTTCGGGCAGACCAGCCAGTCGCTATGGACGCGCTCGCGGCAGACCGGGCACAGCTCGTTCTTCTCGACCTCGGCCAGCAGCGACTCCTCGGCCAGAGACCGTTCGTAGACCTCGGCCAGGGACTCCCGTGGGCGCAGGATGAGATACAGGATCACCGCGAAGACGAAGAGGAGCGGCGTGAAGAAGATGATCAGCGCCGAGGCGAAGTAGGGCAGGATCGGATTCTCGCTGCGCGCCTGCATATCGCGGAACGCCCAGTAGGCGGTGCCAAGCCAGAGCAGAACGACATAGATCACCGTCATGTTGACGGCGATGCCAACGATCGGGTTGGTGACGAACTCGTTCCAGATCTTGCCGGGATCCGGCAGGTCAGGCATGCGTACGGCGCCTTTCGTGCGTGGGATGAGGGCCCGTGGCGGGCGGCAGCGCAGCGGTCATGCTAGCAGATGACCCCTCGGCCAACGGTTCGGCGGCAAGGCGCGTCAGGACCTCGACGATCACACGGTGCTCGACCGCCAGCACCCGCGCGGCGAGCTGCTCCGGGCTCTCGCCGCGGATGACCGGCAGCCGAACCTGCTCCAGCGTGGGGCCCGCGTCCAGCTCGGGTGTCACCTGGTGCACGGTCACTCCGGTCTCCACGTCGCCGGCCGCCAGCACGGACCGGTGCACCGCCAGGCCCACCATGCCCCTGCCGCCATGTCGCGGCAGCAGGCTGGGGTGAATGTTGATCGTCTGGCCGCCAAACGCGCCGAAGAAGGACCGATGCAGGAGCTGGTCATAGCCGGCCAGCAACGCAAGATCCGCGCCCGCCGAGCTGAGCGCATCACCGGCCGCGGCGTCCCGCGCGGATGCGTCGGGGTAGTCCGCCCGCACCAGGACTCGCGTCGGCACGCCGTGGGCGCCGGCCACCTCCAGGGCGCGGACCAGAGGCCGATTGCTGATCACCAGCACCGGTTCGACCCGCTCGAGCCGGCCGCCGGCCACCGCGGAGAGCACCGCCTCCAGGTTTGAGCCGCGACCGGAGACGAGGAATGCCAGCCTCATGCGCGCGCCGTCGCTACAGGAAGGCGACGCGCGGCCGGTCTCCATCGATGGGAACCACCGTGCCGACCAGGACGGCCTCCGGCAGGGCAGCCAGCGCGGCGTCGGCCAGCTCGGGGCGGACGACAGCCGTCAGCCCGATGCCCAGGTTGAACGTGCGCACCATCTCGTCGTCGGCGATGTCGCCGCGCTCCTGGATGAGGCTGAATATGCGGGGCACGTGCCAGGTCCCCGTCTCGACTTCGACGCCAAGCCCGGCCGGCAGCATGCGCGGAATGTTGTCGACCCAGCCGCCCCCCGTGATATGGGCAAACGCCAGGACGTCGCCGCCCACGCTGCGCAGCGAGCGGCGCAGGATCCTGATCTCGTCCAGGTACGAGCGGTGCGGCTCAAGCAGCTCATCGCCGATCGTGCGCTCTATCCCCGCTGCAGAGTGCAGCCATTCGTGGTCGCGCAGCACGCGGCGCACCAACGAGTAGCCGTTGGTGTGCAGCCCCGACGAAGGCAGGCCGATCAGCGCGTCGCCGGCGCGAACATCGCGGCCGTCGATCACATCGCGCCGAGCCACCACGCCCACGATGAAGCCCGCCAGGTCGTAGTCGTCGCCCTGGTAGAGGTCGGGCAGCTCCGCCGTCTCGCCGCCGACCAGGGCCACGCCGGCAGCAGCACAGGCGCTGGCGATGCCACCCACGATCTGCTCGGCCACCTCGGCGCGCAGCCTGGCGGTGGCCAGGTAGTCAAGGAAGAAGAGTGGGTCGGCTCCCTGCACCGCGATGTCATTGATGCAGTGATTGACGAGGTCGATGCCGATGGTGTCATGTCGCCCCAGGGCGATCGCCACCAGCAGCTTGGTGCCAACCCCATCGGTCGAGGCCACCAGCACCGGTTCGGGGTAGGGCGCCGGATCCAGCCGAAACAGGCTGCCGAAGCCTCCGACGCCGCCCAGCACGGACGGCGTGGCCGTGGCGGCTGCCGCCCGGCCGATCAGCTCAACCGCCCGGCGCGCCTCATCCAGGTTCACGCCGGCCTCTCGATAGCTGCGGCTCATGTCGGCTTACCCGCGCTCCAGCGCGAACTTGTCAACGTCGAGCGGCACGTCGATCGGATAGCGGCCATCGAAGCAGGCAGTGCAATGGCGGCGCTCGCCGTCTGTCTCCCGCCCAACGGCGGCCAGCAAGCCGTCCTGCGACAGATAGCCCAGCGAGTCGGCGCCGATCAGGCGCTGGATCTCCTCCAGCGAATTGGCGGCGGCGATCAGCTCCGTGCGACGACCGGTGTCGACGCCCATGTAGCACGGGTACTGCATCTGCGGTGAGTGGATGCGCACGTGGACCTCGCGTGCTCCGGCCCGCCGCAGCATGGCCACGATCGGCGCGGTCGTCGTGCCACGCACGATGGAGTCATCGACCACCACCACCCGCTTGTTGGCCAGCACCTCCGGCAGCGGGTTGAACTTCATGCGCACCGACTCCTCCCGCGAGCGCTGGGCGGGCTGGATGAAGGTGCGGCCCACGTATCGGTTCTTGATCAGGCCCTCGCGGAACGGGAGCCCCGAATGCTCCGCATAGCCGATGGCCGCCGGGACCGCCGAATCCGGCACCGGGATGACCAGGTCGGCGTCGGCCGGCTGCTCGATCGCCAGCTGGCGGCCCATGGCCAGCCGCGCCTCGTACAGCAGGCGCCCGCCGATCACGCTGTCCGGCCGGGCAAGGTAGACGAATTCGAATACGCAAAGCCGCTCGCTCTTGCCACCCATCGCCGGCCGGAGTGAGTGGACGCCCTCGTCGTCGATGGTGACGATCTCGCCGGGCTCGACATCGCGCACGAACTGGGCGCCCATGGCGTCCAATGCGGCGCTCTCCGAGGCCACCGCCCAGCCCGAGGCGCCACCCGGCGAGGCGGCCGACAGGCGGCCGAGCGCCAATGGACGGAAGCCGAGCGGATCGCGGGCCGCCACCAGGGCACGCTCGGTCAGCATGGTGAAGGTGTACGCGCCGATCGCCCGATGGAATGCCTGCTCCACGCGCTGTGCCCATGTGCGACCGGGGGCGTGGGCGATCAGCTTGGCCAGGACCTCGGTGTCGCTGGCAGTGGTGAACTCGACTCCCTGCTCGGTCAGGTCGTCGCGCAGCCAGGTGGCATTGGTCAGGTTGCCGTTGTGGCCGAGCATCAGCTCGCCGAGGTCCGATGACGCGTAGACCGGCTGCACGTTCGGCAGCGAGTTGCTGCCGGTGGTCGAATAGCGGGTGTGGCCGATGGCGGTCCTCGCGCGATCCTCGGCCCCATCACGCTCCAGGCGCGCCAGCGTCTCCTCGTCGAAGACCTGGCTCACCAGGCCCAGCCGCTTGTGCAGGCTGAGCCGCGATCCGTCGCTGGCGGCGATGCCGGCGGACTCCTGGCCGCGGTGCTGCAGCGCGTGCAGGCCGACGTAGGCGAGCCGAGCGACCGGGGCACCCGGGGCGTGGACGCCGACCACGCCACATTCCTCGCGCGGGCCGTGCGCCTGATAGGTGGGCAGCTCGGCGGGCAATTCGGGATGCGGCGAGGCCTCGGCTTGGCGGGCGGGCGCCGGCCGTGGCAACAGGGTTGTCAGCGTCCGGGGCGCGGGTGCGGCACGTCCCGATCATAGCCACCCCGACCGCGGGCTGCCCGCCCATGCGGCACGCTGATGATCCTGCTGCTGGAGGTACCCCCGGAGTACTGCATCACAGCGCACCACGCTCGGTCGAGGCCTCTGTCGCTTGTGCCCTCGCGCACCGCGTGACCATCGGGCCATGGTCGAGCGGTGAGCGGCAGGCCATTCTCGAAGCAACAAATCCGCCCCGCACAGCGAGTGACATGCTCCGATTCGCGCGAGCCCTTGGCTTCCTGGCACCGATCGCCGTCGCCGTCTTCATCACCGCGATGCTGAGCACCTCGCCGACGGCCGCCGGGTCCGCCCGGGCGGTCCAGCTGATGCTGGCCGGGTTGGCCGTGCTCGCCGGCATGACCTCGATGGCGCTGGCTGCCTGGAGCTATTTCGGCTGGCGGCTCAATCGCATCGCCCGCGCCCTGGAGGACACCCTGGAGGCCGACCTGCCGGTCTACCTGCGCGAGTCCGGCATTCCCGGCGAGCGTCGGCTGGCCCGTGCCTTCAACGCCGCTGCCGGCGCATTCCTGCAGGTCGAGGCACGCGCCACTCATGATCGACTGACCGGGATCGCCAACCGCGAGACCCTGCTCACGACCCTGGTCGCCGAGGTCGAACGTGCGTCGCGGCATCACAGTTGGCTGTCGGTGGCGTTCATCGACATCGACCGCTTCAAGCCGATCAACGACACCTACGGACACAACTCGGGCGATGCCGTGCTGCGGCAGGTCGCCTCGCTCATCGCCGGCAATATCCGCGCGTCCGACATGTTCGGTCGCTACGGCGGCGAGGAGTTCATGCTGATCCTGCCCGAAACGCCGCACGACGAAGCGGTGGTGCTGGCTGAGAAGCTGCGCAACCTGATCATGCAGCAGCCGCTGGTCATCGCCGGCAAGGAGCGGGTGCGAGTCACAATCAGCATCGGCATCGCCGGCGATGTCGGCTCTCAGTTGCAGGTCGATGCCCTGGTCGACCAGGCTGATGCGGCCATGTACGCGGCCAAGTCGCTCGGCCGCAACCGGACCTACCTGTATCGCGCCGTCGATGAGGGCGCACCCGTGCGCCGCGCGCCGATCTCGGCAGAGCATCGAGCCGCCGCCACCGCCATCGGGCAGTGGGCCAACGACACCGCCACCGAGGCATTGGCATCGGTGCTGGCACCGCAGCCGCACCATCGCGGGCGGCCGTCGGACATGATCGCCTCGCTGGCCACCGGCATCGCGCTTGAGCTCGGCCTGCCGGCGGATGAGATCGAGCGCATCCGTGTCGCCAGCCTGCTCCACGACCTGGGCAAGCTGGCCGTGCCGCCCGAGATCCTCGACAAGCCGACCTCCCTGTCCGACAGTGAGTGGCAGGCGATCGGCGAGCATCCGCGCATCGGGCAGGTGATCCTCGAGCAGGCGTCCGGCCTGCGCGAGGCGATCCCGGTGGTGCTGCACCACCACGAGCGATTCAACGGCGGGGGCTACCCACACGGGCTGAAGGGAAATGAGATCCCGATGGGGGCGCGCATCGTCTCAGTGGCCGATGCCTACCACGCCATGGTGCACGATCGACCCTACAAGACTGCATTGAGCCATGACCAGGCGCTTGCCGAGCTGCGGAGCAATGCCGGGACCCAATTCGACCCCGAGGTGGTCAACGCGTTCTGTGTCGTATACGCCGAGGGGGTGCCGCCCGATGGGCTGGAGGAGGTCTATCGCCTGCATGAACGCGCAAGTGGCGGCCTGGATAGGATCGATCCCCGCGCGGCCGCGGCAATGCTGCTCGGCCCGGGTCGCCGCGACCGCCCCAAGGGCCGCCCCGAGCGATCCGGCGCCCGCACCGGTGCGACTTCCGGCCGGGCCAGGCCCCGCCGCATACGCACGGCTGAACCCATCGAGCACGCCACGGACGAAGGGCACGAGCATCCACATCCGCACCCCGTACGCGAGGCGAGCGGCTGATGCCACCCCGCAGTGCCGTGATGATCCTGGCGATACTGGCGGCGCTGGTGGCGGCGCCGTCGTCCGTGTTTGCCGTGGCGCCCAATGAGCTTCGCAGCCCGGTCGTGACGCCGGCAGCCGGCACGACTGCAACCCCCTTTGCCCTCTCCGTGGGTTATCGCTCTTCGGCAGGCAACCCTGCCAACACTGTGACCGCCACCGTCGCGGGCAATACCGTCTCCCTATCGCTGACTTCCGGCACTGCCACGGATGGCACCTGGACCGGCGGCACGGCCCTGCCCTCAGGATCCTGGATGGTGACGTTCCATGCCACCGTCGCCAAGGGACGGAAGCCGAGCATCAGCGCCGGGCCGGTGAACGTTGACCTGCTCGTGACGCCGCGGCCCTCCGTTCCCGGCAACAGCCAGCCATCGACCGATGCCAATACCCCCGGCAACGTCACCAGCACGGCCGAGCCGCGGCCGCAGACGAGCGTCAGGCCGAGCCCCAGCGATGCCGCCACGCCTGCCAGCGGAACACCGCAGCCATCCGACGGCGCCGCCCCCGCCGCGTCAGAGGCCTCATCTCCCCGCAGCCCGGGCCACTTGCGAGCACCGCATGGGCGATCCACCGGTGCCGATTCGTCGACGTCGCCCGCCGGGGCCGTGGCCCAGTCAGCTGCGCCCCAGATCCCCGGAACGACAGCGGGCGTCGGCAGCGATCTGGTGGGCATGGTTCTGCTTTTCGGGATCGTCGGGGTTGCTGCAGTCGCCATGTTGGGCGCAGCCTGGATCGTCATCGCGTCGCGACGGGATCGGGCCGAGCCATCCCTGGTCGTGGCGGACTCGGCGGACCGGGCACTCGAGGCCATCCCGACGGTTGAGCAACGCGCCATGCGCCGTGCGCGGCTGCGGCCTTCGGACGACCCGATCCTGACAGCGATGGGATTGGGCGACGAGGCGCAGCCCCCGCCGGACGGCGGGCCGAGCGACCAGCATGCCCCCGCGCGCCGATTCCGTCGAGGCGCCCGAAGCTCGCGACCGGATCGCTAGAAGGGCGTCTCCCAGCTATTCACCAAGCTGCCGAGCGGCAGCCGGATCACGCCGGTCGCTAGCTTGATCGCCAGCTCGTCACCGCCAGCGACGCCCAGCCGCAGACACGCAACATCGGCGTCGGCGCAGATGGCCGCCAGGGACGCTGCGTCGGACTCGTCAACCGCCACCAGCACTCGTCCGCTTCGTTCGCCGAACAGCGCGGCGGTCGGCGCGTGCTCGCCTTCGGCCGGCAGCCGGACTGATGCTCCACAGCCGGCCGCGATGGCCATGCGGGCGAGTGCCACCCCCAGGCCGCCGACCGACACGTCATGGGCGGCCGCCACGAGACGCTGGCCGGAGAGCTTCATCAGCAGCGATATCACTCGGACCGCGGCCTGGATGTCGAGCTGCGGCGCGCCCCCGAATCGGCTGCGCTGCCAGGCCAGCTCGGAGCCCGCCAGCGCGGACGGGTCGGCGGCAGACTCCCCCAGCAGCCAGAGCTGGCTGCCGTCGCGCCACGCCATCGGCACGGCGGCCGACCGGTCCTCGAGCAGGCCGACCGTGCCGACCACCGGGGTTGGCAGGATCGGCCCGTCCGGAGTCTGGTTGTAGAGGCTGACGTTGCCCGACACGATCGGGATTCCCAGCGTTCGGCACGCGTCGGCCATGCCGGCCACCGCTTCGGACAGCTGCCAGTAACCCTCCGGCACCTCGGGCGAGCCGAAATTCAGGCAGTTGGTGATGCCAATCGGCTCGGCGCCGGTGCAGGCCACGTTCAGGGCGCCCTCCAGCACCGCCGCAGCTCCCGCCAGGCGCGGATCCAGGGCGCCCAGGCGACCTGGCCCGTCGAGCGCCAGTGCCAGGCCGCGAAGGGTGCCCTTGACACGCAGCAGCGCTGCATCGCCGGCACCGGGGCCGACCAGGGTGTTGGTGCCGTTCATGTGATCGTAGCGACGCCAGATTGGACGTCGGCTGCGGATATTCGGAGCGGAAAGAAGGTCGAGCAGGGTCTCGCCGGCGGGCACTTCGGCAGCCAGGTCGTCCAGTCGCTCGGCGCGTCGCCGCTCAAGGTCCGCCGGCGGCGACGCAGCCGGAACGTAGCGCGGGGCGTCGACGGCCAGAGCACGGCCCGGAACCTCGCATACAACGTCACTGCGGTACGTGGCGCGGATGACCGGCTCACTGACCACCCGACCGATGGTTACCGCGTGGAGCTCATATCGCTCGAATATGCGGCGCACCTCCTCCTCCCGACCGGCACGCACCACCAGCAGCATTCGCTCCTGCGATTCGGATAGGAGCAGCTCGTAGCCGCTCATGTCCGGCTCGCGGACCGGCACAAGGTCGAGCATCACCTCCGCGCCGCAGCCACCACGCGCGGACAGCTCAGCCAGTGCGCAAGTCAGCCCCGCCGCGCCAAGGTCCTGCATGGCGAGCACCGCGTCGGAGCCGGACAGCTCCAGGCAGGCCTCCATCAGCAGCTTCTCGAGGAAGGGGTTCCCCACCTGGACAGCCGGGCGGCGCTCCTCGCTCGCGGCGTCGAGGCCCGCGGACGCGAAGCTGGCGCCCTGGATCCCGTCGCGGCCGGTGGCGGCTCCCACCAGCAGCAGCGCGTTGCCGACCCCGGCCGCGCGCGCCAGGGTGATCTCGTCGTGGCGGGCTAGCCCGACGCACATGGCGTTGACAAGCGGGTTGCCGTTGAAACCGGCGTCGAAGGCGACCTCGCCGCCCACGTCCGGGATGCCGATGCAGTTGCCATAGCCGGCGATGCCGGCCACCACACCATCGAACAGATAGCGGTTCCGGGTGGCGGCCTCGCCATCGGTCCGGCCGCTCGGATCGTCAGCCGCCGCCAACGGTCCGAAGCGCAGCGAGTTGAGCAGCGCAATGGGGCGAGCGCCCATGGTGAAGATGTCCCGGATGATGCCGCCGACGCCCGTGGCCGCCCCCTGGTAGGGCTCGATGGCGCTGGGGTGGTTGTGCGACTCGACCTTGAAGACCACCGCCAGCCCTTCGCCGATATCCAGCACCCCGGCGTTCTCGCCGGGTCCCACGATCACCCGTTCGCCGGCGCTCGGCAGCCCCGCAAGCAGGGGGCGCGAGTGCTTGTAGGCGCAGTGCTCCGACCACATGGCGCCGAACATGCCGAGCTCCACGACGTTCGGCTCGCGGCCCAGCGCAGCAACCACCAGCTGGTATTCGTCCTCGGTCAGCCCATGGCGCTCCGCGGGCGGGGCGATGCTCACGCGGCGGCGCTCACCCTCCGCTGCGCGGCGCCGGAGGCATGGGTCGGTCGCGGTCCAGCTCGATCAGCAACGCCCCTCCGGCGGCGGCGAGCATGGCCACCAGGAAGAGGGTGTCCACCCCCGCGATGCCGAAGGCGGCGCGAGCCAGCGCCACGCCCAATCCGATCAAGGTGGTGCTCAGCACCACCAGGCGCAGCCGCGGAATGGCGGGAACGCGATCGGCCAGGAAAACTGTCGCCGCGATGCCGAGCAGCGCGAGGAAGAGGAGCAGGCTGACGATGTAGCCGGCGCCGCCAAGACGCGGGATGAGGAAGATCGCGCCGAGCAGCGAACCCGCCCCGATCAACCAGCCGGACAGCGTGGTGGGCCACGTGATAGGCAGCTCCATTGGCGGGCCGCCCGGGGTTTGCGTCGCCGCCGACTGCGGCGCAACGGATGGATCAGGCGCTGGTGCCGTGGCCGGCGCCGCGGTCCCCGCGCCCAATGGATCCGGCGCGGATCCGGGGCCTGCGACTGGCGCCGCAGGGGCATCGGTCATGGTCGGCGGGTCATCCGGCGGCGTTTCGGCCTGGGACTGCGGAGGCGGCCACGCCGGAGCCGCCGGCAGCTCGGCGCCCGCCTCCGCGGCATCGGCGGCCTTGTTGTCGAGCGTGGTGCCGCAGGTCGGGCAGAAGCGGGCGTCAGCTTCGACCTCGGTGCCGCAGTTCGGACAGAAGTGATCATCCATGCGCTGGCTGCTCAGCCGCGACCGAGCCGGGTGAAGGCGCCGATCATGACGATCAGCGAGGCGAGGGCGAAGATGATTCCACCCGGGCTGAGGCCCGCCAGCACGCCGAGAATATCGGTACCGGGGCCGCCGAGGACCTCGACCACCACGAACAGTGCCAACAGCCCGACTGCCCAGACCAGCGCGACCACCAGGCCGAACATCTGCAGCCCACCGGGACGGGCCCGGATCACCCCGCCGATCGCCAGGCCCAGCAGCAGCAGCACCAGGATCGGTGCGGGAGCGGCAAAGCCGAAGTAGGCCTGCGAGGCCAGGCCGCTGATACCCTCGTAAGCCGTCCAGAAGCCGATGCCGTAGCCGGTTTGGTCGCCGAAGGCACGGTCGAACAGCGAGGAAGTGCCCGTCGCAAAGGGAAGCAGCCAGGCCGTGGCGATGCCGACAGCGCCGACCAGCAGCACGATCGGGCCAAGCAGCGCGTGACCGGCGGACTCGTCCTCGGCAGCCGCGGCAGCGGCGACGGGAGGCGCAACCCCAGGCGGGACGTACCCGGGCTCGGCCGGTCGCAGGTTGGCGCCACAGTTCTGGCAGAAGGCCACGCCCGCGCGGTTGTGCGTGCCACAGCGCGGACAGGCCTGCGTGCCCTCAGGGGCAGCCGGACGAGCCACGGTGGTCGGTGCGCCAGCCGCCACCAGGCGCTGACCGCAGTTGCTGCAGAAGGCAATGCCCGGGCGGTTTTCAGTTCCGCAGCGCGGGCACTGGGTACTCTCACCTGGCTCGGTGGCAGGCACGCTGTGAGCCGCCATGGCGGGAGCCTCGCCGGCAGTCGCCGCCCCGTAGGCCTCGACTTCGGGGGGAGGCGGTCCCGGCTCGAGGCGCGTGTCCACCGCTCGGAACGGTTCGGCCTGCTCATGTGCTTCGGCTGGCTCGGCCTCTTCGGCCGGCTCGGCCTCTTCGGCCGGCTGTGCCTCCGGCGTCTCGCCCGCAGCGTCATCCGTGGAGTCGGCGGCTGAACGATCGGCGGCGGTGTCCTGCGACGGCCACGAGGCTGTCTCGAACTCGTCCGCCTCGTCGACCGGCGGCTCGTCGACCGGCGGCTCGTCGGTCGTCGGCTGGTCGGACTGGGGCTGGTCAGGTGGCTCGTCCGGCGGATGGTCGCGGTTGTCCCGCTCGTCGTTCTGCATCGGGCGTTCAGCCTCCCTACGGGCCGGGTGCGACGCCCAGCATCATAGCCGACGCTCCGCCGCGGCAGGCTGGGCCACAAGCCAGCGGTCGAGGGATCGGAGCAGGCGCAGTCCATCGATCCCGCCCACATCGCTCTCGGCCGCTCGCTCGGGATGGGGCATCAGGCCCAGGACGTTTCCGCGCTCGTTGACGATCCCCGCGATGCCCCGCAGAGAGCCATTCGGGTTGGCATCGGGCGTGACGGCGCCGGACGCATCCGCGTAGCGCAAGGCCACGCGCCCGGACGCCTCGAGCTCGTCGAGCGTCGGGACGTCGGCGTAGTAGCGGCCCTCGCCGTGCGAGATCGGCAGCCGAATGACGTCACCGGCGGCGACCTCGTCGTCCGCCAGCCACGGGCCGATTGCGCGCTCCACCCGCAGCCACTGCCAATCGCACCGAAACTCGAGATGATCGTTGCGCATCAGGGCGCCCGGCAGCATGCCGGCCTCGCACAGGATCTGAAAGCCGTTGCATGAGCCCATGACCGCACCGCCGCGCTCGGCGAACGCCTGGACCGCGCCCATGATCGGCGAGAAGCGGGCGATGGCCCCGGTGCGCAGGTGGTCGCCGTGAGCGAAGCCGCCGGGCAGCACCACGGCATCGACCTCCCCGAGATTCGCGTCTGTGTGCCACACCGTGCGGGCCCGCCAACCGACGAGGCCAGATACGTGAAGGAAGTCCCGTTCGCTCCACGTGCCGGGAAAGACCACCACCGCCACCCGCGGCCCGGATCGATCGCTCATGCGATCTCTCCCTCGGCAGGCTCGGACTCTGCGCGCAGCTCCCAATCGGCGGTCTCCATCACCGGGTTGGCCAGCAGACGGCGGCACATGGCCGCGACGGCGCCCTCCGCCGCCGCGTGATCGCTGGCATCGAACGCGACGCGCAGCAGCTTGCCCGAGCGCACCTCCTGAACCGTGCTGAAGCCCAGCGCATGCAATCCGCCGGCGATGGTCTGGCCCTCCGGGTCGGCGATCTCCGGCCGCAGACGCACATGCACATCGGCCAGCCAGCGCACTAGGCCGATGCCTCCGCGTCCCGCCACGGCTGCCCGGTGAGCCGCTCGAAGGCGGTCACGTAGCGCTCCCGCGTGCCCGCGATGACGTCGTCCGGCAGTGGCGGCGCGGGCGGCTCCTTGTTCCAGCCGGAGGCGGAGACGAGGTCGCGGACGTACTGCTTGTCGAAGCTGGGCGGCGAGGCCCCCGGCTGGTAGAGGTCCGCGTCCCAGAACCGGCTGCTGTCCGGAGTCAGCACCTCGTCGATGAGCGCCACCTGGCCGTCGATCCAGCCGAACTCGAACTTCGTGTCGGCCAGGATGAGCCCGACCTCGTTGGCCCGCTCCGCCCCGGCGCGGTAGAGCGCCAGTGAGCGCTGCTCCAGCTCCGCGGCCAGGTCGGCTCCCACCATGTCGGCCAGCTGCTGGCGCGTGATGTTCTCGTCGTGGCCCACCTCCGCCTTGGTGGACGGCGTGAAGATCGGCTCCGGCAACCGCTCTGCCTCGCGCAGGCCCGCGGGTAGCGCATGACCGCCGACCGTGCCGCTGCGTTGGTACTCGACCCAACCGGAGCCGGCCAGGTAGCCGCGCACCACGCACTCAGCGTCGACCCGTTCGGCGCGGCGGACGAGCATCGCACGGCCCGCAAGCTCGGGATCCCGCGCCGCAGCGGGAAGCTGCGCCGAATCGGCCGACAGAAAGTGGGTGCGACCAAGGCCATCCAGGCGGGCGAACCACCAGGCTGAGAGGCCGGTCAGCACGCGCCCCTTGTCCGGGATGGGCTGGTCGAACACCACGTCGAACGCCGACAGGCGATCGGTCGCCACCAGGAGCAGCCGGTCGTCGCCGACTGCGTATGTCTCGCGCACCTTGCCGCTGTGCACAAGCGGCAGGCCTTCGATCTGGCTCTGGATCAGGGTCATGGCATGTCCTCAGTTCTTCCGTCGGGCTCTTCGTTTGCCTGGTTGTCGGGCGTGGCCGCCAGGTTCCATCGGCGTCGCGCATAGGCCTCCAGGCGATCCAGCAGGTCCAGTGTCACGACCACCAGGACCGTACCTCCCACAGCGATGACGTACAGCCCGGCGCCGGCAGCCATGCCGACGGCTGATACCGCCCAGAGCGACGCGGCCGTGGTCAGGCCACGCACACTGCCCCGGTAGTGGAGGATGGCGCCGCCACCCAGGAAGCCAACGCCGGTCACGATCTGGGCGGCGATGCGGGTCGGGTCGGAGGCCGGGCCTGGGAAGGCGAATGCGGATACCACCGTGAAGATGGCTGAGCCCAGGCCAACCAGGGCATGGGTCCGAAAGCCCGCCGGCATGCGCTGCAGCTCCCGCTCCCAGCCCACTGCCGCCCCCAGGACCAGGCCGACCGTCAGTCGCAGCAGCGGCTCCAGCTGCATGCCGACATCGGGAACCCCGGTCAATCCACGCCTCCCGTCTCGCTTCCGAACCGCGATGCCCGGCTGTCCACCCCATCGCGCGACGTTCGTCCCTGGCCATCACATGCCAGCTCCATCGCCCACCAGGCAGAGATCGCCACATGCACGGCCCCGGCCGCGAGCAGCAGCGCCAGCCAGATCGCGACGAAGCCTAGCAGCAGCAGCAGGGTGTCCGGTGCAGCCAGCCGCCCGGCATCAAGCGCGGCCCCAATCGGCGACCACAGGACGCTGAGCAGGGCGAATGTGACGACCGCCGAAACCAGGTCGAGCAGCAGGGCGCTGCCCGCCACGCCCAGGCGGCTCCACGGCCTGCGCAGGAGGTCCTGGGCCGATGCCGTGAGGATCGACGTGACCGCTTCGTCGGGTGCGGCGTGAGCCCGACGAATGGCGAGGCCAGCGAACGCCTGGACCAGCAAGAGGACCACCGCGAGCGCCAGCAGATAGGGCATCAGGTCCCCTGCCAGCCGCACCAGGATCGGCGTGCCGATATCCGGCGACTGGAACTCGGCGGGCGCCACCGCGATCAATCCCCTCAGCAGGAGCCCGAACGCAACGGCCGCCGGCAGCGACGACGCCAGCATCACACTGAACACGGTCAGCGTGGCGCGGCCGAATCCAGGACGCCGGGCTTCCGTAGGGCCGGCGGCGCGCTGAAGGGTTACTTCGCCCGTCGCCGCGAGCAGGCTCAGCGCCGCAAAGGCCGCAACCACCCCTGCCGCTAGGGCGATGACGTTGCCGGGAAAGGCGCTGGAGGTGTAGATGGACACCCCAAAGGCGGGCAGGCCGTTGGGGTCGGGCCGGGCGACGACCAGGATCAGCGGCAGCCAACCGATGTACGCCAGCCAGGCAAGCGCACCGGCCGGCCACAGGTCGGCCCGATCGCCGGCAATCTTCGCCGCAGACGCACCGTGACGGAGCCAGGCGAGCATCGGCTGTCCTACGCGTCCAGGGCGAGAGCCCGGTAGGTCGCCTCGATGCCGGCCAGGTGGTGGTCGAGGTCCATCGCCGCGCGGATCTCGTCTCCCGAGAGCCACTCGCCGATGCCTGGATCGCTGAGCAGCTCATCGCGGAATCCGCTGTCGGTGCCAAAGGCGCGCTTGGCCGCCCCCTGCACCAGCCGATAGGCCTCCTGCCGATCGGCCCCCTTGGCGATCATGGCCAGCAGCAGCGCCTCCGAGTAGACCATGCCACCCAGCAGCTCCAGGTTGGCGGCCATCCGATCGGCATCAACCTCCAGGCCGTCCAGGATGGTCGCGAGGGTGCGGGTGGCGTAGGCGGCGACGCCGAGCGCACGCTCGAAGACGAAGCGCTCGGCGCTGGAGTGGCTGATGTCGCGCTCATGCCACAGCGCCATGTTCTCCAGGCCAACCAACGCGTCGGCGCGCAGCAGGCGGGCGAGCCCGGCGACGCGCTCCGACAGGATCGGGTTGCGCTTGTGCGGCATGGCACTGCTGCCCTGCTGGCCGGAGCCAAACGGCTCGAACACCTCGCTCACCTCCGTGCGCTGCAGGTGTCGGATCTCCACGCTGATCCGCTCCAGCGTGCCGCCCAGGATGGCGAGCGCCGTGAGCAGCTCAGCGTGCCGGTCGCGGCTGACCACCTGCGTTGCCGCAGGATCGGGCGCCAGCCCCAGGCCCTCACACACATGGCGCTCGACCTCGACGCTCACGTTGGCGTGGCTGCCGACCGCGCCGGAGATTTTGCCCACCGCGATCCCTTCACGGGCCCGTTGCAGCCGCGCCGCGTTGCGGCTCAGCTCCGCGTACCAGCCGGCAACCTTGAAGCCAAAGGTGATCGGCTCCGCATGGATGCCGTGGCTGCGTCCGACCATGGGCGTGGACCGATGCTGGAGCGCCAGCCGGCGCACGACCTCGTGCAGGCGGCTCAACTCCGCCTCCACCACGGCCGCCGCGTCGCGCAGGATCACGGCGGTCGCGGTGTCGAGCACGTCGGAGCTGGTAAGGCCGTAGTGCAGCCAGCGCCCCTCCGGGCCGAGCCGCTCGGTGACGCTGCGCAGAAAGGCAATGACATCGTGCTGCGACTCACGCTCGATCTCGCGCGCCCGATCTGCATCCACCGAATCGTCTGAAAGACCCTGGCGGATGCGCTCCCAGTCCTCAAGGGGCACCACGCCGGCATCCTTGAGCGCTTCCAACGCCAGCAGCTCGATGCGCAGCCAGAGCTGCAGCTTTCTCTCCTCGCCGAATAGCTCGCGCAGCTCGGGCAGGGCGTAGCGGTCGATCACGGAGGTAAGGATAAGGGGGCGCGCACGGCTCAGGCGCGGGGGTCGATGTCGACCTCGGCCCCTCCTGCCTGCTCCGCCCGGAAGCGGCCCAGCCGGTCTGCCAGCTCTGGGTCCGACAGGGCCAGGATGCGGGCCGCCAGGTGCGCGGCATTCTTTGCGCCGGGAGAGCCGATCGCCACCGCCGCTACCGGCACGCCGGGCGGCATCTGGACCACGGCGTAGAGCGCATCCGCACCGCCCAGCGCACCGCCATCGAGCGGCACGCCGATCACCGGCCGTGACGTCAGGCTGGCCAGGACACCGGGCAGGTGGGCCGCCAGCCCAGCCGCCCCAATGAAGAGCTGCGTGCCATTGGCCTCGGCGTCGGCAACATACTCGCGCAGCGCCTGCGGCTGGCGGTGCGCGCTGATGACCGAAGCCTGCCACTCGATCCCATACGAGTCGAGCACGTCGAAGCAGCCTTTCAGGGCCGGCAGATCGGAGCGCGAGCCGCAGATGACCGCGACGCGAGGGGTTTGGCTCATCGGTCCATCAGGATATCGCGCGCGAGCGTTGCGTCACGTGCCGGCCAGGCGCTGTCTCGCGCGCCGATACCGGCTCGCGAGCCTCGGCGAGGAACTGGAACGGCTTCACACCACCTCCCGCTCTGCGACGTCACGCCGGAATTGGGCGCCGTCCAGGTGGACCCCACCCGCGCCTGCATAGGCGCGCTCGCGCGCCTCCGCCAGCGTTGCCCCCAATCCCACCACCGTCGCGACCCGCCCTCCGCTGGAGCAGTACACACCGTCGCGGGCCTGCGTCCCGGCGTGGAAGCAGAGGATCGGGCCGTCGTCATCCGGACCCGACGGGTCGGCGCCGTCCAGCCGCAGCCCGGTGACCGGCGCGTCGGGGTAGCCCTCGGACGCGATCACGACCCCGACGGCGGCTGCGACGCGCATGCCCAACGACCCCTCCATCTGGCCGTGATCACCGGTTGCCACTCCGCGCAGAGCGGCGCTCAGCTCGCCGTCTAGCAGCGGCAGCAGGACCTGCGCCTCCGGATCGCCGAAGCGTGCGTTGAACTCCAGCACCATCGGCCCATCGTCGGTCAGCATCAGCCCGGCATAGAGCACGCCGCGGTATGGCGTACCGTCACGCGTCATGCGCCAGGCGATCGGCTCGAACACGCCGGCGATCGTCGCGTCCACCTCGCCTGTCCCGAACCACGGAACGGGCGCGTATGCGCCCATGCCTCCGGTGTTCGGACCGATGTCCCCGTCCCCCAGCCGCTTGTAGTCGCAGGCGGCCCCCAGCGGAACGACGGCCTCATCGCTGACCAGCGCAAAGACCGATACCTCTCGCCCGGACAGCCGCTCCTCCAGCACGAGCGTGGCACCGCCCACGGCGCCGTCCAGCAGCGAATGGATAGCCGCCTCTGCCTCCTCGACCGTTTCGGGCACGACCACGCCCTTGCCCGCGGCCAGCCAATCGGCCTTGACCACCGGCGGGCGATCCTGCACGCGGGCATACGAGATTGCGCCGCCGACGTCCGTGAACGTGGCGCTGCCCGCCGTCGGCACGCCGGCCCGCTGCAGCTGCGCCTTGCCATATGCCTTGGACGATTCGAGCCGCGCCGCCGATCGGCTGGGCCCGAAGGCCGGAATGCCGGCGGTGGCCAGGGCATCGGTCACACCCGCGGCCAGGGGTGCTTCGGGGCCGATCACCACCAGCCCGTAGCGCTCGCGCGACGCGTGGCGCGCGACCGCCACCGGGTCCCGGATGTCCAGATCAGGAATCGTCTCGGCCACCGCTGGCGTGCCGCCGTTGCCTGGTGCGATCCGCACCCGCTGAACTCCCTCGTCGCGCGCCAGTCGCCAGGCCAGGGCATGCTCGCGCGCCCCGGATCCAAGGACCAGGACGTCCACGCCGCTAGGGAGACGCGCTTGGCGACGGCTCCACGGAGGCACCGGTCAGTTCGGCCAGCCGCTCAAGGATCGGCGCAAGCTCATCAAGCCGAGCCTGGTAGGTGCCAAGGTCGCCGGCCGTCAGGGCGGCCTGTGCCTCGCCGTACAGGCGCTGAGCCTCCGCCACCAGGCCCGCGACGTCCTCCGGCAGGCCGCCACCCCCACCGCCTCCCTCAGGCGGTGGCACGGACGTCTCTCCCAGCAGCTGTGAGAGCGCCTGGTCGAGCGTGTCAGCGAACGCGATCCGGTTCTGCGAGGCAAGGATGACGCGCTTGAACTCAGGCTGGCTGGTGGAGGTCGAGCGCAGGAAGATCGGTTCCATGTAGAGGATCGAGTCGCCCATGGGCAGGACCAGCAGGTTGCCGCGAACCACGCTCGAGCCTGCCTGCGACCAGAGCGTGAACTGGGCTGAAACGGTGCTGTCCTGGTTGATGCGGGCCTGGATCTGGGCTGGCCCGAACGTGCTGGTGTCACTCGGGAAGCGGAACGCGATGCGTTCGCCGTAATGCCCCGGATCCATGCGAGCGGCGACCCAGGCGATCATGTTGTTGCGGCCCGCCGTGACCAGCGGCTGGATCAGGACGAACTCGGCCTCCTGCTGGCCGGGCAGCTTCATGATCACGTAGTAGGGCTCGATCACCTGCGAGGCACCGCTCACATCGGTCCCCTGCGAAGCAAGCGCCCATCGGTCCTGCTTTGAGTAGATCGTCTCCGCCCCCGTGTCATTGGCGCTGACGTGATACAGCTGGTACTGCTGGTTCTGCGCCGTGAAGAGATCCTCCGGGTAGCGCAGGTGGGCCTGCAGCTCGGGGCTCATCGATGAGACCGACGAGAACAGATCCGGAAAGACACGCGCCCAGGCGGCGATGATCGGATCCGTGTCATCGGCAATGTAGAGCCGCACCGAGCCGTCGTAGGCGTCGATCACCACCTTGACGCTGTTGCGTACGTAGTTCATTCCCGCGAACAGCTCTCCATCGAGCGGCTGCGCGTCCGGGTAGCGGTCGGTCGTGGTGTAGGCGTCCCAGATCCAGACCAGCCGCCCGTCGGCAGCCACCAGGTACGGGTCCTGGTCGTAGGTCAGGAACGGGGCGATCGCCTGGACGCGCTCGGTCAGGGAACGGCGGAACAGGATCTGCGAGTCATCGGTCAGCTGGTTGCTGATCAGCAGGTTCAAGTCGCCAAATCTCAGCGCGAAGAGCAGCTTGCTGAAATAGCCGCCGATGCCGACGCCTGTGCCGCCGTTCCAGCTCGTGGTCACGTTCTGGTCCGCTCCAACCGGGTAGTCGAACTCGGCGGTTCGGGTGCCGGTCAGCACGTAGCTGCTGGCGGACTCGCCGAAATAGATCCGCGGTTGCTCGACCGGCAGCGCTCCTTGCTGGTTGATGCCACTGACCAGGTAATCCGGCTGTCCCTCGGGCGTGACCGCGTTGACCGGCACGGCCACGATGCCGTAGCCGTGGGTATAGAAGAGGTGCTCGTTGGTCCACGTCTGGCCGGAAGCTGCCGCAAGCTCCCGTCCGGAAAGCATCACCTGGCGCTCCGTGTTGCCGATCTGATAGCGGTCGATATCGACGTCAGGAAACTCGTAGTAGCTGCGCAGGATCTGCGTCTGGGTGATGGTGTCGTGCAGCGGCCGGTAATCCCACAGCCGCATGTTCTGCAGGGTCGCGCGGTTGTCGTTGAAGAGTCCCCTGGTGAGCGCGTCTGAGCCGGTGAAGGCCTCTTGCTGAACCGTGTCGAGACCGAACGCCGCGCGCGTTGCAGCAATGTTCGAAGCGATCTGTGGCCGCTCCAATGACAGCTCGTTGGGGGCGACCTGCAGCCCCTGAACGGCTGCCGGGTAGATCCCGCCAACCACGAGCGAGAGCGCGAACCATGCGGCGGCCGCCACGCCGATGAGCCAGAGCGTTCGGAACCAAGTATTCGCCAGCACCAACAGGGCAGCGGCGGCGGCCACGACAGTCAGGATCACGTAGGCGGTCTGCTGGGCATGCAGGTCTGCATAGCTTGCGCCCTGCAGCTCCGCGCCCATGCCGCGAGTGGAGAAGGACAAGTCGGCGATGTCGAGCTGGTAGCCGACCGCGATCACGGCAAGCAACGCCGCGCCCAAGATGGATAGGTGGGCGCGGACCGGCGCGGTCAGGCGGAATTGCCAGCGCATGGCGCCCGCCGCATAGGCGGCCAGCGTGAGCAGCAGGATGGTGACCAGGCTGGCAATTCCCCAGCCCTGCAGGAAGCGCCAGAAGGGCAGCTGGAAGACGTAGAACCCGATGTCGCGGCCGAAGTTCGGATCCGTGGCGCCGAATTCCCCGCCGTTGATGAAGAGCAGGATCGTCTGCCACGAGCTGCTCCATGCGCCAGCCGAAACGAGGGCGGCCAGCACCGTCACGACAATCAGCACCGTTGTCACCGTGCGCGAAGCGTCCGGAATTTCGAACTGGCCGATGCGCTTGATCGGGACCTGCGGCGCGATCCGACGCGCCAGCCAGATGCTCGCCAATGCCGGCAGCAGGACTGCGAGGAAGCCGATGGCAAAGAGCGCCACCTGCGACCAGAGGCGGGTGGTCAGGACATCGGTACGGCCCAGTGCGCCATACCACATGAGGTCGGTCATCAGGTCGACGATGCGCCCGACGAACACGAGAAGGAAGAAGGCCAGCAGCACCAGCGCGCCAACCAGGACCCAGCGTCGAGTCGACCAGCCGTCCGCGGGGCGGCGCGGGAATCGCACCGGATCGTCGTCGGGCGGTGGCGAGCCGTTGCCGCCGTCTCCGGCCCCGCCACGGCCGACGCGGCGCGGTTCGCGAGTCGGGAACGGGCGTCCCTCGCGGCGAGCGTCCTGCTCCGCCTGGCGGCGCTGGAGCTCTTCGAGCAGCTTGTCGAACCAGGATGACATCGGCATGTGCATCGTAGCCATCGGCGAACGTATCCGCTGCCGGCGCCATGCGAACCGTAGAATTCGCCCGGATGCGCACCTTCGATGAGCTGGAGTCGATGTGGGCCGCCGCGCCGCCACCGCCGCGCGACCGCGGCTCGGTGCGGCTCATCTGCCTGCGGGTCGCCCCCGGCGTCCACCGCACGCCCGGGCAGGCGGAGCTCAGCGTCGACGACGGTTTGGTCGGCGATCGCTGGGCCATGGCCCGCGACCGAGACCCGGAGCGGGAGTCACAGGTGACGGTCATGAACGCCACCGCGGCGGAGCTGGTGGCGGCCGGGGTGCAGCCTTTGGACGAGGCCGGCGACAACCTCCTGGTCGACCTGGACATCGGCTTCGACAACCTGCCGCCCGGCAGCCGCATCCGGCTGGGCGAGGCGATACTCGAGATCACCGCCACGCCGCACACCGGCTGCAGCAAGTTCAGCGAACGCTTTGGCCAGGATGCCCTCCGCTGGGTGAACTGGCGCCACTGGCGCGAGCGACGCCTGCGCGGCGTCAATACCCGGGTTGTCCAGGGTGGCACGGTCCGCGTCGGCGACCCGGTCGAACGCCTTGAGGCTGACGCGAGCCTCGACTAGGGTCGGGCTACCTGCGTTCGGAGTGAATGGCCCTCGAATTCACTCCCACTCGATCGTGGCCGGCGGCTTGGAGCTGATGTCGTAGACGACCCGATTGACGCCGGCAACCTCGTTCACGATCCGCGACGAGATCCTGGCCAGCACCTCGTATGGCAGCCGCGCCCAGTCCGCGGTCATGCCATCGTCCGATGTGACCGCCCGAATCGCCACCACGTTGGCGTAGGTCCGCCCGTCGCCCATGACCCCCACGCTGCGCACCGGGGTCAGGATGGCGAACGACTGCCACAGGGACCGATACAGACCGGCGGCCTTGATCTCGTCGATCACGATCCAATCCGCCTCGCGCAGGGTCTCGAGCCGCTCGGCGGTCACCTCGCCGATGATCCGGATCGCCAGCCCCGGTCCGGGAAACGGCTGGCGCAGGACCATCGCCTCCGGCAGCCCCAGCTCGGCGCCGACCTTGCGCACTTCATCCTTGAAGAGGTAGCGCAGCGGCTCGATCAGCTGGAAGCGCAGGTCGGCGGGCAGGCCGCCGACGTTGTGGTGGGTCTTGATCTTGGCAGCGGCCTTGGTCTCGGCGGTCTTCGATTCGATGACATCGGGATACAGCGTGCCCTGGGTCAGGAAGTCGATGCGCCCAAGCTTGCCCGCCTCCTCCTCGAAGACGCGAATGAACTCGTCGCCGATGATGCGGCGCTTCTCCTCCGGATCGTCGACACCTGATAGCCGCCGCAGGAATCGGTCTCGCGCGTCGACCATCAGCAGGTTCATGCCGAAGTGCTCGGCGAAGGTCGCGCGCAGGAGCTCGGACTCGCGCTTGCGCATGAGGCCGTGGTCGACGTAGATGCAGGTCAGCCGATCCCCCACCGCTCGGTGCACGAGCGCAGCGGCAACTGCCGAATCCACGCCACCGGACAGCGCGCAGATGACGCGGCCGTCCGAGTTGGTCTCGCGGGCGTGCGCATCGACCCGCTCGCGTATGCCGGCCACCGTAGACTCGATGAAGTTGGCGGGTGTCCATGTCTGCCGCGCGCCGGCGATGCCGGCCACGAAGTTGCGGAGCACGTCCTTGCCACGCGGCGTGTGCGCGACTTCCGGGTGGAACTGGATGCCG
>JBDUEE010000112.1:0-13390 GCA_040002615.1 Chloroflexota bacterium | reverse complement strand
GACCAAGACGAGGACTCAGAAGAGGACGACGACTAGCCTCCAGTTCTCGTGTCCTGGAAGGGATAAGCAAAGCCCCGACCTGTTGGCCGGGGCTTTGTGCTCCCTCGCCTTCGGATCCCGTCAGTCGCCATGGACCGATGCCGGGGCGGTCTCCCGCCGTCGCCGGCGGAGGGCGACCGAGTCGAAAGCTCCGGGCAGCACCACCAGGTTCCAACCGTCGGCCTGGGCGGCGCTGGGCACGATCAATCCATCCACTCCGAGCTCGCGCGCGGCGCGGGCGACCCTGAGCGTGGTCGTGTTCGGCCGATCGGGCGACCAGGGACCTCGTAATGCGGCGATGCCGACGCGCAGCGCCCGGCGCGTGGCCGGGTCACGCAGGTCCAGCACTCGCAGGTCGACATCAAGGGCGCACACCCAACGCGGGTCCTCCTCGGGCGGCACCCGCCCATCGGTGGCGTGGGCCCATTCCGCCCACATCGTCTGCCGATCGAGCGAAGCGTAGAGCGGCCAGGGATCGCGGGGCTGGTGATAGCGGGCCGCATGCGACGCCGGCTGGGCGGGTGGCAGGCATCCGGGCACGCGGAGGGCCGTCTGACGCCAGGCCTGTCCTCGAAAGCGGCTGACCGGCGCGAGCGTGGCAGCCGTCAGGTCGGGTCCCCGGCGGCGTAGGCCAGTGCGGCTCCGCGAACGCGCTCGAACTGGCCGGCGGCCAGCACTTCCACCGGGCGCTGCCAGCCGAGGTGCGCGCTCCGCCCGGTCAGCCACGCCTGCCAGGCGCGCGGTCCCATCTGCGAACCCAGGATCTCGAGCACCGCCGCCAGGTCGTCGAGCCGCAGCCGATATTCGGTGCGCCGAGGACCGATGCCCGCCCGCCAGCGCTCGACGGTGCGGGGGTTTGCGCCGGTTGCTTCGGACACTACGCGTGCCGGCAGCTGCCGAACGGCCTCTGCAGTCATGGCCATCGACCGATGCTACTGCCGGTTCAAACGCCGGTCAAACTGTCGTCTGCAACCAGCGCAGCATCAGCGCCTCGTACTCGGGGCTGATGGGCGCGCGGCCTCTTCGCCTTTCTGGCCTCTCGCGAGCGTCGGAAAGTGGCCAGTGCGTGCGATGCGTACTGCGCTGAGGCCTCTGCCCGCGGCTGGCCGAAGATCAATCCGCGGCGCCGGTGGGCAGCTGGACGCGCACGGTCGTCCCGCCACCCGGAGTGGACTCCGCATCGATAGACCCACCGTGCGCCTCGACCAGCGAGCGGGCGATAGGCAGGCCGAGGCCGCTGCCGCCCGAATCGCCGGACCGGAAAAAGCGATCGAAGATGCGGGGCAGGACTTCGGGGGCGATGCCGATGCCCGTATCGCTGATCGTGATCTCGACGCCGCTGCCTGCCGGCGCGGCGTGCATCTCGACCACCCCGCCGGCAGGCGTGAAGCGCAGGGCGTTGGCCAGCAGGTTGCCGATCACCTGGTGCATCCGCGCCTGGTCCAGCTCCAGCGTCGGCAGGCCCTCGGCGGTGGAGACCCGCAGGCTGACCGAGCCCGCGTCGGCCTTGGCGCCAAAGCCGGCAATCGTCTCGGCCAGCAGGGCGGCCACATCCGTCGGCTCGCGATGGAGGTGGAGCGCCCCCGACTCGGAGAGCGACAGCGTGCGGAGGTCCTCGACCAGGCGCTCCAACAATTGCGTCTCCTCCAGGATCGGCTCCAGGTGAGCTCGGTCCGCCGGATACAGCCCGTCCAGGATCCCCTCCACGTTGCCCTGGATCACCGATAGGGGCGTGCGCAGCTCGTGCGATACGTCGGCCAGCAGCTGCCGGCGCTCCTCCTGGTCCGAAGCCAGGCGGGCGCTCATGGCGTTGAAGGCGCGCGACAGCCGCCGCAGGTCACGCGGTCCGTCCTCACGCACTCGGGCCCCGTAGTCGCCCGCCTCGACTCTTCCCGCAGCTTCCATCATGTCGGCGATCGGCAGTGCCGAGCCGCGAACGCCCCGAACCAGTGAGCGTGCGACCAGCAGCATTACCAGCAGCACAACCATCGCGCCGATGACGCTTGATGCGCCACTGCCCAGGACGGTGCCGATCGCCCACACGATCAGGGCAGCAAGGAGGGCGAGCATGGTGAGCGCCACGATCGCCAACAGCGCCACGCGGCCCATGAAGCGGCGGCGCATGAGGCGCCACCCGTCCGGTCCCTGCGGCGGCCACGGCTCTCCATCCGGCCACCAGGGCGGCCGACGCCCATCTCGCCACCGTGGGCCGCCATGCCAGCCCGTGCCGCTCCATCGGTCGTCAGGCATCGGCCACCCGGTAGCCCACCCCGTAGACAGTGAGGAGGAAGCGGGGGCGGCGCGGGTCGGGCTCCAGCTTGCGACGGATGTTCTTGACGTGGGCGTCGATCGCCCGCTCGTATGACTCGAGTGCCTGGCCGTGGATCGCGTCGAGCAGCTGCGCTCGGGTGAAGACGCGGCCCGGCTGGCGTGCCATGGTGGCCAGCAGCTCGAACTCGGTGGCGGTGAGCGGCACCTCGCGGCCGGCGACCCTCACTCGCAGGCGCGGCACGTCGAGCTCCAGCTCCCCCACCCGGATCAGCTCCGCAGACGTGTCGCGTTCGTGGCGTCGCAGCACGGCGCGAATGCGGGCCACCAGCTCCCGCGGGCTGAATGGCTTGGTCAGATAGTCATCGGCTCCCAGCTCCAGGCCCAGCACCTTGTCGGTCTCACTGTCGCGCGCGGTCAGCATGATCAGCGGCACGGCCGAGTCGCGACGCAGCGCGCGCGTCACATCCAGCCCGTCCAGGCCCGGAAGCCCCAGGTCAAGCACCACCAGGTCCGGTCGCTCCGTCCTGGCGCGCATCAGCGCCTCCGGTCCGTCGCGCGCCACGAGCACATCGAAACCGCCGTGCTCGAGGTAGTCGCGCACCAGGCGGACGATTTTTGGCTCGTCGTCGACGACCAGGATGCGGGGCATCGGGGGCATGGTAGTCGGGCGGGCGTCGCCGCCCGCCCGCATCGGTCCCGACCGGGACCTACTGCTCCTTGGCCTCGCCGCCGGGCTCATGCGCCTGGCGATGCCAGTCCTCGAGGTGCTGGCGCGGCCCGCCATAGCCACCCGGGCCATGGTGATTGCCCCAGTCTCGGCCACCGCGGCCCCATCGACCGAAGCCAAACGCCGCGCGGATCAGGCCGAAGATCAGGAAGATCCCCAGGATCCAGAAGAAGATCCCGAAGAAGCCGAAGCCGCCCCAGCCCCAGGGATGGCCGTAGTACGGCCCGGGATAGTAGACAGCCGGTGCGCCGGACGCGACGGCGCTTCCGGTCTCGGCCAGGCCGGCGGTCACGCCGGCGTTGTAGACGCCAACTCCGATGAACACCAGCACGGCGATCAGCGCCAACCCGGCAATCAGGCGAACGAATCCTCCTGACATTGCGATATCTCCTTTGCGTTGCCGGCGGCCGGCCACTCCGGCCGCCTGTTACAGGTCAGGCTGCCGGGCACTTGTGCGCAGACTGTGAATGCCATCCGGAGACATCTGGATGAACTGATGCACCCGCCTGTGCATGATCCGTGGGCTACAGGCGAAGGCGATAGCGCAGCTCGTCGAACTCGATTCCGCCAAGATGGCGATGGCGGACGGTCCCATCCAGCCGCCAGCCTGCGGTCTCATAGATGCGCCGTGGCCGATGGTTGTCGGCGGCGGTCCACAGCATGGCGTGGCGGAAGCCATCCTCGCGCAGGCCCTCTACCGCGGCAGCCAGGAGCATCCGTCCGACGCCGCGACCCCAGACCGCGGGGGCGGCGTAGAAGGCGTCGAGCTCCCCGACCTGCCCGTCGGCATCATCATCAGCCGAGGGACGGGTGATGGCAAAGGCGACAACCGCGCCATGCTGCTCGGCTACCAGCACCCGGGTCCTGGCGGGCGGATGCGTGAGGGCGCCGCTCCATCGTTCCAGGAACGGCAGCTGGCCGATCAGCTCAGGCGGCAGGATGTGCGGCCAGGCCGCGACGCCGGCGTCCCGCTTGGCGCGCGCCATGGCTGCCAGGTCTTCCGGAGTCGCGGCGCGCAACGTGACTGGGCTCGGGTCCTCCACCCCGTAATCATGCCGGGCGCGACACCCTCCCCGCTCGCGCCGGCCTGCTAGGCTCGACGGCGATGGATCGGCTTCGCGCCTTCCTGCGCAGCTCAACCGACGCGCTGTCGGAGCGCGACTTCAGACTGCTGTGGATCGGGCAGACGGGCTCGTTCTTCGGCGACGCACTGGTCGGCGTGGCGCTCGCCTTCGCAGTGCTGGGGCTTACTGGATCGCCAGGCGACCTGGGCCTGGTGCTCGCCGCCTTCGCTGTCCCGCGCGTCATTTTTACGCTTGCCGGCGGGGTGTGGTCGGACAGGCTGCCGCGGCAGCAGGTGATGGTTGCCTGCGACCTACTGCGCGCGGCGGCCCAGGCGGTGGTATCCACCCTGCTGATCACCGGCAACGCCGAGATCTGGCACCTCATTGGGCTCGCCCTGGTGATGGGGAGCGCGGCGGCCTTCTTCACGCCCGCGTCGACCGGGCTCATGCCGCAGATCATCAGCCCAGCCCGCCTACAGCAGGCAAACGCGCTGGTCAGCATCTCTCAGAACGGCACCCACATCTTCGGACCGTTGGTGGCGGGATTGATAGCGGCCACCATCGGTCCGGGCTGGGCATTCGCAATCGATGGCGTCAGCTTTCTGGTGAGCGCTGGATTCCTACTCGCGATGCGGGTGCCGCCGTTGACGGTCCCAGACCGACGGCCCTTTGTAACCGAGCTGGCCGAGGGTTGGCGCGAGGTGATCTCACGCAGCTGGGTGGTGGCCTGCATCGTCACGTTCTCGATATCAAACATCTCGCTCGGCGCGTTCCAGGTCCTGGGCCCGCTGATCGCCAGCCAGTCATTAGGTGGGGCAGGAGCTTGGGGCATCATTGGCGCCGGAGCCGCCATCGGCGGCGTCGTAGGCGCGGCGGTGGCACTGCGCTGGAAGCCAGCGCGCCCGCTGGTGCCCGGATTCGCGCTGATGCTGCTGGCCCAGCTGGAGCTGCTCCTGCTTATCCCACCCTTCCCCGCACCGATCGTGGCGATAGGCGCGGCGCTGACCTTCGCGTGCATCATCGTGAGCAATACCTTCTGGGACACGATGCTGCAGCAGCACATCCCGCGCGAGCGGATCAGCCGCGTGAGCAGCTACGACTGGTTGGGGTCGCTCATCTTCCTGCCGCTGGCCCTGGCCGCGGTCGGCCCCCTTTCGGAACGCATCGGAGTTACCGAGACCCTCGTGGTCGCTACCCTGATTGGGCTGGTTGCCAACGGCGCCGTGCTACTGGTGCCCAGCGTGCGCAACCTGCGACGTCTAAAGGGGGATGCTGTGCGCGAGCGACTGGCCGCCGGAGCGGCCGACCCTACCGAGCCGCCGCTGGCAACGTCCGTATGAAGAAGCGCCGCCTGCCCTCGTTCAGTGGCACGCCGGTGATCGGCGGCTTCCTGGCGGGCCTTGAGCAAATCCTGCTCAACAAGCCGCCACCCGCCGAGGTCGCCGAGTCGCACCAGGTCAGCGATACGCTGAACGGGATAACCGTCGACGACCCCGATATTCCCGAGCGCTCGGAGCCGCCGGATACGACCGGCGCGCGGCTCTAGCCGCCCGCGAGCTTCGCTGCCACCTCGCCGATGTTGGGTCGGCGTTCGTGTCACGCCGCTGTTAGGCTTCGGCCGATGGCACCCAGCGACGGCGCGCTCAGCGCCCGCGATGCGGCGACCGCCGCAATGCTCAGGGATCGCTTCGGCTTCCTGCACGACCTCGTAGCGGACATGGAGCGGCGCGTCCCCTACGCGGCGGCGTTGGCTCGCACCCGCAGCGGGCTGCGCATTGGCCTGCGTGACGCCGAGCAGTCCGCAGATCGGATGGACCCGCAGGAAGGGATCGTGCTGACGACCTCCAACGGTCACCAGCTGGAGGAGGCATCCACCGACCGGACCGATGCGGACGCTGTGCAGCGCCTGGCCGCTGAGCTGGTCGAGCGCACGCTGGCCACGCGCCCGGGGCCGGCTGATCCGGGCCTTGAGATATCCGGCGATGGGCCCGCAAACGGCGACTTCGCGACGCCGGTGGTGGAGGATCCCGGTGCCATCCGGCTGGCCGACAAGCTCGATCGCTTTGAGGCGCTGCGCCGGCGCCTGCGCTCGATGGACGACCGCGCAGTGCAGGCCGTGTGCAGTTACGGCGAGAGCGAGCTGCAGCAGGTGTTCGCCAGCCGCGCCGGCCTCAGCACGCAGCAGATTCGGCGCGCGAACGTGAGCCTGATCCTGTTCGTCTCGGACGGGTCACGCCAGGAATATGGCTACCTCTCCCGGGCAGGGACCGGCGGGCTGGAGGTGACCGCCGTCGGGGACGGTGACCTCGACGAAGCGGCTGCGACCGCCGGCGAGCTGCTCCGCTCGACATCCGTGGCGCCCGGCACCTACGACGTGGTCACCGATCCAACGACCACCGGCACCATCGCCCACGAGGCGTTCGGGCATGGCATGGAAACCGACATGTTCCTCAAGGAGCGGGCACGGGGAGCCGAGTACATCGGCAAACGGGTCGGATCCGACCTGGTCAACATCCTCGACGATCCGACCCTGCCGGGCGCGTATGGAAGCTACTTCGTGGACGACGAGGGGCAGCCGGCCGCGCCAACCCAGATCATCCGCGACGGCATGCTGCTGGGTGGCCTGACGGACCTCTACTCAGCGACTAGGCTCGGCATCGGACGCACCGCAAACGGCCGACGCGAGAGCGTCCAGCGCAAGGCCTATGCCCGCATGTCGAACACCTTCTTCACCTCCGGGCAGCACACACCCGACGAGGTGCTCTCGAGCCTGGACGACGGCCTCTTCCTGTGCCAGACCGAGAATGGCATGGAGGACCCCAAGGGTTGGGGCATCCAGATCTGGGCCCACTTTGCGCGCGAGTACCGCGGCGGCAAGCCAACGGGCCGCCTCTTCTCGCCGATCGCCATCACCGGCTACGTGCCCGAAGTGCTCGCCGATGTCTCCATGGTCGCCAACGACTTCCAAATGGACGCCGGCAGCTGCGGCAAGGGCTGGAAGGAGATTGTGCCTGTCGGCTCGGGTGGTCCGCACCTGCGCACCCGCTGCCGGCTGGCGTAATGGACCGCCGACTGCTCGACGCCCTCGCCCGCCATCCCCAAGTTGACGACTGGACCGTTCGTCGCCAGCGCGGTCGCAGCGCACAGATCTATCTCGTCGGCAATGTCATCGAGAACGTCCGGCAGGTCGAGCGCGAGGCATACGAGGTCGAGGTCTTCAACGACCACGAGGCTGACGGTGAGCGGCATCGTGGCTCCACGACCGTTCCCATGTCGCGCGGCGACCTCGAGCGCCTGCCTGAGGTGCTCGACGAGGCAACGACCATGGCCAGCCTTGTCCACAACCAACCGTGGTCCCTACCGGAGCCACAGGACCTGCCGGCGGTGGAGCTCTCAGATCCGCAGCTCACGTCGATGGAGGGCTCCCTGTCGGCAGCCAGTCAGGCGGCGGATGCCATTCGCGAGCTCGCAGGGGCCGAGGCACGCAACGGCGTGCGGCTGTCAGCCGCCGAGCTGTTCGTAAGCACCGTCGAGGAGGAGCTGCGCAACAGCCGCGGAGTGCTGGCTGAGTCGATCTCCACTCACCTGCTGCTGGAGGTCACGCTCCTGGCTCGGCGAGACGGCGCAGAGGCGGAGTTCTTCCGCCAGGCCGAGGCCCGGCGGCTGGCTGACCTGAGGATCGACGAGACGATCGTCGACGGCTCGCGCATGGCGCGCGACAAGCTCAGGGCTGAGGCGCCCCGGACCCGACTTGGCACGGTCGTGGTAGCTGGCGAAGCGCTGGCGCAGCTGTTCGGCGGCACCGCCATCAGCCAGACCGGTGCGTTGCTGACCCAGGCCTCAGCGGCCACTGCCTACTCGAAGCTATCGGTGCTCGAGGTTGGACAGCCGATCTACGGCGATCGCCCGGTTGGCGGTGACACGCTCACCGTGCGCGCCAACGCGCGATTGCCGTTCGGGGTCAGCAGCTATCGATTCGACGCCGATGGCGTGGCTGCCCAGGACCTGCTGGTGATCGAGGGTGGCGTGCTGCGGGCGCGTCCCGCCACCCAGCGCTACGCCCAGTATCTGGGTGTGCCCGCCAGCGGCCGGCCGGGCATGGCACAGGTCGCTGCCGGAACGACGCCCGAGGCGCAGCTGCTGGACGGCGGCGAGCCGCTCTGCCACGTGCTCGCCTTCTCGGCACCGAACGTGGACGTGCTGACCGGCGACTTCGGCATGGAGATCCGACTCGGCTATGAGCACGATGCCGGCGGGATCCATGCGGTGACAGGCGGATCGGTGACCGGCAACCTGTTCGATGCGCTGGCGAACGTCAACTTCAGCTCCGAAACGCGGGTCTTCACCGCCTACGACGGGCCGGTCGCCATGCGGTTCGGTAACCTACAGGTCGCCGGCCGCGACTGACGGCCGGCTGAGCGGTCAAACCGCCGCAGCCGCCAGGCGTGCCTTGAGCGAACCGATCCGCTGCCACGACTCGTCGATACGCGCCTCGCTCAGCTGGCCGTCCGCCACCAGGCCCAGCACGATCTCGATAGTGCGCTCCACGATATGCGCCTCGAACACCTGCTGGTTGGCGATGGTCAGCATGTCGACCCCGGCCAGCAGCGCCAGGCGGACGGCGTCCGCGTAGCCGTACGCGTCGCGGATGGCGCTCATCTGCATGTCGTCGCTGATCACCAGGCCGTCGTAGCCGAGCTCGCCGCGCAGCAGCCCGTCGATGGTGGCGCTCGACAGCGTGGCCGGGTGGATGGGGTCCAGCTGGGCGTTGAAAACGTGGGCGGTCAGGATCGAGTCAGCCAGTCCGGCGGGGATCAGCCGCCGATACGGCCCCAGCTCTACCGGGGACCACGTGTCCGTAACGTCGACCACGCCCAGGTGGCTGTCGGTGGTCGAGCTGCCGTGTCCCGGGAAGTGCTTCAGCGTGGTCAGCACGCCGACCTGGCGGTGCCCGTTGATGAAGGCGCGGGCTTGTGAGGTGACAAGCTCCGGATCGGCCCCGAAGCTACGGTCGAGGGCCCCGATGATCGGGTTGTCGGGGTTAACGTCCAGGTCGACCACCGGCGCCAGGTTGAGATTGATGCCGGCGTCGCGCAGGGTGGTGGCGATCCGACGCCCGGCCGCACGGGTGTAGTCGACATCGTTGCGCTCGCCGAGCGCCGCGGCGCTCTCGGTATCCGGAAAGCCGTGCGCCGGATCGAGCCGCGCGACCTCGCCTCCCTCCTCGTCGACCGCAACGATCAGCGGCAGCGCCGCTTCCGATTCCCCCGCTGCCGACTGCAGAGCGCCCGTCAGCGCGGCGAGCTGCCCGGGCGAGACGATATTGCGCACCGGGTCACCGCTCGGCTGATCCCGGCTGAACAGCACCACCCCACCCAGCGATCGGCTGTGGATGTCGTCCAGCGCCTGTGTCGCCGTCTCGGGGGAGGTGCCGCGGAAGCCTACCAGCAGCATCTGGCCGACCTTGGCCTCCAGCCCCACCTCCGCCGGCGTGGGCTGAGCCGAAGACGTGGGCAAGGGTGACGAGGTGGCGGGCGGCGTGCCCGACCCAGACGGGCTGGCGGTGCGGACCATCTCGGCCGCGCAAGCCGCCAGCAGCGCCGCACCGCCACCCAGGACTGCGACCAGGAAGCCACGGCGGTTGAGGCGAAGGGTGCTGCGCATCGGCCAGAGCATGCCAGCCATCGCCGAGTCGTGCGTTCTAGCCACCGCCGTCGGCGATGAAGGTCACCCGTCGCCAGGCGAGGACCACAGCCGCGGTGGCCGCAAACACAGCAGCCACCAGCAGCCAGGCGAGCGTGTAGCTGCCCAGGTTGTCGACCAGCAGGCCAAAGACCATGGGGCTGCCGACGAAGCCGATGTAGAAGCCGAAGGTCACCACCCCCGACGCTCGTCCGGCCAGGCGACTGCCTGACTCGCTGATCACCGCCAGCATGCCCACCGCGTTCCACGTCACTGCGGTGGCGCCGATCAGCACGGCGGCCGGCCAGGCGATCCACAGCCCCACGCGCTCGATGGCGATGACCAGACCCATGGCCGCCACCGCCCCGATGCCCAGCAGCAGCAGCGGCAACGAGAAGGTGGGCATTCGCTCGCTGGCCCAGCCCCAGGCCACCCGTGAGCCGATCCCCACCAGGCCGATCGTGGCCACCACGGCGCCGGCCAGCGCCTGCGTGGCCCCGCCGCGTTCGACCAGGTAGAGCGGCAGGTATGCGTTCACGCTGGCAATGCCGCTGCCCATGAGAAAGGCGTATGCCGCCAGCCAGCGGACGCCGATCGGCATGCCACCGGACGTCGGGCGCGCGTCGGGGGCGTGATCGGCGTGCATGCCGCGATCGCGGGGCAGCAACAGCAGCGCGGCCACCAACCCCGCCGCCGGCACGAGCGCGCTCCAGCCCAGCGCAGACCGCCAGCCGACATTTGCGGCCAGGGGGGCAAGCAGCGCGCCGGCCAGGAAGGCACCGACCTGGACGCCTGCCTGCTTGCTGCCCATCACCAATCCACGGCCCCCGGGCGGCAGGTGATCAGCGATCAGCTTGTTGGTGACGGGGTTTCCGGTGGCAAGCGCCAGCCCAGCCAGGGCTGCGGCCAGCAGCATGGCCGGGTAGGCGGGAGCCAGCGCCATGGCGATAATGGCCAGGGCGCAGATCGCGAAGGCAATGAGCATGACCCGCCGCGCGCCGAAACGGTCCGTGGCACGGCCGGCAGCCAGCGACAGCGGCCCGCCGACCAGGAAGAAGCAGGTCGTCAGCAGCCCAAGCTGGAAGCGGCTGATCGCAAACTCGCCGATGATTGACGGACCCAGCACGCCGAACGCATAGCCGGCGTACGTGCTGGTTCCCATGGCCAGGGCAAGGATCAACGCGAAGGCCAGGCGGCTGCCAAGCGGCCGATCGGGCCACGCCGGCAGCGCGCCGCTGGATCTGCCCGTTGCGCCGCTCACCCGCGCATGGTGCCCCAACCAAATGGGTCACGTGAGCGGGACCAACGGTGGGCTGGTCTCCGCTCGTGCCGAGGGCAATGCTGTGACCGCCCGAGCACCCCGAGGTCAGCCAATCGTGTCGCGTTCCGCCTCCACGTTCCGGGCTGCCAGCCTCCTGGCCGCTCTCGTCCTGGTCGCCACCGCGCTGGCGGTGCCGGTCCCGGTGGCGGGCACACCCAACACGGTGCGGCTTGTGGTCACCTTCCGGGCGGGCACGCCCGCCGGGCTGGCCGAGCGCGTGGCGGCCGGCGGCGGAAGCGTGGTGGATCGCATCGAGGAGCTCAACGTCCGCGTCGTCAACGTGCCGGCCGCTGCCGTGGAGCATTCCCGCGGGCGCTGGGCGGCCACCGCCGAGGTGGCCAGCGTCGAAACCGATGGCCTGCTGACGGCCGACTGGCTGCCGCCAGATCCGCTGTGGAGCTACCAGTGGGAACAGCGCCAGGTACGGGCGCCGAAGGCGTGGAGCCTCGAGCGGGGCGCGTTCACCACGCTGGTGGCCGTGGTCGATACCGGCGTGCAGCTCAATCATCCCGACCTGTCCGCACGATTGGTGAGCGGCTACGACTTTGTGAACCACGACGCCAGGCCCAATGACGACAACGGTCATGGGACCTCCGTGGCCGGGATCGTGGCGGCCACCGCCAACTCGCTGGGAGTGGCGGGCATGTGCATGCATTGCCACGTGATGCCCGTCAAGGCGCTGGACGCTCACGGCATCGGCTATTGGACGGTGGCGGCCAAGGCCATCATCTGGGCAGCAAACCACCACGCCGATGTCATCAACATGAGCTTCGGCGGGCCGACGGGCGGCAGCACCCTCGCGAGTGCCATCGACTACGCACGCTCCAAGGGAGCGGTGGTGATCGGTGCGGCCGGCAACGACGGCCTCACCACCAAGTTCTACCCAGCCGCGTTCGCCGGCGTGATCAGCGTGGCCGCTGCCAGTGGCCGTGACCTGCGCTACGACTGGTCGAACTATTCCACCGGCTGGGTCGATGTGGCGGCGCCCGGCTGCACCTGGACGACGAAGCTAGGCTCGGACTACGGCAGCCTGTGTGGCACCAGTGCCGCCACACCGCTCGTCTCGGGTATCGCGGCCCTGATCGATTCGGCCAGACCCGGCCTCAGCCGCGCCCAGATCGAGTCCATCATCACCGGGGCAACCATCCGGACGCCCTTCAACTTCACCCGCTTTGGGCGGGTGGACGCGTTTAAGGCCGTCTTTCGAGCCGTGCGCGGCAGGTGGCCCAGCGCGCCGCTGCTCTACCCGAGTACGCCGCTGCTGAACCCGCCCGCGAAGGTCACCTTCGTGGCCGGCGCGCACGCTGGATATCGGTTCGATTCGTCCGGCGCCATCGTCCGCGGCGCCGGCCTGGTGCTTGACGCGAACGCGACGGCACACACCTCGAAGCGGGGCACGATTCCCGGGCGCGGCAGCGGGTACTGGTTTTTCATGGTGGACGGCGGCCTCGACGGCTGGTGGGTGCCGGAGTCGGGCAAGGTCTTCCTGACGCCTCAGCCGACGCCCACCCCCACGCCCACCCCGCTGCCCAGCGCGTCTCCAACCCCATCATCCACCCCCACTCCTGCGCCAACTCCCTGAGCGGGCAAGCTTCGGCGTACGATTGCCCACATGAGAGGCGATCGCGTCGAGGCCGTGGTGGACACGGGGCAGGGCACGCAGACCTTCGTGATCGAGGCGACGCGCGCCGGTCGGCGCCTTGAAGTCACCACCAGCCGCGGCGTAGTCGAGGTCAGCGAGGTGACACGGGGCGGGACGCCCGTGCGCACCGGGCGTTTCATGGCCAGCCGGCTGATCGCGCTGGTCGAGCACCCCGCCCACGAGGGCCGCGAGTCCAAGGTCGACGTCCAGACCCGTCGGCGTCTGACGACCGGCCTGGAGGGCTGACGGGCTCAGCCGTTGCGCATGGCGAGGCCCGAGGGCTAGGGCAGCCGACCGGGCAACGGTTAGGCTTCGACCGGTGCCGGGCGCCGTGGGCTTCTGGCGAACTGTTCGGAGGGTGGCATGAGCTTCGACCTGTCCGCGATCAACTGGCTGGCGGTGATCGTCGGCACCGTCATCTACTTTGGGCTCGGCGGCGTGTGGTATACGCCGAGGCTGTTCGGGACCGCGTGGCAGCGCTCCATAGGCTGGGATCCGGCTCAGAAGCTGCCCCAGATGAAGGTAGGCAGCTACCTCGTGCCGCTGCTGGCGTACCTGGTGATGGCGGTCGCGACAGCGTTGCTGGCTGCAGCCACTGGCTCAGATACCCTGGGCGAGGGGATCGTGCTGGGCCTGGTGCTCGG
>JBDUEE010000111.1:0-5797 GCA_040002615.1 Chloroflexota bacterium | reverse complement strand
CGTGCCTGCTTGAAGTCCATGTAGTCGCGAGGGTCAAAGCCCTTCACCTCGGCCGCGATCTGCACCTCTTCATTCGAGGGGTCATAGGCCGTGATGCGGGCCACGCCGCTGACGCCGGCGGTCAGGTTCGACCAGAAGGTGGCCGGGTCATTGCCGATCGGCGTGATGGCGCCCATGCCCGTCACCACCGCGCGTCGCCCAGGATCGCGGCTCATTCCTAGTCCTCGTAGCGGCGAACGATGACCGTGCTGTTGTGGCCGCCCAGGCCCATGGAGTTCGAAAGCGCGAAGCGCACATCGGCCTGGCGCGCCTGGTTGGGTACGTAGTCGAGCGTCAGCTCGGGATCAGGATGGCGAAGATTGATTGTGGGCGGGATGCAGCCGCTCTGGACAGCCTTCACACACACGAACGCCTCGAACGCGCCGGCGGCGCCCATCATATGGCCAGTCATGCTCTTCGAGCTGCTGATGGCCAGCCCGTTGCGGGCATGGGCGCCGAAGACCTCCTCGATGGCCTGCGACTCGAATCGGTCATTCAGGGGCGTACTGGTGCCATGCGCGTTGATGTAGTCGACCTCTTCGGGACCGATGCCGGCGCGCGCCAGCGCGTCGCGCATGGCGCGCTGGTTTCCCTCGCCGCGCTCCGCAGGGGCCGCCATGTGGAAGGCATCGGCCGATGAGCCGTAGCCGACCACCTCGGCGAAGGGGGTCGCGCCGCGCGCTCTGGCGTGCTCCAGCTCTTCCAGGACCAGCACCGCGCAGCCCTCCGACAGGACGAAGCCGTTGCGGGTTGCGTCGAAGGGGCGGCTCGCGATGGGCGGGTTGTACTCGCCGCTGTCAGGGTCGATTGGCGAACCCAGCGCCTTCATCTGGCCGAAGCCCGCGATCGCGATCGGAACGACGACCGCCTCGGTGCCGGCGCCCAGCATCAGGTCGGATTGCCCGCGCACGATCGACTCCATTGCCTCGCCGATGGCATGGCCACCCGTAGCGCAGGCGCTGACCACCGCCATGTTCGGGCCGCGGATGCCGTATTGGATCGCGACCATGCCCGAGGCGGCATCCGGGATCATGTGCGAGAGCAGGAATGGCGATACGCGGTCGGGTCCGCGCTCCAGCAGGGTCCTGACTCCGTCGCTGATCATGCCGATCCCGCCGATCGCGGTGCCGACCACCATCCCGAATCGATCCCGATCGGCCTGCCCAGGGTCGAGCTTGCCGTCGGCGGCAAGCAGTCCCGCGTCGCGCAGCGCCTCCCCGGCAGCGGCCACCGCGAAATGGGTGTTGCGGTCGTGGCGACGGGCGTCCTTGCCGTCCATGTACCGGCTGACGTCGAAGTCCTTCACCTCGCCGGCGATGTGAATCGGGTAGTCGGTCGTGTCGAACAGGGTGATGTCGGCGATGCCGGAGCGGCCGGCGATCAGCGATTCCCACGATTCATCGGCCCCGATGCCGACCGGGGAGACGACGCCGAGGCCGGTGACGACGGCGCGACGGGCCGTCACGTCGGAAGCCAGGTGCCGTCCGACCCCGGAGTGTCGACCGCATGGACGTTGGCGCCGGGGGCGATCCGTCGAATGAGGCCGGTCAGCACGCGGCCCGGCCCAACCTCCACGAAATCGGTCACTCCGTCGGCCGCCATGCGGCGCACCGTCTCGGTCCACTGCACCCCATGCACGAGATGTTCTGTCAGCTCCCGGCGAAGCCCGTCAGCGGTGTGGATGACACTGGCGTGCACGTTGCCGAGCATCGGCACCTTCGGGTCGCGGAACGGAACCTTGGTCAGGATCCGGCCGAACTCGTCGCGGGCGCGGCGCATCAAGGGGGAGTGGCTGGCCACGCTCACCGTCAGCCGCGCCGCCTTGCGAGCCCCCAGCGTCTTGCTCATCTCCAGCGCGAAGACCAGTGCGGGGATGACGCCGGAGAGCACGATCTGGCCCGGCGCGTTGCGGTTGGCGATGGAGATCTCGCCGTGCGCGCGCGCCTGGTCGACGATGTCGTGCACCTGCTCATCCGACAGGCCGATGACCGCGCCCATGCCGCCTTCGATGCCGCGCTCCTGCATGATTCGGCCACGCTCACGCACCAGCTGAATGGCGGTCTCGAAGTCCAGCGCGTCGGCAGCCACCGCGGCTGCATATTGGCCCGCCGAATGGCCGGCCAGCGACTGCGGTCGCAGCTCGACGCCCGCCTCCGCCGCCCCGGCCCGCAGCGCCTCGAGGTAGGCGATGCTGGTCGCCAGGATCGCCGGCTGTGCGTTGACCGTCAGGTCGAGCTCGTCGGCCGGACCCTCCGCGATCAGGCGGCTCAACGGGAAGCCCAGCGCGGCATCCGCGCGCTCCATGACGGCGGCAGCTTCGGGCGAGCGTTCGAGCAGCGCGGCGCCCATGCCAACGTACTGCGAGCCCTGGCCGGGGAACACGAACGCGTGTGTGCGCGGTGAGGAGTCGTCGCTGGCGGAATCGCCATTGGTCTTGTCGGTCATAAACACGTCGTTTGGGAGCGTGGAAGTATCCCGAGTATAGCCTGCGCTCACCTTCAGACCGCTGCGGGTGGCTCGCTTGTTACCCCAGCCGATCCGCCGAGCAGAAGCGACGCACCACCTCGTGCAGCACGGGCAGGCCGAAGCGCAGGGCGCTAACCGGGATCCGCTCGTCGTTGGCGTGGAACAGGGACAGGAACGGTACGTCGACGTCCAGGCGCAGCGGCGCGAAGCCGTAGGTTGGAATGCCCAACAAGCCCAGCGCCTTGGCGTCCGTGCCCGGCGTGATCATCATCGGCAGGGGAGTCGCTTCTGGATCCGCTCGGAGGAGTGCCTCTTCCATGAGGCCCACGATCTCGGCGTCCGGTGGGCATTCGACCGGCGGCATGGTATGGACCGATTCGACCACGACGTCGTCGCCAACCACCTCCTGCAGATGCGCCAGGAAGGCGGCCTGGTCGGTGCCGGGCAGGGTGCGGACGTCCACCTCCGCCTCGCCGCTCCCCGGCACCACGTTCACCTTCTTGCCGACGTGGATGACGTTCGGCGTCGCGGTGTCGCGCAGCATCGCGTCCAGCGACCGGCGCAGGACCTCGTCGTCCACCTGCGCATCCAGGCGTGCGCGAGCCTCGGCCTCCTGACCGGCCTCTGCCAGGGCGGCCACTTCACCCAGGCCCAGGCCATCGAAGAAGCGACGCACCACCGGGATCACGCGCGCGGGACGCGGGGCGGCCGCCAGGCGGGACACCGCGGTGGCGAGCTTAATGGCGGCGTTGTCCGGTGACGGCATCGAGCCGTGGCTGGGGGTGCCGGTGGCCCGCAGCCGGGTCCAGATGACGCCCTTCTCGGCCACCTGGATGGCGTATACCCGCCGGCCGCCGACCGTCATCGAGTAGCCGCCCACCTCGTTGAGAGCAGCTGCCGCCGGCCGCCCCGCGGCATCGGCGAAAAGGTCCGGGCGCTCCTGGACCCAGTGCAGTGCGCCAAAGGTGCCGCCCGCCTCCTCATCCGCCACGGCGGCGAAGATCACCTCTCGGCGAAGGCTGGCTCCGGACCGCTGCAGCGCCAGCATCACCGACAGCTCCATGGCCGCCATGTCCTTCATATCCACGGCGCCGCGTCCCCACACCACCCCGTCGATCAGCTCGGCGCCGAACGGGTCGTGCGACCACGACTCGGCGTCGACCGGCACCACGTCCAGGTGCGCGAGCAGGATCAGCGGCGGCTCCGGGTCGGGAATGCCCGCGGGCAGCCGGGCGAAGCAGGAGCCACGGCCCGGCGCCACTTCCAGCACCTCGGCAGCGATGCCTGCCGAGGAGAGCACTTCCGCGCAGTAGGCTGCTGCCGCCGTCTCGCCGCCGTTCGAGTCGCGCCCCGCGGATCCATCGGGGCTGCTCGGTGGATTGACCGATGGAATACGGATCAGCGCGCGCATGTGCTGCACGCACTCGGTGGTGGCGCGATCCCAGTCGGTCACCGGCTAACGGTAGCGCGCCGCGGCGGGCGCACCGATGTCCGGAATGACGTCGACGGTGTCGGTGCGGGCTCGGGCATGGCGACTACGCACCAGTCGTGCCAGCGGCAGCTCGGCCGCCAGCAGCACCAGCGCCACCACCAGCAACAGGGGCAGCTCGAAGGCCAGCCCCAGGGAGAGCAGCCCGACCAGGAAGAAGGCATGGATGGCGATCCGGGTGCCGGTCGCCAGCCGCAGGTCAAGGATCGCGATGCGCTCGCCATCGGGCCGTCCTCGATCCGGGCCGAAGACCGCCCACGCCGCGACGGCCGCGAAGGCGGCCAGCGTCAGCAGGAACAGCGCGCCGCCGCCACCCGGCGCGGAGTCGACCGCCGCCTTGAGGGCGATGAACGGCGTGAGGCCGATCAGCAGCAGCAGGAACGCCGGGATCGGCACCAGCAGCTGGAGCCATTCCCAGGCCGGACGGGTGCGAGCCGCCTCGCGCAGCCAGCGGGTTACCAGGCTGAAGCCAAGGGTCACGAACAGCCACGCGTAGAAGTTGCCCCACGGTACCCCGAACCAGCCGTCGGTCGGACTCACACCGACCCAGGTCCAAAGGCCCATCCGGATCGCAATGGCATCGAAGCCCAGGTCGAGGCTGATGGCCAGCAGGCTGTCGACCACCGGCGCGTAACGGCGCCGCACGCCCAGCGCATCGGTGATCCGCATGGCGCCGGCGATGATGAGCGCCCAGCTGAGGCCGATGACGACCGGGGCACGGTCGATCTCCAGCACCCAGTTCGGGTTGTAGTGGTAGGTCTGGAAGATAAGCTGGTCACCCTCTTCCAGGAGGATCCCGAAGGCCGCCGCGCTGATCAGCTCCAGGAACGGCAGTCGGCCGCGACGGAGCGCCGCCAGCGCCGCGCCGCCGAAGAAGATGGCAGCACCGATCTCGAGGGCAAGGTACGGGGAGTCCATTCGAGGGCGATGATATCGGCCCGCGCTGATCAGTTCCTCCGTGGCTGGGCGGTCCTTCGGGTGCCGTTCCTCGTAGAAAACCGGCAGATTCAGGTGGCAGCCTCACCGAATTCGCATTTGTTGCCAAATGGCGTGCAGGTGCGGCTCTCATATGAATCTGACCCCAAAATGGCAGATTACCGAGACCGATGCGGCTGCCATCTGAATCTGTCCATTTCGCGGCTGTCCAGTTCGCGCCGTGAACTACGCCCGGCACCAGGCGCCGACGGTGGACCGGCGCGCCGTCACGCGTAGAATTCGGCCCATGACGACGAAAGTCGGCGCACCGAGCGTCCCGATCTACCTGGCCGGCGAGTTCGTCGAGGCAGGCACGCCGCTCGAGGTCCGCGATCCGGCAACTGGCGAGCTGGTGGCCACGACCTGGCAGGCGGGTCCGGAGGAGCTGGAGCGCGCAACGGTGGCGGCGGTCGAGGGCTTCGCGCAGACGAGACGGCTTGCCAGCTACCAACGCCGCGACGCGCTGGCGCACGTCGCCGACTGCATCACTCGCGACACCGACGAGCTGACCGAGCTCCTGACCCGCGAGTCGGGCAAGCCGATCAAGGATGCCCGCGGCGAGGTGGTCCGCGGCGCGCTGACGTTCCGCACCGCTGCCGAGGAGGCGCTGCGCATCAACGGTGAGTGGCTGCCGCTCGACTGGAACGCTGCGAACCGCGGCCGCAGTGGGATCGTGCGTCGCTACCCGATCGGGCCGGTGGCGGGCATCAGCCCCTTCAACTTCCCGCTGAACCTGGCCGCCCACAAGGTGGCCCCGGCCATCGCCGCGGGATGCAGCATCGTGCTCAAGCCGCCGTCCAAGGACCCGCTGGTCATGCTGCGGGTGGC
>JBDUEE010000110.1:0-3823 GCA_040002615.1 Chloroflexota bacterium | reverse complement strand
CCTGCTCCGTCATCCATGGGAAGTCGCCCATGAACACGGTCTGGTGCTTGACCTCGTCGGTCTCCTTGATGACCAGGTCGACCTCGACCTTCAACGGCTTCGAGAAGGTCAGGTCTCGGGTGCGGCACTCTTCTTCGCTGAACTTCGGCTCTTCGAAGTAGTAATCGCGGAAATGCAGCTCCAGGTTCTTACCGGTGAAGTCGGTGATCGGGGTGATCTCATCCAGCAGCTCGCGAAGGCCGGTCTGGACGAACCAATGAAATGAATCGGTCTGGGTCTGGATCAGATTCGGGAGGGGAAGGACCTCCGGAATGTGCGAGAAACTCTCACGGCGCGGTGCCAGCTCAAACCGGCTGGCGGACTCGGCCAAGGCCATTCGAACTCCTTGAGAAGGGCATGGTGGAAGGCATGGAGGGGCGCGGACACGCGAACGGAGAGTATATCACGCGCTACCGCTTCGTCAACTGAAGCGCTCTTGGGGTAGTGGCTCAGTTTGAAATAGTGGCGCTTGTGAGCGCTGCGCGGATTTTGTCAGCGGCTTCTTGGGCTTCCGTGACCGTACATCCCCATCGCTGCTTGAACAGATCTGACACGAGATCGGGGCCAAGGGCCGGCATTTCTGGGTACCGCGGTAACAAATGGAAATGGAGGTGGCGAACTGTTTCGGCGAACGAGCAGACGTAGATCCGCTCGGTTCCGAGGGCGAGCCTCATGGCCAAGAGCAATGTCTGCGCGGCAGGCCCGAAGGTCCTCGCCTCTTCAGGCAGCAGGTCGGCCATTTCGTGGACGTGACGCTTTGGCTTCAGGACCACGTAGCCGCGTACCAGGAGGTCGATTCCGTGGTCTGCAATCCAATGCTCATCTTGGTAGATAGTTCCGCCGGGCGTCGAGATGCGGCCCGCGTTGACGTCACAGCCTAGGCAGTCAGCCATGGCCCCGAGTCTAGCGCCGGTCACGGTCGCTCAAATTGCGCCAGTACCGCCCCCGCGTGCCACGGTCCACCGAGATCCGAGACGACGCTCGGGCCTCGTACGTCGAACCGGTCGTTTACCAGTCTGACTGGTCTTACGCCGCAGGTGGTCGATGGCACGTCGCGTTGTGCAGCCGCGGTCGTGCTCAGTGGGGCCGTCACACCGCCCCGGGAAGGTCAATATGGCAGCCGGATCCGCGTTGCACCAGCGACGCTGGTAAGCGACCCGGACGGCATCGACTATCGCCCGATAGCACGAGCCTAGCTGGTATTCGAAAACGAATCCGCACGCAAAGGCAGACCGCCCCGGCCAGCCGCCTCCCCGCCGGATGAGCGGACTCCACAAGCGTTGCGTGAAGGGGTACTGGGGCTACAAGCAGACCCCTGCAGGAAGCCGGTGTAGCCGCTGATGACGGGCAAGAGCAACGGCCCCTTGGCCGCTGCCTGCTGGATGGTGGTGGCCAACTAGTTCCTACTTGACCTCGGTGGTTGCGCCGGCCTCGGCCAGCTTATCCTTCACCTGCTCCGCCTCTTCCTTGGCCACGCCTTCCTTGACGGCCTTCGGGGCGGCGTCGACCAGGTCCTTCGCCTCCTTGAGGCCCAGGCCGGTCAGCTCGCGAACGGCCTTGATGACCAGGATCTTGTTGGGGCCCACCTCGGTCAGGACCGCGTCGAACTCGGTCTGCTCCTCCGGCGCGGCGGCGGCCGCCCCATCGCCGCCCGCGGCCGGCGCGGCGGCAACGGCCACGGGCGCCGAGGCGGTCACGCCGAACTTGTCCTCGACGGCCTTGACCAGGTCACTAAGCTCGAGGACTGTCATGGTCGAGATCGCTTCAAGGATCTCGTCTTTGCCCAGGGTCTTGGTTGCCATGTCGTTTCTGCTCTCCTTCGTGGGGCTGGGCCGATCAGGCCGCGCCCTCGTTCTGTCGCTTCTGATCGGCTACGGCGCTCAGCACGCCGGCCAGGTTGCGGAGATTGGCGGCCAGCACGCTGGCGAAGCCGGTGATCGGGCTGGCGAGGCCGCCGGCGAGCCTCCCGAGCAGCAGCTCGCGGCTTGGCAGGCTGGCCATGCGGGCCAGGCTGGCGGCGTCGATCGCTTGATTGCCAAGCAGGCCGCCGCGCAGGGTGACCACCCGAAACGGCCGGAAGGCGTCCTGCAGCGCTTTGGCCAGGGCAACTTCGTCGCCCGAGATGGCGGCCAGCGCGGTGGGACCCTCGAGCATGGGCTTCAGGTCAGCGCGGTCGGCCTGGTCGGCGGCGATCTTGAGCAGCCGGTTCTTGGCGACATGCAGCTCCACGCCGCTGGCCCGCAGCGACCGTCGCACCGTCTGCATCTCCGAAACCTTCAGGCCACGGTAGTCGGCCACGGCGATTGCCGTGCTGTCGCGGAGCATCTCCGCCAGCTCGGTCACCGCCTGGCGCTTGGCATCGGTCGGCATGGACTCTGGTTCACCTCTTCAGGAATGAAAAACAGTCCGCGCGCATCAGCACGAGGACCGTCCAGGTGGATCCATCTCGTGCCTCGGCGTGCCGCCGGCCTCGCTGGGCCGGCAATTTGTCCGGGGCTTGCACCCGGACACATCGCTGTCTTCGGCTGTTGAGTTCTTCGGTTGCAGTGGCCGATGGTAGCCGGTAGGCGGTCCATCGGCAAATCCATCGGCCTATGACCCGTTTGTCCTAACAACGACGATCTTGCACGATTTCCCGCAGCATCCATGACCCACGAGTCATGAACCGCACCAGTTTCGGCCGAATCGCGTTGCAGCTAAGACAGGTAAGTCATACCCGTTCGACGCTGCTACGCGCTGGCGGCGGCCAGCGCCGACGGAATGTCGACCCGGACTCCCGGACCCATGGTCGGTGCCAGGGTCAGGGTGCGCATGTAGGTGCCCTTGGCGCCCGTGGGCTTGGCACGGTTCACCGCGTCGACGAGAGTGGCAATGTTGGCGCGCAGCTGATCGGGCGTGAAGCTGGCCTTGCCGACCGGAGCGTGCACGATCCCGGCGCGATCTACCTTGAACTCGATGCGGCCGGACTTGATCTCGCTCACCGCGCGCTCGATGTCAAAGGTCACGGTTCCCGACTTCGGGTTGGGCATCAGGCCGCGCGGGCCGAGCTTCTTCCCCAGCCGGCCGACCATCCCCATCATGTCGGGCGTGGCTATGGCCACGTCGAACTCGAACCAGCCATCGTCGATGCGCTCGACCAGCTCCTCGCCGCCGACATCGTCGGCGCCGCCGCGCAGCGCCTCCTGCGCCTTCTCACCCTGCGCGAAGACGATCACTCGCAGCGAGCGACCCGTGCCGTGCGGCAGGACCACCGTGCCTCTGACCAGCTGGTCGGCGTGGCGCGGGTCGATGCCCAGGCGCAGGTGCGCCTCGACGGTGGCGTCGAATTTGGCAGTGGACAGCTTGGGCAGCAGCTCCGCCGCCTCGCTCAGCGGATAGCGACGCTCCGCCTCGATCAGGCCGGCGGCCTCCATGTACTTGCGTCCGTGGCGTGCCATCAGTCGGGCACCTCGATGCCCATGCTGCGCGCAGTGCCGGCAATGATGCGCATGGCGTGCTCAACGTCATTGGCGTTGAGGTCGGCCATCTTGGCCTCGGCGATCTCACGCAGCTGTTGCTCGGTGACGCTGCCCACCTTGTCGCGGTTCGGCTGGGCGGAACCCGCCTCCACGCCGGCGGCTCGCTTCAGCAGCGCGGCGGCCAGCGGTGCCTTGGTCACGAAGCTGAACGAGCGGTCCTCGTAGACCGTGATCTCGGCCGGGACCACGTAGCCGCGCTGGTTGGCAGTGCGCTCGTTGAAGGCCTTGATGAACTCCATGATGTTGATCCCGTGCTGGCCGAGCGC
>JBDUEE010000109.1:0-27534 GCA_040002615.1 Chloroflexota bacterium | reverse complement strand
AGGGCTTCTGGGAGAAGTTCTATTTCCGGCCCGGCAACACCGGATATCCCGTCTTCGATACCGCCGTCGGCAAGGTTGGTGTCTATATCTGCTACGACCGGCACTTTCCGGAGGGCGCGCGCGCCCTTGGCCTGAACGGCGCCGAGCTGGTGTTCATCCCATCGGCCACCTCGCGCGGGCTGTCCGAGTACCTGTGGCGGGTAGAGCAGGTCAGCCATGCCCTCGCCAATGGGTATTACGTGGGCACCATCAACCGCGTGGGTATCGAGCCGTTGGGCGATGACGACTTCTACGGCCAGTCCTACTTCGTCGATCCGCGCGGCCAGTTCGTGGGCGACGTGGGCGACGCGCACGAGGAGGAGCTACTGGTCCGCGACCTCGACATGGACAAGATCACCGAGGTCAGGCAGCTCTGGCAGTTCTACCGTGATCGCCGGCCCGATGCCTACGGCGACCTGGTGCGTCCATAGCTAACCGTCCGATGCCTACAGCCGTACAACTGACAGCAGTACATCAGCGCCACAGCAGCGTGGCCCGCGCGCTGGCACAACTCCCGGTGGTGCATTGGCGCCAAGGCCACGGCATTGTGGCCGCGAATACAACCATCAGTGGTGGGGCGGCCCTCTTGGACCGGTTTAGGCGCGCATGCACAACTGGCAGTAGTACGGGGCCTGGTGCGCGCGGCTCCGCGCGAAGGTTGGAGGCCTGACCGATGGACTTCGGGTTCACGCTCAAGCCTGAGAACGACCTGGCCCGCACTGTTGACCTTACGAAGCGCGCCGAGGCAAACGGCTTCAGCTACGGCTGGCTCTTCGACAGCCACGTCCTGTGGCGCGAGGCGTACGTGCTGCTGACGCTGATGGGGCAGGCCAGCGAGCGCCTGCGGCTGGGGACCTGCGTCACCAACCCGGCGACCCGTGAGCCATCGGTCACTGCTTCGGCGCTGGCCGTGCTGGATGAGCTGACGGATGGGCGCATGGACCTGGGCATCGGCCGCGGTGATAGCGCGCGGCGCGTGCTGGGCAAGTCGCCCACCACCATGAAGACGCTGGAAGAGGCGATCACCGTCATCCGCGACCTGGTCGAGGGCCGATCGGTCTCCTTCGAAGGGACCGATCTGGAGCTGCCGTGGACCGGACGCTGGCGCCTGCCGGTGTGGGTAGCGGGCTATGGGCCGATGGCCATCGCCATGACCGGCCGCGTGGCGGACGGGCTGATCCTCCAGCTGGCAGATCCGGATCTCATCCGCTGGTTCGCCGGTCAGCTGCGCGAGGCGGAGGCCGCCGCGGGGCGCGAAGCGGGCAGCGTCAAGATCCAGGCCGCGGCGCCGGCGCACGTGGGTGCCCGGGAGCTCGGCCGAGAGCGGACGCGCTGGTTCCCGGCGCTGGTCAGCAATCATGTCGTCGACCTCGTCAACAAGTACCCGCGCGAACAGCTGCCCGAGTCCTTGACCGGGTACATCGGCGACCGGGAGGGGTACGACTATCACCACCATGCCGAAGTCGGCTCGGGGAATGCCGCGTTCGTCGGCGACGAGGTGACGGATCGCTTCTGCCTGCTCGGCGAGCCTCCGGAGCATGTCGACAAGCTGCACGCCCTGGCCGATGCCGGCGTCGACCAGTTCAACCTCTACCTCATGAACGGCGACGAGGAGGCGCAGCTGGAGGCGTACGGCCGCAACATCATTCCCGCGCTCGCTGCTGGGCGAGCGACCTAGCGGTCGGGCGCTCTCCTGGCCGGTCATCTCGGACTTGCCACTGCGTCAAACAGGCACGGGTGGGGCCGATGGTTTACTGGTGTGGCAGCCTGCCGCCGGGTATCAGGTCGTGGATGATCTCCGGGCAGCCATCGCGTTGCCGATCGCGACGATCGCGTAGATGAACAGCAGCATGCCGACCAAGATGGCCACGCTGTACACCAGCACCACCGCGTAACCACCGTTGGCCGGATCCAGGAACGGATAAGGATAGGTGTCCACCGTCGCCCCGCGGATCATGGTGTAGACGACCCAGGCCAGCGGGAAGGCGAGCCACCACCACGCCCGCGTGAGGTCGATGCGGACTGCCGGCGGCTCGATCAGCCAATCGGCCATCATCACGATCGGGATGACCCGATGCAGGACGCGGTCGACCCAGACGATAGCGGTGTCGACATCGGTGTCTGCCAGGAGCAGTGCGAAGACGACGAAGGTGACCGTCATGTATGTGGTCGCCGCGCCGCGGAAGAAGTCCAGCCGCGGGTTCGGGCCGGCGCCCGTAGCGGCTGCGGCCCACAGCAATGCAGCCACAGCGATCAGGTTGCTCTCGATCGTGAAGTAGCTGAAGAAATTTATCGGGTTGAGGTCGCCGCGGTCCGCCAGGTCGAGCATCTGGAACCCGATGGCCACGATCGCCAGCACTGCGAATCCGATGCGCAGCGTGGCCAGCACGAGGCCTCGGTTCATGCGCCGGACGCTATCACACGCGGTGGATAGGATTGGGTCACATCGCTCATCGTCAGGAGGACCCATGCGGGTCAGCTTTATCGCAGGTTTTGGACCGATCGTGCCGGACACGGGAACAAGTCGCAGGTTCTGGGGCGACGGCCTCGGCATTACGCTGGAGGAGGCGGCTCCCGGCTACTGGACCAACGACGACCTGGAAGGGGTGAAGGCCTTCGCCCTTTGGCCGCTCTCCCAGGCGGCGGAGTCGACATTTGGTAATGCGTCGTGGCCGGACGACATTCCCGCGCCGCAGGCCTGGATCGAGATGGATGTCGACTCGGCAGAGGCCGTGGCGCCGGCCGTCGCCGAGCTGCAGGCAGCGGGGCATCGCGTCCTGCGCGGCCCGCATGAGGAGCCATGGGGCCAGACCACGTCACGCCTGCTCAGCCCGGAGGGCCTCCTGGTCGGCGTGACCCACACCCCGTGGATGCACAACAGCGCGTCGGGCGACGAGCCGCCCGGCAAGGACGGCGAGGCCTGACACGACCCTGATGCCGGAAGGCAGGCCGTGTGCCATCGACCGCCATGCGGCCGCAAGCGCCGTCGAGGACAACTTCGTCCAGACGTGGCAGGTCGTCGCCGCCGCGTACGGCGGCGAGCGGCACGATTCCGGCCGCCTGGTCTGGCACTCATTCCAGGGCCCGAACGAGGACCCGCGGTCGACCAGCATCCTGAGGACTGACCTGCCCGATGCCGAGGCCGATGCAGCCATTGACGGCATGCTGGCGATGCTTCGCGAGCGCCACCTGCCTGCGGTCTGGTGGACCTGGCGCGGCAGTCGTCCGGCCGACATTGGCAAGAGGCTGGTGGCACGTGAGCTGGAGCCGTGGCCCGCGTGGCCCGGCATGGCCATGGAGCTCGATGCCCTGCCGCCCCCGCCGCAGCACGATGGCTTCGCCGTCGAAGTGGTCCGGTCATCCGAACAGTTTCGTGACGTCCTGGCGGTGCTGGGTCCTCTTGGCATGATCGGCATCTTCGCGGGTGCCTTCGAGCGCATGGGTGAGGCCGGTGGCTGGGGGCCGGAGCAGCCATTCGAGCACTTTGTCGGACGTCTGGCAGATGGCCGGCCGGTTGCCTGCGCCTCGATCTGCGGCGCTGGCGGCGCTGCGGGCCCGTACGCCGTGGCGGTGGCGGAGGATGCCAGGCGACGTGGCTATGGCCGTGCGGTCAGCCTGGCGGCGCTGCAGGCGGGCGCGGAGCGGGGATATCGGTTCGGGGTCCTGCAGTCGTCAATGCTGGGGTTCGGTGTCTACCGCGGTATCGGCCTCAGCCTTGTCTGTCGTCTCCAGGCCTACGAGCTGGCGATCGGGTAACTCCTCACATCCTGCTTCGCGCGCGTTACCATCGCTCTCCCTGACGAAAACCGAGCAACCAGCGGGCATACCCCTCGATACCGGAGGAACGCCATGCGCACGCTCATCAAGAACGGCACCGTCGTGAACGCCGATTCCACGACCCGCGCCGACGTCCTGGTCGACGGCGAGACGATCGCCATGATCGGCACCGATCTGCAGGCCACCGCCGACCGCACCATCGACGCCTCCGGCAAGTGGCTGATCCCCGGCGCCATCGACGTGCATACCCACATGGAGCTGCCATTCGGCGGCACGTTTGCCAAGGACACCTTCGAGACCGGCACGCGCGCCGCCGCGTTCGGGGGGACCACGACCATCGTCGACTTCGCGGTGCAGCCGCGCGGCGGTTCGCTGCGGCAGGGCCTTGACGCCTGGCACGCCAAGGCCGATGGCAACGCCTGCATCGACTACGGCTTCCACATGATCGTGTCCGATGTGCGCGACGACGTGCTGTCGGAGATGGACACCCTGGTGGACGAGGGCGTCACCACTTTCAAGCTGTTCACCGCCTACCCGGGCGTCTTCTTCAGCGACGATGGCGCCATCTTCCGGGCGATGCAGCAGACGGCCACCAACGGCGGTTTGATCATGATGCACGCCGAGAACGGGTTGGCCATCGACGTGGTGGCCGGGCAGACCGTGGCCGCCGGCAACACGGACCCGTACTACCACGGCACCAGCCGCTCCCCGGTGCTGGAGGGCGAAGCCACCAACCGCGTGATCCGCCTGGCCGAGGTGGCCGGGGCGCCGGTCTACATCGTGCACCTCTCCGCGCGCGAGGCGCTGAACGAAGTACGCCGCGCTCGCGACGAGGGCCTGCCCGCCTTTGCGGAGACATGCCCGCAGTACCTGTTCCTCTCCCTCGACGACATGGGCAATGGCTTCGAGGCCTCGAAGTTCGTGTGCTCGCCGCCGCTGCGGCCGGCCGACCACGCCGACGACCTGTGGCTGGGCCTGCTGAAGGATGACCTGCAGGTCGTGTCCACCGATCACTGCCCCTTCGATTTCCACGGCCAGAAAGAGATGGGGCAGGGTGACTTCCGCAAGATTCCCAATGGCCTGCCAGGCGTCGAGAATCGCGTCGATCTGCTGCACTCCGGTGGCGTGGCCACCGGGAGGCTCACGCCGAACCGATGGGTGGAGGTCATCTCCACCGCCCCGGCACGCATGTTCGGCCTCGCCCGCAAGGGCGGGGTGCAGGTTGGGCTGGACGCCGACATCGTGATCTATGACCCGAAACGCAAGCACACGATCAGCGCGCAGACGCACCACATGGACGTGGACTACAGCTGCTACGAGGGCTGGGAGGTCACCGGCGGCGCCGACCTGGTGCTGAGCCGCGGCCGGATCGTGGTGGACGGCGAAGAGTGGCTGGGTGAGCGAGGCGGTGGCCAATTCGTCAAGCGACAGCGAAGCGCGTTCCTCAAGTAGCCGGTGCTTCCCACGCCCAGACGCTGAATCGTCCTCCAGCCGACGTGCGGGGTATCCTGCTGTCGCGGCCGATACCACAGGCCGCCTTCTCCGCAGCGAGGTTCTCCTACCTGTGAATCGAACGCGCGTCGCCGCTGCGATGATGTGTCTGGGCTTGTTGATCGCCGCCTGCAGCGGCGGTGCCTCCGAGGCGCCGAGCGGGAACACCCAGCCGATTGCGGCCGGCTCAAGCGGGAGTGCGCTGCCGTCGCTTCCATCCAATGCCAAGGACCTGGAGGCGCTGATCCCCGGCAAAGTCGGGGGGATCACGCTGCAGGGGCTCTCGATGCGGGGCGACGAGTTCGTCAGCTCCGGTGGTGCCACCCAGGAGACGCAGAAATTCCTGGAGGGGCTGGGCGTCGCGACCGATGACGTTGCTGTTGCAGCCGGGTTCGGCTCCTCGACGGATACAGGTGGCGCGCTCGTCGTCTTCATCTTTCGCGCAAACGGCGCAGGAGCCGAGCGGCTGTTGAGCGTGTTCAAGGAGGCGCTGAACTCTGATCGCGACGAGCCGCTGGTATGGGAGGCAGCCAGTGTCAGCGGCAAGCAGGTCGAGCGAGCCGCCGATACCAAGCAGGCGGGCCAGGTGTACGTGTACGCCCAGGGCGACGTCCTCTTCTACGTGGCCGCTACCAGGGAGCAGGACGCCGCGGCGGCCCTGGAGGCGCTGCCGTAGGCAAGGCAGACGCCGCCGGAACCCATCCGGCCGGACCGGCTGCCATCTTCGTCAACGAGGGCGCCGGCTCGGCCACCTCGTCCCGCGCCCGGCGATCGGTCACCCTTGTGCGCCAGGCACTGCAGGCTGACCTGCATGTCACGGCGACCCGCGACCCGGCCGCGCTGCAGGCGTGGATGGCCGAGCGACTGGGCGGGTACCGGACCCTGGTGATCGCCGGCGGCGACGGCTCGCTGAGCGTCGCCTACAACGCGGTCGCCGGTCACGACGTGGAGCTCGGCTACATCCCGGCCGGGTTCGGCAACGCGACCGCCCACCTCCTGGGTCTGCCGCGCGACCCGGACGGGCTGGCGGCGGTGATCGCCGCGGGCGATGCGCGGCCGGTGGACCTGGTCGCGGTCGACGGCCGGTTGGCCCTCTTTGCGGGCGCGGGCTGGGACGCGCTGGTGGCCGGCCGCTACGCCGCCGCCGGGGCGCGGCGTCTTCCAGGTTGGGCCATGGCGGTGGCGCGATCGCTGCCGGACCTCGTGCGGCGCCGCCATGTGGTGGTCGAGGCAGATGGCCGGGTCGTCCATGAAGGACCGATGGAGCTGCTGGTCGTCGGCACCACGCCCTGGTTCGGGCGCGGGCTGCTGGTGAACCCAGGCGCGCGCGTCGACGCAGGGCAGCTGACTCTGCGGGTCTACGCAGGACCGCTGCCGGCATTCGCGCTGGAAGCCATGCGCTGGGTCGCTCGCCGCAGGCCCTCGGCCGCGGGCATCCCCGCCCGAAGCGTCATGCTTCGCACGCTCGACGGCGATCCTCTGCCGGTCCAGGCCGATGGCGACCTGATCGGGCGCCGGCCCGCGTGGCACTTCGAGATCAGGCCGGCTGCGGTGCGGCTCATCGGCAACTGGTGATCGTAAGCACCGTTAACGATCGCGGTTAGTTGCACCCCCAAGTCCATCGCGGGTAAGGTCTGGTAGCCAGCGCGCTTACGGGGGAACCGTGGCACCCACTGCGTGTCGAAGCCACGACGACCGCGCTGCTTAATGGAGGTGCCCGACCAGCGATTCATGGCGCCGCGTCTCCGACCGCCCTGGTGCGGATCTCGTGATGACGGGCGCGAGCGCAGTCCTGCTGTCTTACTGCGCCGCTCAGTACGTCCATCTCCGCAATTGAAATTGCCCTGGAGGATGAGGTTCATGGTCCACTCGCGACGCGCCACGTTGTGGCGCCTGGTCGCAGTTGCTACCGCACTATTGATCATTCCCCAATCCATCGGCGCAGGCATCCTGGGAGTGCCGGAGCCGCCGCCATTCAACGAGGCCGATGCGCCAAAGCCCGTCTCGTTTTCAGAACGTCTCCGCCTTGACGAGGAGCAGGAGGAGCGCCTTCACGCCCTCGACTTCGCCATCATCAGCAAGAAGCTGGCTGGCGATCGCCCGCTGACCCTGGATCAGGCCGGAGCCATGCGCTCTGCCGCCGCCCACCAGGCCAATGTGATCCGCAAGCAGGGTGTTCCGGCATCCGGACCCTCCACCTTCCAGGGCGCCTGGTCTCCCAACCTGGGTCCGAATCCGATCGGCGAGATCACCCGCAGTGAGGGCAGCCTTGCCGACATGAACGGCCGTATCGGTGCGCTGGCCATTCGGCCCAGCACCGGCGAGTTCATCCTGGGCGGCGCCCAGGGTGGCATCTGGATCTGGAACGGTACCAGCTGGGTCGCCAAGACGGATAACTTGCCGTCCCTCGCCATCGGCGCATTGGCCATTGCGCCGACCGACGATAGCGTCATCTACGCCGGCACCGGCGAAGGCGCGCTGTCAGGCGACAGCTACTTCGGCAACGGCATTCTGAAGTCGACCGACGGTGGCCAGACCTGGAATCACGTCTCCGGCGACTACTTCGTGTCCGTGTCGATCTCCCGCCTCCTGGTCGACCCCAATGACGCCGACCATCTCTATGTTTCGACGCTGCGGGGACGCGGTGGTGCCAAACGGACCTCGCCCGCCCTCCATTCGAAGTTCGGCATCTGGGAGTCGCACGACGGTGGCTCCAGCTGGACCCTGATCGAGGAGGCACCGAAGAACACGAACGGCGCCACCGATCTCGAGATGGATCCGCAGAACCCGGACGTCATGTACACCAGCTACTGGGGCGATCGGGTCTACAAGAGCACCAACGGTGGGCACAACTGGAGCCCGATCATGAACGGGCTGCCCACCCACTTCAACGTGCAGAACCTGACCCGCTTCTCTATCGGCCTCTCGCATCCGGCAGACGGCGATGCCGTCCTGTACACCGGCACCGATTTCTTCGACGCCGGTGGGATTCACCACGCGTCCAAGCTGTGGCGCTCGGACGATGAGGGTGCCAGCTGGCAGGCCCTGCCAGTCGCCGGCTTCAGCGGTTCCGACGACAGTGTTCTGGACTACTGCGGCGGCCAGTGCTTCTACGACAACGTGGTTGAGGTCGATCCGACCAACACCGATGTCGTGTATGCCGGCGGCCAGTTCAACTACGGCATCGGCTCGGGCGGACAGTACCGCTCCGACGATGGGGGCCAGACCTGGAAGAACCTGGGCTGGGAGCAGCACCCCGATTACCATGCCCTTGCCTTCGGACCGGATCCGGACGAGGTCCTGATCGGCTCGGACGGAGGCATCTGGTGGAGCGGGGATCGCGGCGGTCGACTGCCCGGCGCCGAGGACGAAGGCGACATTACTGCCGCCACCTGGCTGCCCGTGAATCGCTACGGTCTTCAGATCGCCCAGTTCACGAGCATCGCCACCAACCCGAGCTTCCCGGGACGGGAGCGCATGTGGGGCGGGACCCAGGACAACGGCACGATGCGGAAGTCGGCTGTCAGCACCACCTGGTTCGACATGTACAGCGGCGACGGTGGCCAGGTTCTGGTTGATCCAGACGACTGGACGCACGTCTATGGCACGTACTTCGGCATCAGCCCGTATCGCGCGACCGACGGTGGTGGCGCGTTCTTCGCCAACCAGTACATCCGCAAGGGCATCAACCTTGGTGACCGGTCGGACTTCTACCCCCCGTGGGTCCTGAATAAGGACAACACGGAGCAGCTCTTCCTGGGCACCTATCGTCTGTACCGCACAGACAACGCCAAGACGGAGTTCGCGTCGAATGTCACGTGGCACGCCATCAGCCCTGACCTGACGTCGGGCTGCGCCGGCACGGCGCCCAATGGCGCGCGCAACTGCACCATCTCGGCGATCGGAATCGGCGGCGGTGAAGCCGTCTACACCGGCTCGCTGGACGGCTACGTCTACCTGAGCACCGACGCCCAGGTCAACGACAACCCGAGCTGGACGCGTCTCGACCAGAACGGGCTCCCGAAGCGACCGATCGCGCAGATCGCGGTGGATCGCTCCAACTATCGGACCGCCTATCTCGCCTACAACGGCTTCAACGCGGGGACGCCGGGTCGCCCGGGCCACGTGTTCAAGACGACCGACGGCGGGCGCAGCTTCACGAACATCAGCGGCAACCTGCCGGATGCACCTGTCAACTCGGTGATCCTGGATCCCTCCTATCCCAACACCCTGTACGCCGGTACGGATGTCGGTCCATTCGTGACCTACAACGGCGGCGTGCACTGGAGCGCGCTGGGGACCGGCTTCCCGATCGTCGCGATCTGGCAGATGGACATGGACACCGGCGCACCGGCAGGCGCCAATGGCATCGCGCCGCGCACCCTGCTGGCAGGCACGCACGGCCGTGGCGCGTTCCGCATGATGGAGAACGCCTTCGTTTCGGCCTTCGAGGTCACCAAGGTCGATGCGGGCATCCCGGTCGGCCCCTCCAAGCAGCTGGACTACACGATCACCCTCAAGAACATCGGAAATGCCGATGCGACGGGCGTGACCGTGACCGATCCGATCCCGAACGACACGAGCTTCGTGTCGGCAGGTCAGGGCGGTACGCTGAGCGGCGGCAAGGTGCGCTGGCAGAACGTCAGCGTGGCGGCCGGAGCCAGCGTGGATCTTCACTTCACCGTCAACATCGCGTCGGCGCTGAAGAAGAAGGTCGGCACGATCGTCAACGACGGCATCGTGGTGACCTCGGCCGCTGGCCCCGGTACCACGGGCAGCCCGACGATCACCCCGATCGCGCCGCCGTACGCGGTGCGCCTGACCCCCGCCAACCAGGCCCAGCAGGAGCGGCCGGGCAGCAGCGTCACCTACCCGCTGCACCTTCGCAACGTGGGCTACAACGCGGACAGCTACGCCGTGACGACCTCGGGCGGGACGTTCGTCTCGCACCTGCTGCAGGCTGACTGCGCAACGCCGCTGCCGGCCACGGTGGGTCCGCTGACGCCGGGAGAGGCCACGGACCTTTGCGTCCAGATCGATATCCCCGCTAACGCGGCCAACAACGCGGTGGACGTCACAACGGTGACGGCGACCTCTGCCGCGAATCCGGCGGTGAGCGCCAGCGCCACCGTGACCACCACTGCTGCGGCTGCGGCGACGCTCCTCGTCGACAATGACGGGGACGGGCCTGACGTCCAGTCCTACTACGCCGACGCCCTCACGGCTGCTGGCGTGGTGTTCAACACCTGGGATCTGCGAACGGATCCCGAGATACCGTCTGCCTTCCTGAACTCGTACACGAACGTCGTGTGGTTCACGGGCAACTCATATCCCGGACCGATCGTCCCCTACGAGGACCAGCTGGCAACCTTCCTTGACGGCGGTGGCCGACTGTTCATGAGTGGACAGGACATCCTTGACCAGGAGGCGGGCACGACCGCGTTCGTGCACGACTACCTCCACATCGACTGGGACGGCAGCGAGGCCCAGAACGACAAGGCGACCGATTTCGTGAACGGCATCACCGGGAATCCGGTAACCGATGGCATCGGCGCGGTAGCGCTCGATCACGATATCCTCGGTGCAGAGTTCGAGGACCAGATCACTCCGATCGGTCCTGCGGTCGCTGCGTTCACCGATGACGCCGGTGAGCCAAATGCCCTGAATGTCGACGCCGGGACCTACAAGGTCGTGTTCCTTGCCTTCCCGATGGAGGCATACGGGGATGCGGCTGCCAAGGCCGACCTGGTCTCGAGGGTCTTCGACTACTTCGCTCCGTAGCAGCGCTCTGCTTCAGAGCCCACGGAGGGGGCGGACGATGTCCGCCCTCTCCTCTTTTTCATCGGCGCTGGCAGCCGGTTCATCGGCGCTGGCAGCCGGATTGCGGAGGCGGCGGATGATGAGCTGTGCTCACACGTTCCTTGTGCTTGCCTGCCTGTGCCTGGTTCGGTGCGGTCCGGGCCCTCAACCCTCTCCATCAGTTGCCCCTGGGGACAGCGTGAGCTCCTCGCTCCCCGCGAGCGACTGCCAGCCCGCGCCCAGCTGGCTTGGGGTGCGGCTGGAGGAAACGCTGGCCGTTCGCGGGGCGACGCTATCCCGGCTGTTCCTGGGGCCTGCAGCGAATATCGGCGGCGGGCCAGCCGAGGTTGGCTCAGATTTTTTTCGCTCGCCGTGGTGGGTTGCCGCCATGATCAGTGGCGTCGGCGTGCGGCCCGAAATCGGGGTGTGGCTCGTCAACGCGGTGAAGGAGGGTCCCGGCCTTCGCATCGTGGCGGCGGATGCCGTGTCACAGCGGTACTCGATGCGGGGCGCTCCCAGCGAACCCATCCAGGGAGATGGCCTTGCGGCGGTCCGCAGCTGTGTCGGGACGCCACCCGAGCCCTAGGGCTTCACATTGCGCCGCACCTGGTCCAGGGCGGCGTAGGCCGCGCGACGCAACCGCTGCTCGCCGCTGCCGTGGATTCGCACCTCGCGCATGGCCAGGCTGATCACGCCACTGGCCGCCACCCGCACCCGGCTACGGCCATGGTCATCCTGCGGCACTAGCGAAAGCTGGAGTACGGCATCCGCGATGGGTGATGCTGCTGCACCCCCAACGTCGAGCACGCCGCCCAGGTAGCGTGCCGCTCCATCGGCTGGCGCGGCGTCAGCCAGCAGCGAGAGAAGTGCCCCGCCGGTGTCGGCTTCCCACGAGGCCGCCGTGGCGGCGCCGGCTACGCCCAAGGCCGACAGCGCAACGCCTGCGAGGTCGTCCGCATCGTGGCCCCAGACTGCCTCGCCAAGCTGTTCGGACGCCCGCCCTGCCAGCGCCGCCAGCGAAGAGGGATCGCCGCGCGTGCTGAAGCGCAGATGGACCCCATCGTCGCGTGCGTAGATTCCGGCGCTTACCCCGGCGCCAGGCTGCTCGAGCAGCTCGCCAAGCATCTCGGCCACCGCCGACTCACCGATGCCGAAGGTCTTCACCGTCCGCACGTGGAGCGGCGCCAGGCGGAACCGGGCCGAGAGTCTGGCAGCGACCTGCTCCGCGAACATGCGCCGCATCTCGGATGGCACGCCGGGCATGAGCACCGTCACGCCCTCGTTACGGTCCACCCACCAGCCGGGCGCCGACCCGATCGGGTTGGGCAGGATCTCGGCCGACGGGATGCGCAGCGCCTGGCGCAGGTTCGAGACAGGCATGCGGCCGATGGCCCCGAAGCGATCCCGCATCTGCGCCTCGAGAGTCGGATCGGCGGAAAGCGGCTCGCCAAGCGCCTCGGCCAGGCCCTCGCGGGTCAGGTCATCGTGGGTCGGGCCTAGGCCACCGGTGGCCAGCACCAGGTCGGCAGCGGCCCGTGCCTCTGTGAATGTGGCCGCAATGATCGTCACGTCGTCTGGCAGCTGTCGGACTCCGGCCAGCTCCACCCCGAGGCGTGCCAGCTCGCGGCCCAGGAAGGCCGCGTTGGTATCGACCGTCTCTCCGGCCAGCAGCTCCGATCCGATGCTGAGCAGCAGGGCACGCGGGTGCATCCGAGAGAGTCTAGCGACGGCCGGCCGGCGAGCGGCCACGGGCGCATCGGTCTACGATCGGCAGACCCAACTGATTCGAGGAGACAGACCTTGACCGACCCTGCCCTGACTATCGAGCGGGTCCTGTCCGACGAGCTGCGCGAGTGGCTCACCGCCGAACTCCGTTATCCGGTCCTGGCCGTCCTGACCACCGACGGCGCACCCAGCCAATCGATCATGTGGTTCGGACTGGATCCTGACCAACCGGACACCATCCTGATGAACACCAAGGTCGGGCGAGCGAAGGACCGATACCTGCGCCGCGATCCGCGAGTCAGCATGTGCTTCGAGGACGGGATGCGGTGGGTGGCGCTCCGCGGCCGCGTGGAGCTGGACGACGATCGCGAACGCGCCCTTGCCGACATCAAGCGCCTGGCACTGCGCTACGGCGACGAGCCACAACGATTTGACGGGCAGCAGCGGGTAACCATCCGGGTGCGGGTCGAAAAAGTCGTAAGGCATGACTGAAGGCTCGGCCGGGAGCGTGAAATTCGGGCTGCTGTGCTGGAACCAGTACACCAGCTGGACGGACCTGCGCGCTGCCGGCATCCGGGCCGATGAGCTGGGCTATGACGACATCTTCACGTGGGACCACCTGTACCCGATCGTCGGCTCGCCAGATGGGCCGATGCTGGAAGCCTGGATGGTGCTGAGCGCCTGGGCCGAGGCGACCTCGCGGGCCCGGATCGGGCTGATGGTGGGCGCGAACACGTTCCGCAATCCGGCCCTGGTCGCCAAGATGGCCACCACCCTCGACCACATCAGTGGCGGGCGAGCCATGCTCGGGATCGGCGGCGCCTGGTTCGAGCGCGAACACACCGCCTTCGGCTTCGAGTTCGGCGCCTCGCCGGGCGAACGCCTCGCGTGGTTGGAGGAGGCGGCGCGCATCATGCGCGGCATGCTTCACGGAGAGCAGCCCTCCGGAGACCGCTACTACCGGGCGCGCGAGGTGCGCAACGATCCGTTGCCGGTGCAGCCGCGCCTGCCGCTGCTCATTGGTGGCGGCGGTGAGCGGAAGACATTGCGGATCGTGGCCCGCTACGCCGATGCCTGCAACGTTGGCGGCGGCTTCGAGAGCGTCAGGCACAAGGACGAGGTGCTGCGCCGCCACTGCGCTGACGTCGGGCGAGACGAGTCGGAGATCGAGCGCACCGCGGGCGTTGGCGTCTGCATCATCCGCGACGACCCGGCCGAGGCCCAGCGCATCCTGGAGGCGACCTTCCGCGACAACGGCGGCGCGGCGCCATGGGAGGACCAGCTGGTGGGCAGCGTTGAACAGGTCGCGGACAAGCTGCGGCCCTACTTGGGGATTGGCTTCCGGCATTTCAGCGTCGGCTGCCCGCCGCCGTATGACGCCGAGTCGATGGAGCGTCTGATCGGCGAGGTAAAGCCGATGTTGGAGGCCGGCTGAGGCTCGCGTGAGGACGGTGCTGCTGGCGGGCGGAATAGGCGGGGCCAAGCTCGCCTATGGGCTGCAGCAGGTGCTTGATCCCGGCGAGCTGACGGTGATCGTCAACGTCGGCGACGATACCGAGCGTCACGGGCTGCTCGTCTGTCCGGACCTGGACACGATCCTGTATACGCTGGCCGGCCTGGCGGATGCGGAGCAGGGCTGGGGCGTTGCCGGAGACACGCACACGGCCATGCAGATGCTTGAGCGCTACGGCGAGGAGACGTGGTTCAGGATCGGCGACGCTGACCTGGCGACGCATGTCCGGCGCGAACAGCTCATCCGCGACGGCGCCAGCCTGACCGATGCCACCGCCACCATGGCCGGCGCCCTGGGAGTGCCGAGCCGGCTGCTGCCGGCGACGAATGATCGCCTGCGCACCTTGGTGGATACCGATGCGGGCACGCTCGACTTCCAGACTTATTTCGTCCGGCGGCGGCAGGCCGATGCCGTGCGGGCGCTGCGATTCGAGGGTGCGGAGGACGCGCGTCCCACGACGCTCGCGCTGGCAGCCATCGCCGAGGCCCAGCTGATGGTCATCGGCCCGTCGAATCCGCTCGTCAGCATCGGTCCCATCCTGGCCATCCCCGGCATGCGGGACGCGCTGCTGGCGACCGGCGCCGCGAGACTCGGGGTCAGTGGGATCGTTGCCGGGCAGGCCATCCGGGGGCCGGCGGATCGCATGCTCGCCACGTTGGGCCACGAGGCGACCGCCCGCGGAGTTGCCGCGCTCTACGCCGGCCTGGTGGACCGCTTCGTCATCGACCAGGCGGATGCCGACCTGGCTCCATCCATCGAGGCGCTCGGCATGGAGGTCGGCGTGCTGCCCACGGTGATGCGCTCGAATGCTGACCGAACCCAGCTGGCCCGATCCATCGTGGCGATGGCCTAGCGCTATGCTCCGAGGATGAGCAGCACGGTGACCAGCACCCGCATCATCGTGCCGCACCGCGGGCTATCGGCGGCGAAGACGCGGCTGGCTCCGGTGCTGGATCCGGAGGAGCGGATTGAGCTGGCGCGAACGCTCCTCACCGGCGTGCTGCGGATGGTGCGCCAGGCGGTCGAGGACGTGGTGGTCATCAGCCCCTCGGCCGAGCTTGAGTCGATCGCAACGGACGCCGGTGCTCGACTGGTCGTCCAGCGCGGCATGGGTCTTAACCACGGTCTCGACCAGGCACGCGGCAACGCACTTGCCGATGGCATCCAGACACTGGGCGTCCTGCATGGCGACCTGCCCAACCTGGCGCCGGATGACGTGCGCGCCCTGCTGCAGGCGGTGGCAGATGACCGCGGCGTGGCGATCGCTCCGGATCGCGCAGGGATCGGCAGCAATGGGCTGGCGCTGCGGCCGCCCGGCGTGATCGGCTTTCGTTTCGGACCCGGCTCGTTCGCCGCCCACCGCGCAGAGGCGGAGGCTGTTGGCCTGACGCCGATCATCGTCGAGCGGCCCGGGCTGGCATTCGATCTCGACACGCCCCAGGATCTCGCCCGCTGGTTGGAGCTGGGCGACGCGGCATGATCTCGCTGATCGGGGTCGAGGGGATCCCCGAGGTCGGCCCGGGCGACGATCTCGCAGGGCTGATCGCTGCGGCGCTTGCCGACGCAGGCATCGGCCTGGCCGATGACGACGTCCTGGTAGTCACGCAGAAGGTCGTCTCCAAGGCGGAGGGACAGGTGGTCGACCTGGGCACCGTGGAGCCTCGGCGGGAGGCGCAGGAATGGGCCGCGCAATGGGGCAAGGACGCCCGGCAGGTGGAGCTGGTGCTGCGTGAGAGCGCCGACGTGCTGCGCATGGCGGAGGGCGGGCTGATCATCTCGCGCACCCGGCATGGATTCGTGTGTGCCAACGCCGGCGTGGACCTGTCGAACACGGGTGGGGCGGAGCTGGCCACGTTGCTGCCAGTGGACCCCGACGCCTCGGCCCAGAAGCTGCGCAAGAGGTTGGGCGAGCTGGCTGGCGCGAGCCCGGCGGTCATCATCTCCGATTCCTTCGGACGGCCGTGGCGCAACGGGATCGTGAACGTGGCGATCGGGGCGGCAGGGATCGAGGCGCTGGTGGATCTGCGCGGCACGCCCGACGCCCAGGGCAGACAGATGCATTCCACCATCATCGCGGTGGCCGATGAGCTCGCTTCGGCGGCAGACCTGGTGGGCGGCAAGGTGGCGCAGATTCCGGTGGTGCTGGTACGTGGCTACGCGTACCAGCGTCCTGTCGCCGATCACGGAGCCTCCGCCCTGGTCATGCCAAGGGAACAGGACCTGTTCCCGTAGGACGCATGGACGGTGCATCCGGGCAACGGCACGGCGCACGCTTAGCACGGAACGTGCACCATGCCGGGACGGGAGGAATTGACCTGGATGACCGTTGCTAGCCTGATCCTGGGGCGCTATCGCCTCGAGCACGAGATCGCCGCGGGCGGCACGGCGCGCGTGTGGCGCGCCCATGACGAGCTGATGGACCGCTGGGTGGCGGTAAAGCTGCTGCACCCTCACCTCCTGCCGGACGAGACATCGCGCCAGCGCCTGGAGGGTGAGGCACGGGCGGCGGAGGCACTGTCGCACCCGGGCATCGCGACGGTGTACGACGTGACCGGCCCCCAGGAGGAGCCGGCGCTGGTGATGGAGCTGGTCGACGGAGAGCCGCTCTCACTGCGGCTTTCCCGGGATGGACCGATGCGTTCCGATATGGCAGCCCGTCTCGCCGCAGAGGTCTCCGAAGCGCTGTACCACGCCCACCAGCAGGGGATCATCCATCGCGACGTCAAGCCGGCCAACATCCTGGTCGAGGCGGGGAGTGGCCGCGGGCGGCTGATTGACTTTGGCATCGCCCACAGCCTGGAGCTGGCCGCGTTGCCGTTGACGCAGACAGGCACCACCCTGGGCACGCCCCGTTACATGGCGCCCGAGCAGCTGGCCGCGGAGCAGGTTGGGCCGCGCACCGACCTGTGGGGGATCGGCGCGGTCCTGTACGAGGCCCTCACCGGCCATCCGCCATTCATAGGCAACACCCCGGTCGCCATCGCTCGCCAGCAGGTCGAGGGGCCTCCGGACATGACGAACCTGGATCCGGCGCTGGCCGCGCTGATCAGCAGCTGCCTGTCGGTGGCGGTAGAGGACCGGCCGCTGCACGCCGGTGCGTTGGCGGAGGCGCTGCGGGCATGGTTGGGCGGCGATCCAACCCTCGCCCTGGCAGGGTCAACCGCCGGACAGCCTGGAGGGTCGTCCGCCAGCTCGTCCTCTGCCGAAACGATGGCCATGCCCGCCGTAACGCTCGTGCCGGAACCGAACGTGGCAGCCCAGCCTCAGGCGCCGGCGCGGCGCAGGCCGCCCGCTCTGGCCATGGCGCTCGCTGGACTCCTGCTGGTGGTCGGCCTGGCCGCTGCCGGACTCGCCCTTAACGGCGGGCTGCCGGTCAGCGGTGACACCGCATCGCCCGAACCCACGCCCCAGCCGACACCGAACTGGCGCGCCCCGTTGCTGGCGCAGTATCTCGACGCGTGCGGCGAGACGCTTGACCGCTCTGAGCTCAGCGGCCTGACACGCCCCGAAGCCTCTGCGCTCGTCCAGGCGCAAATTCAGGACTGCCTGAACCCGAAGGAGGGCAATGCCGGCGGAAAGGGCAAGGGCAATGGCCACAGCGGAGGTCACGGCAAGGACTAGTTCGTGCCTTTCGTCGTGCCTTTCCTGTCCGCGCGCCACTAATCGCGTCAAATGCTGCCGTGGTTTGCACTATCGCGCGGATTTGGCGCGAGAAGGCTCATATGCCGGCGTGGTTTGCATATGACGCCTATTTGATCCACCGGGCGTGGTTAAGGTCGCGATGATTTGCGTATGGCGCTTCTTGGCGATCAACCCCCGGTCGCGGCTCCCTAAGCTGAGCGTGCGGGGCGCGGAGCCACGGAGCGGGCATAGCGGCGAGACCCGCGAGGCGTCAGCCGGCGAGTGGCTGGAGGAAGAGGCTGACGATCTGCCCGCCCTCCACCCGGAAGTTCGCCTCCACGTGCATCGACTGTGCGCCGGGGCGCATGACGGTCACGTCCGCAATGTAGCTGGCGCCCATGTTGCGGCTGTCATTGGTGTACATCCGGAATCCGTCGCCGGCTCGCACGAACCAGCCACCGACCTTGTCGCGGCCACGCAGGTTGGTCCGCTCGTCCGATCCGGGAACCGAGATGCCCATCACCGCGTGCTCGGCGAACAGGTCGATTGCCTGCTCGCGCTGGTCGTCGTTGATCAGCTCCAGGAACAGGTCAACGGTTTCGGTGGCTCCCATGGCGGTGCAGTCTAGCGGCGGGCGCAGCGCCATACTTTGGGCATGCCATTGCGGATTGGGCTCATCGGTTGGGGCACCATGGGCCGCGCCCTCGGCGACCAGGTGGTCACCGGTCCACTCCCGGTTGAGCTGGTGCGGGTTGCGGTGCGCGATCCAGTACGCGCGCGAGCGGGCGCGCCTCCGCAGGGCGTCGACATCGGTCCGGTGGAGGCCATCCTCGACGATCTGAGCCTTGACGCGGTAGTCGAGCTCAGCGGGGGCATCGAGCAGCCGGTGGCGTGGGCCCGCGCCACGCTCGAGTCCGGCCGCCCATACGTGACCGCCAACAAGGCGCTGCTGGCGACCCACGGTGGCGAGCTGGCGCAGATTGCCGTCCGGACCGGCGCGGGACTGCTCGGCTCTGCCAGCGTCGGCGGCGGGACGCCCATGATCGAGACGGTCGGCCACCTTGCCGCATCGGGCCGCATCGTGCGACTGCGAGGACTGCTGAACGCAACCACCACCTTCATCCTGGGGGCCATGGGCCGGGGAGAGTCATACGAAGCCGCGCTGGTCGAGGCGCAGCGGGCCGGCTATGCCGAGCCGGATCCGTCGTTCGACGTCGAGGGCCGCGACGCGGCCCAGAAGATCGCGATCCTGGCCTCGGTGGCGTGGGGTCGCTGGCTGCCGGAGCGCGACGTTGCCACGCGCGGTATCGTCGGCGTTCACGTCGCCGCCGGTGAGATCTGGCGCCTGGTGGCGGAGGCCGACGAACACCGAATGAAGGTGGGACCGATGCAGCTGACCCCTGGCGACCCGTTGGCGTCCGTCACCGGCATCGATTGCCTGCTGGAGATCCATCTCCGCGACGGCTCGGTGTTCCGGCTGTCGGGTCCTGGGGCGGGCGGTCCGGTCAGCGTCGGCGCGACCTATGCTGACCTGGGGCGACTGCTCTCCGGCGAGCGCCCGATCCTCTTCGCACCGCGGGCAGGCGCATGAGCGGCTGGCCGGTGGTCGGCGTGGCCGGCTCGCGCGGCGTGGTCGGGGGTGTCTTCCTCTCGATCCTGGCCGATGCCGGCCTGCCGCCCGGCTCGCTGCGGGCCTTCGGCTCCGAGGCGGGATCGGTCGCGTACGGCGACGCGACGGTGCCGGTGCGACCGATCGACGACGGTGCTGCGGCCGACCTGGACGTCCTGTTCCTGGCCACCGATGGCACGATCTCCCGCCAGATCGTGGAGGGCCCTGGCCGGGACGTGCCACTCATCGTCGATAACTCGAGCGCATATCGGCTGGATCCGCAGGTGCGACTTGTGGTGCCGGAGGCGAACGGCCACGTCCTGGCCGCGCCCGGCCGCCACGTGATCGCCAACCCGAACTGCACCACCGCGGCTGCGGTCGTGGCATTGGCACCCATCCGTGACCTGGCCGGCCTTGAATCGGTCGACCTGGCTTCCTACCAGGCGGTCAGCGGCGCCGGCCGCGCCGGGTTGGATGCGTTCGAGGCGGAGCGCGCCGCCGGGGGCATGGACGCGGCCGCCGGCTCGCCGTTCCACGGCCGAATCGCCGACAGCGTGGTGCCGCAGATCGACGTGCTCGACGAGGACGGCTGGAGCGGCGAAGAGAACAAGATCAGCGCCGAGCTGCGCAAGATCCTGGAGCTGCCCGACCTGGACGTGGCCGCCACCACGGTCCGCGTGCCGGTGCATACCGGCCACTCGGTTGCGCTGCACCTGCGCACGGGGCGGGACGTGACCGTGTCCCAGCTGGAGGCGGCGCTGCGTTCCGCGCCTGGCCTCGAGTACCGCGCGGCCAATGGCGCGCAGCGGCACCCGATGCCACTGGACGTCGTCGGGCGCGATCCGGTGCTGGTCGGACGGCTCCGGGCAATCCGCGGCCGGGAGCGCGGCTTCGCCCTCTTCCTGTCTTCAGACAACCTGCGCAAGGGGGCAGCGCTGAACGCGATCCAGGTGGCGGCCTGTGCCGACCCGGAACGCTTCGGTCGCCTGGTTCCCGCGGCCCGCTGATCCGTGCCCACCATCGGTCCACATAACGGGAGGTAGCCTCACCTTGTCCCAGCCGACGTTCTCCGCGCTGGTCCATGACTTCCTGGCCGAGCAGTACGCCGCATATCCGGTTCGATCCAGCGGAATGGGCCTGACCGAATACGACGACGAGCTGGACGACCTGTCCGGCGCTGCATTCGAGGAGCGAGCAGCATCCGCCGCCGCGTGGCGTCAGCGTTTCGCCGCCATGCCAGACGCTGAGCTGAGCTTCGACCAGGCGATCGACCGGGACCTCATCGTGGGCGCCCTGAGTGAGCAGGCGATCTACGACGAGTGGCGCGTATGGGAGCGGCACCCGGACACCTACCTGAATCCGGGCATGCGCGGCGTCTTCGTCCTCTTCCTGCACGAGCTGCGGCCGGAGCGTGAGCTGGCGGCGTCGGCCTCGTCGCGACTGCGCCAGGTGCCGGCCAACCTGGAGGCGGGGCGTGTCAACCTGCGCCCCGAGCTGGTGCCGGACATCCTGCTGGATCGGGCCATAAACCAGGCGAGGGCCGGCGCGAACTACACGCGTTTCCTGCTGCCCGCCCAGGTGGCAGAGGAGAATCGCGCCGAGCTGGCGGAGACGGGCGCCCTGGCGGCCGACGCCTTCGAGGGCTATGCCGATTTCCTGGAGTCGCTGCGCCCGGAGGCACATGGGGACTGGGCCTTCGGCGAGGAGCGCTACAACGGGGTGCTGCGCGACGCAGAAATGCTCACGTTCGACGCCCGCGCTCTGCGCGAGCGAGGGCGCCAGCAGATCGTGGAGCTGACCGACGCACTGCGCGCCACAGCCAGGCAGATCGGCGGGTCAGAGGATTGGCACGCTCTGCTGATGGAGCTCAACAAAGACCGCCCGACCTCGCCGGAGGAGATGCGGCAAGGCTACGAGGACTGGACCGAGCGGGCGCGCAGCTTCCTGAAGGATCGCGGGCTGACCAGCTTCCCGCCAGGAGAAGAGTGCGCGGTCGTGCCATCACCGCCCTTCCAACGACCCGTCCTGGCGGTGGCTTCGTACGTGGCTCCGCCCAGCTTCGCCGAAACGATGCGCGGCCACTTCTTCGTGCCCTACCCGCCGGACGGGGCCAGCGAGGAGGAGATCGGCAAGCGCCTCGAATCGAACAGCTACCCCAGCATCCCCACCACCGCCGTGCACGAGGCCTATCCCGGCCATCACTGGCACCTGGTGATGGCCAAGGGCAACCCATCCCACGTCCGCCAGCTGTTCGGCACCAGCTACTTCGCCGAAGGATGGGCGCTGTATGCGGAGCGGATGATGGAGGAGAACGGCTTCTACGACGACCTCCGCCACGTCATGTACCGCTACGAGGCCACGCTCTTCCGGGCTGCCCGCATCGTGGCCGATGTCAGCCTGCACCTGGGCGAGATGACTCACGCCGAGGCGGTCGAGTTCATGATGGCCAACTCGTCGCTCACCGAGCCGACGGCGGTGGCCGAGGTCACTCGCTATTGCTCGTGGCCCACCCAGGCGAGCTCGTATCTCACTGGCTGCCTGGAGATCCTGCGCATCCGGGACCGATACCTCGCGGCGCGCAGCACCGATGCCTCGGACGTCGCGGCGCTGCGCGACTTCCACGACACGATCACCCGCTCCGGCACGCTGCCGATTGCGCTTGCCGAGCGTGCCGTGATGGCCGCCGTCGAGTTGGGGACTTCGGATTCGTGACGACCTTGGACGAGCTGGCGGATGACTTCTGGGACGCGGTCCTGGCGACGGATCCGACGCAGGGGACCGCGATTGGGGAGCATCGCTACGGGGATCGGCTCACTGACATCTCACCTGCCGGCCGAGAGGCCATGGCTCTACGCATTGAGCAGATCCGCGTCGCGCTGGGGGCCCTCCCGCCCGAGGCCGATCACGAGGCTGCGCTCACGCGGGCGACGCTGAAGCAGGCGACCGGGGATCGATTGACATTGCTGGCAGCCGATTCGGACGCCTATACCGTCGACGCGATGAGCGGTGCGCAGGCCTCGTTTCTCAGCATCCCCTCCTACCAGCCGCTGCGCGACGTCGCCGATGGCGAGAAGATGCTCGCCCGCTGGTGGGCTATGGGTCCATGGGTCGACCAGCAGATCGCTCAGCTTCGACGCGGAGCGGCGGAAGGGCGGGTGCCGGTGGGCGGCTCCGTGCGGCGCGTGACCGCCCAGCTCGACGAGCTGCTGGCGCAACCGCTCGAGGACTGGCCGCTGCTGGCGCCGCTCAAAGCTGAGCACGGCGGCTGGAGCGGCGGGGCGTGGCGCAGCTTCGAGGTCGGCCTCGCCGGCGCCATGCGTGATGGGCTGCGGCCCGCATTCCACCGCTATCGCACCTACCTGGCCGAGGAAGCCATGTCCGGAGCCCGGGATACGGACCATGCCGGCATCTGCCACCTTCCGGGCGGGGGTGAGATCTACGCCGGCCTGGCCCGTGCGCACACCACCACGGATCTGTCGCCGCAGGAGATCCACGAGATCGGCCTCGCCGAGATTTCGCGGATCGACGCCGAGATCACCGAGCTGGGAGACCAGGTGCTGAGCACGCGCGACCTTGCCGGCACCCTGGCAGCGCTGCGGGGGGACCCAGCAGTCCATTTCGCGTCAGGCGAGGAGATCGTCGCGGTCGCCGAGGCATCACTGGCACGGGCCGTCGCCGCCATTCCGGACTGGTTCGGACGGCTGCCGCAGGCGCAGTGCGAGGTGACGCGCATGGAGCGTCACGAGGAGCAACACTCGACCATCGCCTACTACCGCGAGCCGCCGCAGGACGGGAGTCGTCCGGGTCGCTATTACATCAACACCTACGCGCCCGAGACCCGGCCGCGCTATGAGGCCGAGGCGCTCGCCTTCCACGAGGCGGTACCGGGCCACCACCTGCAGGTGGCGATCGGCCAGGAGCTGGCGCATTTGCCCGCGTTTCGGCGCCACAGCGAAACGACCGCCTTCGTCGAGGGCTGGGGCTTGTATTCGGAGCGGCTGGCCAACGAAATGGGCATGTACAGCGGCGATCTCGATCGGCTGGGAATGCTCTCGTTCGATGCCTGGCGGGCCTGCCGGCTGGTGGTTGACACCGGGGTGCACGCGCTCGGCTGGTCCCGCGATGCGGCGATCCGGTTCATGATCGACCACTCCGCGTTGGCTCCCAACAACATCGCCAATGAGGTGGACCGATACATCGGCTGGCCCGGCCAGGCGCTGGCCTACAAGATCGGCCAGCTGGCCATCCTCCGGCTTCGAGCGGAGACGGAGGCACGGCTTGGGCCTGCCTTCGACATCCGCTCATTCCACGACGCGGTGCTGGGGCACGGCCCGCTGCCGCTCAGCACGTTGGCCGAATCGGTGGCGACCGACCTCTAGTCGTGCGGGTACGGCACGAAGTCGTACATCCGCGCATAGTCCGGCGACAGGTAGGTCACATCCGGCAGAAGCGGCAAATCGGCGCCGAACACCGCATCGAACACGATCCGGAACTCGTTGACCGGGCTGGTGTGATCGGTGAATCCATAGTCGGCGGGATCCACCCCGGGCAGGTGGATGGCGTTCAGGATCCCGAACTTCTGGCTGATCTCCTCCGGCGAAGCGCTCAGCCAGTCGAAATGCTTTTGGTCCTTGGTGAAAGCCGCTGGGAAGGGTCCCTCGTCCGCCTGCAGGATGATGATCGGGTCAATGCTGTCGCTCAGCAGCCGGTCGACCGCGGCCAGGACCTTCTTGTTGGTGAACATGACCTGCTGGACATACTTGACCCGCTCCGGCAGCTCACGCTCCTGCTCCAAGCTGATGAACTCACCGTCCGCCTTGAAGATGTACGGCGGGTGTGGCAGGAGGATGTGGGCGAACACGAAATTGGGGCCCGGCCTGTCGACGATCTCCGCCAGTCGGTCGAAGGTGAACAGGGTCGTGTCGCGGGTGAGGTCGCGGCGGTCAGTGGTCTCTGAGTCGGCGTCAGCCCCCGTGCTCGCGCCGTCGGCCGGCGGCGAGATGAGCGACAGCATGGTGGTCGAGAAGAGCGCCCCACTGAATTCCGCCGACTCCTGGAAGCGCAGGGTCACGTCCGCGTCGATGTTGGTCGAGGTCGGCTCCCACACGTTCCCCAGGTGGATGTAGTGGTAGCCGATCGCCTTCAGGGCGGTCGGCACAGCCAGGTGGTTTCGCAGCGCGGCGTAGATGCTGGTGAAATCGTAGGGCGCGGCGGTCTCGCCCAGCTTTGCCTTGTCGATGTGTTGCATAGAGAGCGAGCTGTATAGCGACGGCGCCGTCTTGAAATAGTTGGCCCACGCGTGCCTGGCGATCGTGAAGCCCCGCTGCTCCAGCTCGCGCAAGAACGGCTCATTGTCGAAGTCATAGACCGATCGCATGGTGTCCACGTTCGCGTAGCGGTCGAGGATGATGTAGTAGATGTCCGGCGGGTTTGCCGGCGCATGGAGGATGACCTCGGCCGGAGGCGCCACCGCCTGTGCGGCCGCGGCAGACTCCGAGGCGTAGTACGCGACGCGGAAGATATTGAACGCCACCAGTAGCACCGCCGCGATGTTCAGGAAGCGACCGGCCTGTGGGACCCAGCGCCCACCGCGCCAGATCAGGACCCCGCCAACGATTGCGATCACGCCCCACGCGATGGCGAGCACCCAACGCTGGCCGAGCACCGAGCCCACCAGGTTCCATGCGTGGCCGAACGAGAAGAAGAGGGCAACCAGCAGCGACGCCAGCAGGGCACCACGCTGCCAGTCGCGCAGGATGCCGGACAACACCAGCAGCGCCGCGATTCCGGCGGCAATGCACACGATCAGCGGCAGCCACAGGGGCGCCAGCGTGACCTGCTGCTCGGCATTCTCGGCGAACAGAAACAGGACCGGATACACGGCGACCAGGACAGGGTGCACTGGTGCCGAGCTCCAATCGAACTCGCGCGACCTCAATCGGGTTACCATCCGCTACAAACTACGTGACAAACTTCGTGAAAGGTAATGCTGCCCGCATGACCATCCTCGCCTACATCGATCCTGGCTCCGGGAGCCTGCTGTTGCAGGCCATCCTGGCTGCCGTTATAGCCGTACCGTTCTTATTCCGCCGCACCATCGGCGACGTCGTGCACCGGTTGCGCGGTGGATCCAAGCCCGACGCCGTTCCGGAGGCGGACGGGTCGAAGCCATCGGAGCGCTGACCGAGCCTTCACTCGACCCCGGGTCGTTCCGGGACCCGAGTGGCCAGGTCTTTCGCCGAGAAGGCGTCCTCCACCGCCAGATCCAGGCAGTGGGCGAGGCGGACTGGCTCGCATTCAACGAGAGTGGCCTGGCCTCCTCCCTGATGGCCGATCGGCTGCTGGTCGACCACGAGGTTGTCGATACCGGGCAGGCCGCCAGGCCGGGCGCGGTGGCCGTGATTCGGCCCCGAGAGCTGCCGCTCATCTCCTATCCGTACGAGTGGTCATTCAGCCAGCTGCGCGAAGGCGCCCTGCTGACCCTTGAGCTCCAGCGGCGGGCCTTGGCCGCGGGACTGCGGCTGAAGGACGCGAGCGCCTACAACGTCCAGTTCGACGCCGGCCGCCCGATCCTGATCGACACGCTCTCCTTCGAAGTGGGGGATGCGGAGCAGCCGTGGCCCGCCTATCGGCAGTTCTGCGAACACTTCCTGGCACCGCTGGCCCTGATCGCCTATCGCGACCCGCGCTGCGGCCTGATGCTGCGCGACTTCATCGACGGCATCCCGGTCGACTTTGCCGCTCGGCTGCTGCCCGGTCGGACCCGGCTGAAGCCGGGGCTGCTGGCCCACCTGCATTTCCATGCCGCCGCCCAACGGCGCAGCCAGGCGGCCGCGCCGACGGCCGAGCACCGCTCGCCGCGGCGCATGTCGAAGACCGGGCAGGAGGCGATCCTGGACAGCCTGCGTCGCACCGTCGAGGGGCTGCGCTGGAAGCCGAGCGGCCACTGGGTGCAGTACGGGCGGCAGACGAGCTACAGCGAGGCCGGCGCCGCGTCGAAGCACGCAAACCTGGAGCGCATGCTGGACGGCACCGATGCGCGCGTGGTCTGGGACCTGGGCGCCAATGTGGGTACCTATTCCACTGCGGCGGCCGCCAAGGGACGTCAGGTGATCGCTTTCGACCAGGACGCCGGCAGCGTCGAGCACCACTGGCTCGCCTTGTCGCCCGATGCCCGCGCATCGGTCCTGCCGCTGGTGATGGACCTCTCGAATCCCTCACCCGGCCTCGGGTGGGGGCTTGAAGAGCGCCGCTCGCTTTTCGAGCGCGGCCCGGCGGACGTGATCATGGCGCTGGCCCTCATCCATCACCTGGCGATTGGCAACAACGTGCCGCTGGATCGAGTCGCGTCGCTGTTCGCGCGCCTCGGTCGCCGCGCGATCGTCGAGTTCGTGCCCAAGGAGGACCCCATGGCCCGGCACCTGCTCGCCGCGCGCAAGGACATCTTCCCCGACTACACCCTGGAAGGCTTCCGGGCCGCCTTCGCTCCCCCTTTCCGCATCCTGGAAGAGGCGCAGATCGACGACAGCCGGCGCACCCTGTTCTTGCTCGAGGCCCGCTGACCGCCCGGATCAGTGCTCGCTGACGCGTTGAAACCAGTGCCGGCGTGGGCTCAGGCCTGCGCCGGCACTCCGTTTTCCGCGTGCCACGGACCGAATAACACATCAGGTACTCACAGCGACGGTTTTGCCCGAATTCCGGTCGGTCTTAGAACTCTCAGTGCTGAAAACGCCGGCTTTCCGGCTCAATCCGGCACTGTGAGCACTGCATGTGCTAACGCGGCCGGCAAACTGCCGCCTACCAGCGCTCCTCGTGGACCACGGCCTCCACCGCCACGCGGCCGCCGGCCGACGACGGATGTCGTTCTCCGGCTGAGACCCTTGGGCGCTCGTTGAACATCACCAGGAATCAGCCGGGCAAAAATTGAATTTATACAGTCTTCGGGCCAGCGAAGGCGCAG
>JBDUEE010000108.1:0-9006 GCA_040002615.1 Chloroflexota bacterium | reverse complement strand
GTTCATGACGAACCCGCTGGCGCGCGCCGTGAAGCGGCGCGCAGGCGAGACAGTCGAGCGCGAGGCCATCCAGCAGGGGCCGATCCAGCCCGGCTCCGCCGTGGTCACCGGCGCCGGCAACCTGGCTGTCTCCTATGTGATTCATGCCGTGGCGGTCGGCCACGAGCTCAAGGGCAACCCCAACGACCTGGCCTCCGCGCTGCAGGCCGCGTTCGAGATCAGCGAACATCTGTCGCTGGTGCGCGTGGCCATGGCACCCATTGGCGTCGAGCGTGGCGTCTTCAGCGCAGATGAGTCAGCCTCCGCCCTGGTCGCGGTGCTGGAGGACCGCCGACGGCGGGGCGAGGCTTTGCCCGCGTCGCTGGTGATCGCGGTTGGCAATACCCACGAGGCCGCAGCCTTCCGAAAGGCCACCGAGGCGCTGCGGGCCGCCTTCCGATGAGGGAGGAGCGCAGCGAAGCGCTCGCCATCGAGCTGCGTCGCCGGGGTCTCGACACTCCCGCGCTCCTGTTGCTGGAGGCTCACCGGCCACTGCGACCACTGCTCGCCAACCTGGCCGTCTTCCTCTCGCCACTGGCTCGACCGCTGCTGGGACGCAGCGTGGATAGGATCCAGGCTGCCCTGGACGACGATGACGGCTACGACCGGCTGATCGGTCAGCTCGAAAAGGAGGTCGATGGCTGATGCCGGATCCCGGTCGGCTGGTCGGGGACCTGCTCCGCTTCATCGGCGACCAGATCGGCGCATCCTCACTGCGGTTGGGTCCGCTGCCGACGCTCACCCTGCTCAGCGTGCTGCTGATCTTGCTCTCGCTGATCGCCCGCCCCTCCACGCGATGGATGGTCCGGGATCTCGGCCGCCTGGCCGCCGTCGGACGGGCCATGGCCCTGGCGGCGGAGTCGGGCGGAGCGGCGGCCTTCTCGCTCGGCACAGCAGGCGTGGCGCGCGGCGCATCGGCCTTCGATCGCATGCAGACCCTCGCCGCGTTGCCGATCCTGGGGCACGTGGCACGCGCCGCCGCCCGCGCGGGGGTGCCGTTGCAGGTCACCGCCGGCGACGCGGTGGCCGTCCACCTTGCCGAGGTGATGCTGGCGGACGCCCATCGCCGCACGGAGACGGAGGAGCGTCAGCAGCGTTCGGGTGCGGAGTACGTTGGCGAGGGACGCGCGGTCTCAGCTGCCACCGCCCTGGCAGAGGCCGGGACGCCCGCGGCCGCCTTTGTTGATGGGGGCCTCTCCGAGGAGGCCATGCTGCTGCTTGGCGGTGCCGGTGACGGCGCTGCATGGACCAGCTTCGGCACCGCGGCAGCCGTGCAGGCCGGGTCGGTGCTGCTCACCGGCGAAGGGGTCCTCATCGGGCCCGAGCTGTACCAGGCGCCAAGCGACCTTCGCGCGGCGGGCCATGAGCGGACCGGGGTGCTGGCTGCCAATCGCCTGATCGCCGCCGCCGTAGTGGTCATCACCATCGGCAGCCTCTTGGCTCTGGCCGGCGGGGTCGACCTGGCCAGACCGCTGGCCGGGCGCTGACGGGATGCGCCGATCGCTCCCTGCCGCACTGGTCGTGGTCGTCGGCCTGATTCTCCTGCTCGACTTCGTCCTCATCAATCCGACCGTGGCGGGGCTGGCCGACGCACTGCTCGAGCTCATCGTGCTGTTGGCGGCGGCGGCTGCGGTGGCCGGCGGGGTGGCGCTGGTCCTGCGGCACTGGACCGACGTGGTCGAGCGACGCCGCGACCCGCCGGGGTCGCTGGTGCTGCTGGGTGGATTCGGGCTGATGCTGCTGGCCGGGCTGTACCCGGGCTCCGGCGGTGCCGGCGGCCCCGCCGTGCGGTGGCTGGTGGCCGCACTCCTCGCCCCGCTGGTGGCGGCGCTCGTCGGCATGCTGTTCGTCTTCCTGCTGGTGGCGACGCGCCGGGGGCTGGTCCTTCGCCCACGGCAGACGACCGTGATGCTGGTCGCGGCCCTCGCTGCCATCGTGCTTCTGCTACCGATCAGCGGTGGCGCTGGGACCTGGCTGGCGAGCGCCGCAGGGTGGGCCAACGAGGTACCGATCGGCGGCGTCTTCCGTGGGCTGTTGATCGGCGTGGCGATCGTCACGGCGGTCCACGCCGCGCGCGTGCTAGTCGCCATTGATGGAGCCGATGACTGAGACCGCACGGGCTCCCGCTGGTCGCCGCCGCCGCATGCGGTTGCAGGGCGGCGGGATGGCCTGGCTGGCGCTGCTGCTGGTGCTGGCGGTGGGCGTGATCGTCGATGCTCGCGAAACCTCTGATGCCCTGCAGCTGGCGAATCCGGACCCGATCCGAAGCGCCCAGGTCAGGGAGACGTTTGCGCGGCTGCCCGCGCAGGCGCTGGTGCTGGTGGCCATGGACCCCGACCTGGGCACCTATGCCGAGATTCGGCCCACCCTGCGCGCCGCTCTTGACGACCTCCTGCGAGGCGGCGCGTCGCTGGCCTTCGTGAGCGTCACGGCTGAGGGCCGTGCGATCGCGGCGGCTGAGCTGGAGCGGCTACGCGACCTGGGCACCGCCGACGAGGTGCTGCTCGACCTCGGCTTCGTGTCTGGCGCAGAGGCCGGCATGGTGCGCCTGGTGGGAGGTGCGCTCCCGGTGGGGGCCAGCGGTCCGGTGGCGGATGCCATCGGCGCAGGCGGCGGCGGCATCGGTGCATTCCAGATGGTGCTGCTGGTTGGCGGGATCGACATCGGCCCGCGAAGCTGGGTGGAGCAGGTTGGCACCAGGCTGCCCGCCCTGCCGATGGTCGCCATTGCGCCGACCTTCATGCAGCCCGAGCTTGCTCCGTATCTGCGCACCGGACAGCTGGCGGGCCTGCTGGCGACCGTGCGCGATGGAGCGACCTATAGCCAGGCTGTCGCAGCCGATCGTTTTGTCCTGCTGTCCGATGAGCCGCGTGGCGATCGTCCGCCGAGCTCGCTGGCCGTGCTGCTGGGCATGTTGATCGCCGTAGGGGTGCTGGGCCGGCAGCTCCTGGGCTCGCTGCCGGGCCTCGAGGGCCCAGTGCCTGCCGCGCCGGTGGAGGAGGAGCAGTCGTGAGCGGCTTCTTCGCCGATGGTCTGGCCGGGACGGTGGCTACCTGGTCGGCCGCACTGGTGACCATCGGTGTGTGGGCTTACCTGGTCGGTGAGCGTCGATTCTTCCGCCTGGCGCAGCACCTGCTGGCCGGACTGGCGACCGGCTACCTGGTCCTGCTGGCGGTGCGCGAGGTGCTGGTGCCACGCCTGCTGCAGCCAATGGTCAGCGATCCCGGGGCCAACGCCCTGCTGTGGCCCGCGCTTGCCCTGACGGTTGCCATGGCTGGCGCTCGATGGCTGCCGCGTCCAGTGGTGGCGATCCCGGTTGCGGTGCTGGTCGCCGGCACGGCTGCGTTCGCCCTGGGGGGTGCAGTGGCCGGCACGCTGCTGCCGCAGATGGCGGGTGCTGTGCTTGCGCCCGGCCTCGCCCCGGGGGCCGTGCTGAATGGCATCATCGGCCTGCTCATTACCGTGCTCGTTCTTATCGCCTTCCTGCATGGCGCTCCACGCCGGCGTGTGCTCGTTGGAGCGGCCGGCGCCGGCCGCTGGCTGCTGCTCGCCGGCATCGGCGGTTGGCTGGGCTTTCTGCTGGTCAGCCGTCTGACGCTGCTGATCGATCGCGTCGGCTTCCTGCTTGGCGACTGGTTGCGGATCATCCGATGACCGCCAATCGGCCGGCAGCAGCCGTCGAGCGCCTCCCTGTGAGCGCCGAGCTGTCGATGCTGGTCGACATCGGCTCTGCCTGGACCAAGGCGGCGGTGGTGGCACGGGCGCGCGGCCGATGGCGGATCGTGTGCCAGGCGGCGCAGCCCACAGAATGGGGCGAAGAGGAGCTGCGCGCCGCGCTGGTCAGGCAGCTGGTGGCCGCGGCCGATCGCCGGGTTACGGGCCATATCGAGGACCTCCTGGCCAACGCGCCGCGGATCGCATGCCACACACCGCGCCGGGCCGGTCGCCTTGGGCTGGCCGCCGTGTCGACCGAGCTGTCCGGCGATTCGGCGCGCCGGGCCGCCGAGTCCGCCGGCTGGGCGGTCGTCGAAGCGGCCATCGCCGACGACGGTCGGTCGCTGGCGGCCCGACTGAGCGCGCTGCAGGCGGCCGATGTCGACGCCTGGCTGCTGACCGGTGGTTTCGATGGCGGCCGCGCGGATCAGGCGATGGAGATGGCCGGGCTGGTGGCGGCTGCGCGGGGCACGGCGCGGCAACCGGTGATCTGGGCCGGCAGTGCGTCACTGGCCGACGAGGTGTCCGTCCTGTTCGAGGATGGCGCGGTGCAGAGGGTGCCAAACCCGCGACCCACCGCACGGGATGAGAACGCATTGCCGCTGCGCCTCGCGCTGGAGGAGCTCCTGCAGCGGATGGTCGAGCCGGGCGGCGTCCGCCAGCTGACGCCCGTCTCGTTCCGGCGAGCCATCTCGGAGCTGGCACGCTCGACCATGCGCCGCGTGCTGGGCGTCGATCTCGGCGCCCGCTACCTGACCTGGGTGACTGCCGATGAGACCGGCACTGCGGAGAGTCGCGTATTTGCGGGCGGCGGGCTCTCGGCGTCGACCCTGGTCGGGCCCGGAGGTCCGGGGCGGCTGGCGCGTCTCCTGCCGCTGGCCATCGATGAGCTGGCGGTGGCGGACGCGCTGCAGAACCTGCATGCGCGGCCAGGAACGCTGCCGCAGACCGATGACGAGCTGGCAATCACGCATGCCGCCGCTCGCTACCTGCTGACCCAGGCTGCCGGCGACGGTACTTCGACTGAAGGGCTCGACCTGCTGATCGGCTGCGGCCGGACGATCGCTGCGGCCCCGCGACCGGCGCAGGCCGCCCAGCTCCTTCTCGACGGCGTGCGCCCACTGGGAATTACTCAGCTGGCCATCGACAGCGCCGGCGCCCTCCCGCCCATCGGGGCGCTGGAGGATGGCGAGATCGGCGAGGGGATGGCCGTGCTGCGCGACGACCTGCTGGTGCCGCTCGGTGCGGCGGTGGTATCACGAGGAGGTCGCGTTGGCCAGGTGGCCATGCGCGTCACCGTGCATCGCACCGGCTGGCCGGACCAGGCGCCGGTCGAGGTGCGGGCCGGGCAGCTGCAGCTGCTTCCGCTGGGCCGCGGGCAGGCAGCCGAGCTGGAGATCGAGCTCGGCGGCGGCGTAACGCTGGGTGGCCCGCGGCAGGGCAGGCGCCTGCACGCAACCGTGTCGGGTGGGACGGTGGGCCTGATGCTGGATGCGCGGGACAGCCCGCTTGCCCTGCCCCGCCGCAGCGACGATCGTCGCGCGGTGCTTTCGGCGTGGCGCGACACCTTCGGGCGCGAGCCGGCCACGCCAGTCGGAACAGCAGGCACATGAGCGACGCGACCCTGCACCGGGTGCGGATACCGCGCGGCGCATCGCCGAGCGTGATGGTTGGCAGCGAGGTGCGGCCGGACCAGGTGCTTGCCCATCACCGTCGACCGGGCACGCCGCAGCGCGTGCCGCTGGCCGGGCCATTGCGCGCCACGCCGAGCGAGGTGGCGGCTCTGCTGGTCGCCCGACCCGGCGCCCGGCTGGGAGAAGGCGATGCGATCGCGCGGTCGGCGGAGGGGCGTGAGGTGCGTGCTCCGATCTCCGGGCTGCTGCTGGGAGTATCCGGCTCGGACGGCAGTGCCCTGCTGGCGCCGCTGGGGCCGGAGGAGCCGGTGATCGGCCATGTGCGCGGCCGGGTGCGGGCGGTGGAAGCCAGCGCGATCACGGTCGACGTGCCCGCCGCCCTGATCCGCGGCGTTGGCGGCACGGGATCCGCGGTCCACGGTGAACTGGTTGTGGCGGTGCACGACCCCGGGGACGAGCTGCGGGCAGGTGCCATCGACGTCGGCGCCACCGGCAAGATCGTGGTCGGTGGCTCGCGCGCATCGGCCGAGACGCTGACCCGGGCGCGGGCGATGGGCGTCTCCGGCATCGTGCTCGGCGGCGTGCTCGACAAGGAGCTTCGCGATTTCGAGGCCATTCAGCGCCGGCGTCGCGAGATCGGCGGATTGGCCGGCTCGTTTGGCGTCCTGCTGCTCGAGGGATTCGGAAAGGTCGGCATCGACCCGCAGCGCTTCGCGTGGTTCCGTTCGCATGTCGGGCGCCTGGCCAGCCTGTTCGGTGCCGACGGGCTGCTGTACGTCTACGACGCTCAGCCGGCGCCGGCCCGGCGACCCCTGCCTCGCGTCGGAGAACGGGTGATCGCCCACAGGCGCCCCTTCCAGGGCCGCGCTGGCGTGCTGGTGGCCGAGCTGGATGACCTGCACGCCACCCCCTCCGGCATCGCCGCGCGCATGGGGCTGGTGCGGTTCGAGGACGGGCGGCTGGCGCCGGTCCCACTCGCGAACCTGGAGGCGACGCTGCCGGTGCCTGCCGCGTAGCCTGCGTATCCTTCCCACCGTGGACCGATCCGTTGCGCCCGCCAAGCCGGTGCGCTCGCTGAGAACCCGCAGCGCGGCCGAGACGCGGGCACTCGGTCGCGCCCTCGGCACGGATGCCGGACCTGGCACCGTGCTGGCCCTGATCGGCCGGCTTGGTGCCGGAAAGACGCAGCTCGCCAAGGGTGTGGCCGAGGGGCTCGGGGTGCGCTCGGTGGTGAACAGCCCGACCTTCATCCTCATGAACGAGCATCAGGGACGGCTGCGGCTGTTTCACATCGATGCCTACCGCCTCGACGAACCGCAGGAGGCCCTGATGGCCGGCCTGCTTGACGAGCGGCAGGCCGGCGGGGTGACCGTCGTTGAGTGGGCCGATCGCCTGGAGGGATGGCTGCCCAACGGGCGCCTGGAGATCACGATCGCGCCGATCGCCGATGACGAGCGATCCAGGACCGTGTCCTGGGACGCGCATGGTCAGGATCACGCGCGCCTTGCCGCGCGCGCCTTCGGGACGGATCGATGATCGTCGCCATCGAATCGGCCTCCACCGACCCGTCGGTCGCGGTGGCGAGGCGCGACGGCACCATCCTGCATACCGACGGCTGGAGCGCCGGGCAGCGCCAGGCGCACGAGCTTCTGCCCCGGCTGCTGGCCGCGCTGGCGTTGACCGGCAGCTCGCTGGTTCAGGTGAGTGCCATCGGCATCGGCACCGGGCCCGGCTCGTTCACCGGCCTGAGGGTTGGCATGAGCGTGGCCAAGGGCCTGGCCTTTGCGCTGGTTCGGCCGATCGTGGGCGTGCCCAGCCTGGTTGCCTGGCTGGCCGCAGAACCGGAGGCCGATGGCGCCGCCGCACGCGCCGGCGCACGCGACGCATACCTCCTGGCGCGCGGCGAGGCGGTGCCACGCATCGTCGACCGCGACGAGCTGGCCTCAGCCACCGGTCGCCTGGTGGCGCCCGCCGAGCTCGTCGAGGCGTTCGGCCTGGTGAATGCGATCCCACCCTCGCGCGCGGCAGCGGCCGTGGCGGCCGCGGTGGCCACCCGACTCAGCGTGGATCCGGCTGGAGACGACCTGGATCGCCTCGAGCCGGTCTACCTGCGCGCGCCGCGAGGCATCGGTCCCGTGCCGAAACGGGTGAGCTAGGGTGGCGATTGGCCTGCCGCTGATAGTCGAGGGCATGCGCGCCTCCGACATCGCCGACGTGCACGAGATCGAGCGACTCAGCTTCAGCACGCCGTGGCCTGCCCACGCGTTCGAGCAGGAGCTCCGCGGCAACCGGCTGGCCCGCTACGTCGTGGCGCGCACGCCAATGCTGGGCCGGGAGCGGGCGGTCGGCTTCGCGGGAGTCTGGCTGATGGGTGACGAGGCGCACATCACCACCTTCGGCGTGCATCCCGAATGGCGACGGCAGGGCGTGGGCAGCCGGCTGCTGCTGCGGCTGCTGGAGCTGTCGCTGGAGCTGCGCGCCGTGCGCATGACGCTCGAGGTACGGGCGGGCAACCTGCCGGCGCAGGAGCTGTATCGCCGCTTCGGATTTGCGATCGCCGGCACGCGTCGGCGCTACTACACCGACGATGGCGAGGATGCGTTCGTGATGACGACGCCTGACCTGGTGCGACCGGCGATGCAGGCGCTCATCGCGGAGGAGCGGGAGCGGCAGTCTGGCGCCGGCCCGTGACCCGCGCCCGCATCCTGGCCATCGAGACGAGCTGCGACGAGACCGGCGTCGCGGTGGTGGTTGGTGGGCGGCGCATCGCGGCGAACCAGGTGGCGACCCAGATCGCGCTCCATGCCGAGACCGGCGGCATCGTGCCGGAGGTGGCAGCCCGACAGCAGCTGCGCTGGATGATCCCCACCCTGCGCGCCGCGCTGGATGAGGCGGGGGGCGGCTGGGACAAGCTCGACGCGGTGGCGGTCACCTACGGACCGGGCCTGATCGGCTCCCTGCTGGTTGGCGTCAACGTGGCGCGCGCCGTCGCGACCGCGGTCGGCCTGCCGCTGGTCGGGGTGAACCACATCGAGGGCCACATCTACGCGAACTGGCTGACAGATGCCGCCGCCGCCGAGCCACTTCCGGCCGAGCCGCCCTTCCCGCTGCTCTGCCTGGTGGTGAGCGGGGGACACACCCAGCTGGTGCTCATGGAGGATCACGGCCGGTATGTCCTGCTGGGACAGACGGCGGACGACGCTGCCGGCGAGGCGTTCGACAAGGTTGGACGGCTGCTCGGCCTGCCATATCCGGGTGGTCCCGCCATCTCGGCCGCGGCGGAGGGCGCGCGTCCGGCGCTTCGCTTCCCCCGGGCGCGCACCGATGGACGCTACGACTTCAGCTTCTCCGGCCTCAAGACTGCCGTTCTGCGCGAGGTGGAGGGCTACCGGCTGCGGAATGAGCCGATCCCGGTCGACGGCCTGGCGGCCGCCTTCGAGGAGGCGGTGGTGGATGCCCTTGCCCGAAAGACGGTTGCGGCGGCCACCGATCACGGCGTCGCGGCCGTGGCGCTGGGCGGTGGCGTGGCCGCCAACCGCGCCCTGCGGGCTGTCCTGCGCGACAGGCTCGATGCGCATGGCGTGCCGCTGCTGGTGCCGCCGCCGGAGTGGTGCACTGA
>JBDUEE010000107.1:0-2958 GCA_040002615.1 Chloroflexota bacterium | reverse complement strand
CGTCCTGCTTGCGCAGGTAGACCTCTCGCAACAGCAGCAGCCCCGCTGCCGCGGTGGGGATGGCCAGCAGCGCCCCGACGACGCCTAGCAGGCTGCCGCCGATCAGGACCGCGATCACCGTGACGATCCCTGGCACGTTGACCGAGGAACGCATCACCCGCGGATAGATCACGTAGTTCTCGACCTGCTGGTAGACGACGTAGAAGATGATGCAGGCGATCCCGGTCGTGGGCGAGGTCGCGAACCCGATGAGCGACACGATGAATGCTCCGATGGTGGCACCGATGAGCGGGATGAAGTCCAAGATCGCCACCACGAGCGCCAGCGCCAATGCGTAATTTCCGAGACCCACGATCTCCAGGAAGATGAAGGACGTGACGCCGGCGCAGAGCGCGATCACGAAGGCTCCGGCGACGTACCCGCCGACCCGCCGCAAGATCTCATCGCCGAGTGAGGTGACCCGCGCCCGGCGCGGCTCGGGCGCCAACGAGTAGCAGGCGCGCTTGATCTGCGGCAACGCAGACAGGAAGTACAGGGTCAGCACGAAGATCAAGAACGCGTTGAGGAGTCCGTTGAGGACCGCGAGCCCGACGGTGAAGATGCTGCCGAACGCTTGCTGGGCAAGGTCGGGGTCCTGCAGCTTCTCCTTGATCTTGCTCAGGATCTCGTACTTGGCGTCGAGGTCTTTGACGGTGGGGTTCCTGCTGAGATCGTCAAGCCAGCCAGGGGCACTGTCGATCAGCGCGGTGATCTGGTCGCGCAGCACCGGCACCAGAGCGACCACGAACAGCGACATCAGACTCAGCACGCCCAGCGAGACGACCAGCACCGACCATCGGCGGCTCAGCCCCTTGTGCATGAGCATCTCGACAATCGGGTTCAGGCCGACGGCCAAGAAGATCGCGACGAGCACCAGGACCAGGACGGACTGGGCTTCCCGCACCGCGATCCCGAGCACGAGCGCGACCAGCACCCCGAGGGTGCCAAAGAACCCCACATAGAACGGTGAGCGCCGAGACACCGGGGGACCTGGTACGCCGAACGGGTTGGGCTCCCCAGGGTCAGAAGCATCGTCGGGATGGATCAGGAGCTCGTGGGGTTTCGCCAGCGAGTCGATGCGCCGTTCGGCAGGGCGATCGGCGGCGTCCTGCGCCTCCTCGGCGTCCTCGCGATCAGACATGGAGACACCCTGTCATATCGCCCGTCGGGGAGTGAGAGATCAGGATCGCGCGAGAGGCCGGGGTTGGCTACTGCCCGGCGGCGTTAGGCCGTGGCTTTCCGGGGCCGCTGCCGGTGCCGGTGCCGGTGCCGGCTGGCTTGGCCTGGCCGCCGCGGTCAGTCTGCTCGGTCTTGGCAGCGCTGTCCTCACGATCGGCTGCGCTCGAGCCCTTGGCAGCATCGGGGGCATTCGGCCTGCCGGCCTCGTCGTCGCCCGGGGTAAACGTGGCCACCAGGTCACGCAGCTGCGCGAGCTGGGCGACGATGCCGTCGCGCTGTTTCCTCAGCGTCTCGACCTCGGTGTGCGCGGAGAAGTTACGACGCTGGGCGTCGGCCGTGGCGTTGTTGACGATCTGCTCCGCTTGGCGGCGGGCCGCAATGACGATCTGCTCGGCTTCGCGTCGGGAGCGGGTAAGTACCTTCTCGCTCTCGGTATTCGCCTGCTCGCGGTGGCGGGTAGCCGTGGCCATCGCCTCGCGGGCACGCTCCTCGGCAGCTTTCGCCCGAGCCTCGACCTCGTCGATCAGGCGGGTGGTCTCAGCAGTCGCCGTCGAGTGGTGCTCGCTGGCCTCCTTCGTCAGCCGCTCCTTCTCCACTGCCAGGATCCGGCGGGCCTCGGTCACCTCACGGTCGGCGGAGGCCTGAGCCTGTTCGGTCTCACGCTTGGCCGTCGTACGCAGTGCGTTGGTCTCCTGCTCGGCGGCGAGCCGGAGCTGGTCAGCTTCCCGCTTCGCGGACGCCAAGATGTCCTCGGCCTCGGCCCGCGCAAGGTCGCGTTCCTGCTGGGCCTCGGCGAGCACGCTCGCGCGACGTTCGTCGATCTCCTGCAACTGCACACTGCGGATGTCGGAGGCTTCCTTCTCGGCGTCAGCCTTGAGGGCCTGGGCCTCATGGAGTGTGCGTGCCCGAGAGTCTTCCGCGGCCTTCTGCGCCTCGGTCTTGACGGTTGTGGCTTGTTCCTCGGCCAGTCTCAGCATCGCGGCGGCGTGGGCACCGAGGCCGGAGTACGTCGGGTTGCCCTGCTCGGACAGGAGCTGCTCCAGCTCTGCAACGCGGGCTGAAAGCCTGGCGTTCTCATCCATCGCTGCTTGCACGTCGGCGTTGGCGTTGGCCTCGCCGGCCTGCTGCTGCGCGAGGTGGGCGTCGACGGCGGCCTTGTCGTAACCCCCACGTCGTACGACGGGGAAGTTCGGGCGGACAGGACGTGCGGCAGGCGGTGACCCCTGTTGCGGGGAAGCGCCTGATCGTGACTGCGCGGCGACCTGAGGGATCACCCTCGTCTCGTCGTCCGCGGCGCCGCCGGCTGCTGGGCCCTTGGTCGCACCGGTCCGGTCATCGAAGATGGATAGTCCACGCTGGCTGTTGGCGGGCTTATCGGTCATGGGTGATCTGGTTCCTCCATCGGTGTCGGCGAGGGGCCATCGGTGCGACCCTGAACTTACGCTCCGCGGAATCGGTTGATGGCATCGAGATGCACCTCACGCAGCTGCGGATCGCGCACGCCCAGACCTTCTTCCGGTGCTAAGCAGAGTACCCCCACCTTCCCCTGATGCTTGTTCTGGTGGACCTCGTATGCCGCCTGCCCGGTCTCTGCCAGCGGGTAGGTCTCACTCAGGGTTGGATGGACCAATCCCTTGGCGATCAGCCGGTTGGCTTCCCAGGCTTCGCGGTAGTTGGCGAAGTGTGAGCCGATGATCCGCTTGAGGTTCATCCACAGGTAGCGGTTGTCGTACTCGTGCA
>JBDUEE010000106.1:0-4905 GCA_040002615.1 Chloroflexota bacterium | reverse complement strand
GGCAGGTCGCGCCAGCGCTCATCGCCGTCGAAGACCGATGCGTAGTTGCGCGTGAAGACCTCGGAGCGCACCTGCTCGGCCACAACCGCTGCCACTTCCTCGTTGGAGGGCCACAGCTCCGACAGGTAAACGGGCTTGCCATCGGCATCCGTCGCCAGGGGCTGGGTGGACAGGTCGACGTCGATCCTGCCCGCCAGCGCGAACGCCACCACCAGTGGCGGCGAGGCAAGGTAGCTGGCACGAGCGTGCGGATGGATGCGGCCCTCGAAATTACGGTTGCCCGATAGCACTGCCACGCCAATGAGGTCGTTGGCTTCGATCGCGTCGGCGATCGGCTGGGCCAACGGGCCGGAGTTGCCGATGCAGGTCGTGCAGCCATAGCCGACCAGGTCGAAGCCAAGCGCTTCCAGCGGCTCCATCAGGCCGGCGCCCGCCAGGTAGTCGGTCACCGCCCGTGAGCCGGGCGCCAGGGAGGTCTTGACCCACGCCGGCGTGGCGAGGCCGCGCGCCACTGCGTTACGGGCAAGCAGGCCGGCCGCCACCATCACGCTCGGGTTGCTGGTGTTGGTGCAGGACGTGATGGCGGCGATCACCACCGAGCCGGAGCGCAGCTTCACCGAGGTGCCACCGAGGTCCACCTCCACGGCTCGGTAGTGTGCTGCGGTGTGGTTGGTGTGCGGCGCCGGCACGGGCGCTGCCGGTTGACCCGGGTGCAGTCCCTCATCCGATGAGGTGCGCTGGGTGTAGGACGGCGGGTCGCTGGCCGGGAAGGACTCCTCGGATGCCTCCTCGACGACCGTCTCAACTGCAGCCGCCGGGGTGCTGTGCTCATGAGTCGAGCCGTTCCGATGGGTATGCAGGCCGGCCGCGAAGGTGCCGCGGAAGTTCTCCACCAGGTCCGTCAGCGGGACGCGGTCCTGTGGGCGCCGCGGGCCCGCCACCGACGGAACCACCGTATCAAGGTCCAGGCTCAGCGACTCGTTGAAATGCGGCTCAGCGGTGTCATCGGTCCGGAAGAGGCCCTGCTCCTTGGCGTAGGCCTCGACGCGCGCCACCGTTTCGGCCGGGCGCCCGGTCATGCGCAGGTATCGCAGCGTCTCGTCATCCACCGGGAAGAGGGTCGCCGTCGCGCCGAACTCGGGCGACATATTGCTGATGGTGGCCCGATCGGCGAGACCCAGGCGCGACAGTCCCGGTCCGTGAAACTCGACGAACTTGCCCACCACGCCGTGCGCGCGGAGCATCTCCGTCACCGTGAGCACCAGGTCGGTAGCCGTGGCGCCGGCGGGCATCTGGTTGTCAAGGCGGAATCCGACCACGATCGGCATCGGCTGGTAGAGGGGCTGGCCCAGCAGCGCGGCCTCGGCCTCGATGCCGCCCACGCCCCAGCCGACGACGCCAAGGCCATTGATCATGGTCGTGTGCGAGTCGGTCCCGACCAGCGTGTCCGGGAAGGCGACCAGCGTGCCGTCGACGTCGGGCCGGGCACTGACCACGTCGGCAAGAAACTCCAGGTTGACCTGGTGCACGATGCCCGTCCCCGGCGGGACAACCCGGAAGTTGTCGAAGGCCTGCTGTGCCCAGCGCAGGAGAGCGTAACGCTCGCCGTTCCGCTCGTATTCGCGCTCAACGTTGATGAGGAAGGCGGCGTCGCTGCCGTACTGGTCGACCTGCACCGAGTGGTCGATCACCAGGTCGGCAGGCACCAGCGGATTGATGCGAGCCGGGTCCCCACCCATCTCGGCCACGGCATCGCGCATGGCTGCCAGGTCCACCACGCACGGAATGCCGGTGAAGTCCTGCAGGATGACGCGCCCGGGCATGAACGGCAGCTCATATTCGCCAGGAGCCGATGGATCCCAGCCGGCCAGCGCGCGCACGTCCTCCGGGCTGACCTGCCCGCCGCCGCCGGCGGCGTGGCGCAGGGCGTTCTCGAGCAGCACCTTGACCGTGTAGGGCAGCGTGCCGAGGTCGCCGACGCCCGCGACATCCAAGCGGTGATATCGGTACGACCGATCGCCGACACGCAGGGTTGCACTCGACTCGAGGGGATCAGCGGGATGGCCGGTCATGGGGACGCCTCCTTCACTTCATCCGCGCGTGATGCGCGGTGTGGCGAGTTCGGCGCCGGACGGGTGCGCCCGTCCCGGGTCGAGAAACTGAGTCCCGAAAGTATACGCCCGCCGTTCACTGACGGCGGTCCGTGGTCGAGTGTGTGCGCGGGTAAGGTCATGCGCCCGCACCCGTTACCGCTGGTGGTGGACCGATCACGTCTCGCCCGTGCAGGCGAATCGTCCGCCAGTATAGGAGCAGCGACGAGCCGAGCACCAGGCCGACCACCACCATCCCCTGTCCCGTCCCGACCGCCACGGCGAAGGCACCGATGACGGGGCCGCCGATGATCTGGCCAAGCGCATCGGCCTGGGCATCGATGCTGAGGACCGTGGCCCTGATGGGCGCGGTGAGGCTCTGGTTGATCCATGCGGCGTAGATGGGATTGCGCAGGCGGCGCGCGGTGCGCGCCACCAGGTACAGGGTGGCGGCTGCGGCCAGGCCCCCGACCATGCCGAAGCCAATGATCCCCAGCATGAGGACCGCGTCGATGACCAGGAGCGTGCGGGCCGCCTGGAGGTGGGTCTCGGTCGCAACCCAGCGCTGAGCGACGCGCGCGGCGACGATTGCCAGCAGGTACGCCACGGCGCTGATGAGCCCGATCCACGCGATCGGCTCCAACGAGGGCGTAGTCGGCAGGCCGATGTCATCAACCAGGTGCAGCTGCCAGAGACGGTCGAAGGCCTCGCTGGCAGCCCCGGCGATGAACGTGATGGCGAGAATGGTGAACAGGACTGGTCGTCCTCGGATGGTGGCCAATCCGGCGCGCAGGGTCGACCACATGGCGCGCGCCGCGCCTCGCGCACGGGGCGCCGGAGAGAAGTGCTCTTCTGGCATGAAGACGAACAGGCCGATCGCCATCACCAGGTAGCCAACGCCGCCGATGATCATCGGTGCGGCCAGGCCAAAGACCACCCCCAGGACGATGCTCGCCAGCAGACCGGCCAGCGAACCAGCGGAATCGGCCTGGGTGCCGACCAGCATCAGCCGGCCCAGGTCGGGCTCCCCTGATTCATCGGCGACCCAGGCCTCCCACGCCCCGCTGATGAAGGTCGTGCCGATGCCCCACAGCGCCTGGGCCCCCAGGATCGTCACGAAAAGGGGTGCCGCGCCCCAGACGATGAACCCCAGCCCCATCAGGGCGGTGCCGACGATGACCGAGAGGCGACGGCCGACGGTATCGGCCACCACCCCAGTCGGCACCTCGAAGACAAAGGCGGCGATCTCGAGCACCGTTCCCACCAGGACGAGCTGCAGCGCATCGAGGTGTGCGACCTGGATCATGAACAGGCCGCTGGCGGTGAAGACCAGCAGGTTGAAGAAGGACCATCCGAACTCGGTGGCGAGATAGACCGCCCAGAAGGGGCGACGACGGGGATGCATCACTCACGCTCCGTATCTGAGAACGGAAGACGGACGACGGCGGTCCTGTCGCTCAGGCAACGCGCTGCAACGCCCGATGGCGGCGGCGCTTGAGCAGAGGCCGGGCGTCGGAGACGCCCGTTCTGGGATCGCCTAGCGGTGAGTGAATTCCATGCCAGGCGATCGTAGCCGGCACGTCAAGGAATTGACCGGGGCGAAACGGTCCCTACGCGGGATCACCGCGCAGGCGTGAGTAGGTGACCAGATCGTGGTAGGTGCGCGCGCGGAACTGAGAGCCACGCTGGATCCCCTCCCGGACATAGCCGGCCTTCTCCAGGGAACGCTGCTCCGCAAGGTTCTCGACGTCGGTTGAGGCTTCAACGCGGTTCAGGTCGGTCGTCTCGAACAGGTACCTGGCCAACTCGGCCTGCGCCTGGGTGCCGTGGCCCTGTCCCCGCGCCTTCGGCCGCAGCTCAATGCCGATGTTCCACGCATCCGACTGTGGATTCGGCCCGTATCGGACCCTGTGCCAGCCCACCGTGCCGATCGGCGTGCCATCGCTCGTTTCGACCACCAGCATCCCGTTGTGCTCGTTGCGCAATGGTCCCCCGGCAAGCACATCTCGTGGCAGCGCGGACGGGGCTTCGTCGAAGTCGTTGAACTCGGATCGATCAGGATCCGCGTTCCAGGCGTCGATGAGGTCGGCATCGGCCAGGGTGACGTCACGAAGCCGGACGCGGGACGTGTCGGTCATGACCGAGCTGCTGTCGACGCGTCTGACAGCGCGGCGAGCGCACGCAGCGCCACGTCGACCGGGTCGCGGCGAGGCGCCACCGGCAGGCGCACCTGGTTGGAGGCCACCTCGGGGCGGAAGCCGGCCACCGACAGGGCCAGCGACACCGCGCCACGATCGAAGCGGGGCCACTTGAAGGTCACGCGCCCCGGTTCGGCGCGAACATCGGGCACGCCCGCCGCCTCCGCCGCCATGCGAACCGCCACCGCCAGGAAGAGGCCCTCCACCGGCTGTGGAATCGGTCCGAACCGGTCACGCAGCTCTTCGCGCAGCTGGTCCGCGTCCCCAGACGAGCGGATGGCGGCAAAGCGCCGGTACATCTCGAGCTTGGCCCCCGAATCGCCGACGTACGCATCGGGCAGATAGGCGGAGCCCGGCAGGTCCATGCGCACCGCGGCCGGCTCGACGCCGACCACGCGTCCTCGGCGCACGTCGACCGCCTCGGCCAGCATGCGGGTATAGAGCTCGAAGCCGACCGCCGCCATGTGTCCATGCTGCTCGGCGCCCAGGATGTTGCCGGCCCCGCGGATCTCGAGGTCGGAGAGGGCAATCTGGTACCCCGCCCCAAGGTCGGATGCGCTGAAGATGGCATGCAGCCTCTTGCGGGCGATCAGCGACAGGGGCATCCCGCGACGGTG
>JBDUEE010000105.1:0-4124 GCA_040002615.1 Chloroflexota bacterium | reverse complement strand
GACCGTCCAGACCGTCAGGTTGTCGGAGGGCGGGCAGTCGGTATCAAACGTGCTGTCCGGCGACTGCCAGTCAACGCCAATCCCCTCAGTCCCGAGGGCAGTAACAGGTGGGGCTGAAGCCCACTGGCCGTTGCTGTAACTGATCAGCGATGCTTCGCGTGCAAGCTGATTGGCGGCGGCCGCAACCTTGGCACGGGTCGTTCCGGTGTTACACGGACTGTCCGAGAGCGTGACTGCATACCTTGCCGTATCGCGCGCGACCTGGGTGATGCTGTTCTGGCTCCACAGGATGATGCCGAACTGCACGATGCCCCCGATGACGAGCATGAAGAGTCCGATCACCAGGCCGAACTCCACTAGCGCCTGTCCACGGCGCGCGGTGCTGCGGCTCCGCCGAAAGAAGCGATGGTTGCTACTCATGGCCCAGGTGCCACCGCCGGCTCCATCCGGAACATGGCGGTCGTTGTCAGCACGAAATAGCAGCCGCTGCTATCACAGGTGCCCAGGCCTGGCAGGTATGGAAAGCCGGGCAGCAGCACGGGCGCCCTGTGCGTCAGTCGGACGGTGATCCAGGCGACGTCGGTGCTGTCGAGGGGTGGGCACGGGTCGCCCGCGTTGAAGGACCAAACCGCCTCAACCCCTTCCGTGTTGGGAGGCGACGCCGGCAGCGCGGTATTGTCTGGATAGTCAGTGAAATCGCCGGAATTCCAATCGCCACCCGCATAACCGAGCAGTTGCGCTTCATTCGCGACGAGATTGGCCTGCGTGACGGGTTGATCCGCGGCCACCGAATCAGCACTGCATGATGGACCAAAGTCTTGGGTCGCGGCCCAGCGTCCAACGTCGCGCCCTACCTGGATCAACGAGTGTTTGGTCGCGAAGATGACGCCGTATTGAATGATCCCGCCGATGAGCATCAGCAGGATCGGCAGGATCAGCGCGAACTCAACCAGGGATTGCCCGCCTGCAGCATCGGATCGAAACCATCGCCGCAGCGGCCAGCGCGATCTGGCGAAGGTCGTCGCGGAGTCGCTCTGCATCCTCTCCCCAAGCTCGGCGCGTCGGAATCCGTCCAAAAGTCGTTCCTGCCGCGGATTCCGCATCAAGACGCGTGGTGAACTGAGCGCCTGAGCCCTTTGTGGTGGCCCGTGATGCGGTCCAGTGGCGTTACTAAGGTACTAGTCCAACCTTGCCGCAGACCTTACAGGCGCGCTCTCGGTGACACACATGGCGAACGTAGACTGCGGCACGTGACCGAACGTGTCCTTGTCTTACCCCGGTCGCACGTTCCCGGCGGCTGCCAATTCACCGGCCTGCGTCGGGCCGACGGGCACGCATTCTCCGAGTTGCGCCTCGCTCTCGCCGCGCATGGACGATTTATCGACCGGCCGCTGGCCGAGGAATCACCGGAGTGGAAACAGCTGATCCCCTATGTCGTCGTGCGCGACGCTGACGACGTCTTCCTGATGGATCGCACGGATGCGGGTGGTGACAAGAGGTTGCACCGCAAGGCGAGCATCGGCGTCGGCGGACACCTCAACCCGGTCGACGAAGGGGATGACCCGCTGATGGTCGGACTGCGGCGCGAGTGGGCGGAGGAGCTGGACGCCGACTGGGAGCCGGACTTCCAGCTGGTGGGGCTTCTGAATGACGACAGCAACCCGGTCGGCTCCGTCCACCTGGGAGTCGTCTTCACGGTTGAGGCGGGCGGCCGATCGGTCCAGGTCCGGGAGACCGACAAGCTGAGCGGCCGAATGGTGCCGCCGGCCGTGGTGGCCGAGGCGTGGCCACGCCTGGAGACTTGGTCGCAGCTGGTGGCCGCGGAGCTGCTGGGGGTCGCGCAGGGGGTCTGAGCGGCCGATGCGTATACTCGACCCATGGTTCGACTGCGGCGGGTGGCGGCATTCGCCGCGCTGCTGCTGGGCACGCTCTCGCTGGTGCTTCCGGCGGCCGCAGCGGGCGACCATGTGGTGCGCCTCCGGCTCGAGGGCGTGATCGACCAGGTCAACGCCGCGTACATCGAGCAGGGGATCGCGGCGGCGGGCGAGGGCGGCGCGGCGGCGACCCTGATCGAGATCGATTCGCCGGGCGGCGAGCTGACCAGCATGGATCGCATCCTGAAGGCGATCCTGGGCAGCAGTGTCCCGGTGATCACCTACGTGACGCCGCAGGGCGCGCAGGCCGGCAGCGCGGCCACCTTCATCACCCTGGCCGGCGACGTGGCGGCCATGGCCCCCTCGACCACCATCGGCGCTGCATCGGTGGTTGGCAGCGGCGGCGAGGACCTGCCCGATACCCTGGCGGACAAGGTCAACAACTCGAACGCGGCCAAGATCAGGGACCTGGCCGCAGCGCACGGACGCAACACCGAGTGGGCCGAGTCCGCGGTCCGTGACGCGGCCAGTGTGTCGGCGACCGATGCGATCGCGATGAAGCCGCCGGTGGTCGACCTGGTGGCGGCCGATGAGCAGGACCTGTTCGCGCAGGTTGACACTGGAGCCAGGGCCGATGGGCGCGCCTTCGACTTCAACGGACAGCCCTTGCCAAAACTTTCTGGCCTGGCGGTGCGCGATGTGAACATGAATGTCGGTCAGGCCTTCCTGCACCTGCTGTCCGATCCGAACATCGCCTTCATCCTGTTCACCATCGGCTTCTACGGCATCCTCAGCGAGCTCTTCCACCCGAACTTCTTCTCGGGTCCGGTTGGCGCGATCGCGATCGTGCTGGCCTTCATCGGCTCCAACAGCCTTCCGCTCAACGTCGGTGGGCTGCTGCTGATCCTGGTTGGGATCGGCCTGCTCGTCCTGGAGCTGACCGTCACCTCGTTCGGGCTGCTGACCGTTGGCGGCGTCATCTCCATCGTCCTGGGGGCCTTCGCGCTGTGGACCGGCGTGAATCCCGAGCAGGAGTCCATTCGGGTATCGATCAGCCCCTGGCTGCTTGCCCTCGTCGTCGCCCTGTCGTTGATCTACGTTTTCGGCATCGTCCGCGCCCTGATGGCCATGCGCCGGCAGCCGGTCGTTCCAATACCGATACGGGCGCTGGTGGGTGCCGGAGGCGTGGCCCAGACCCTGATCGCGCCCAAGGGGATCGCCTTTGCCGCTGGCGAGGCATGGTCGGCACGCAGCGCCGGCCCAGAGATTTCGGCCGGCAGCCCGCTCCACGTCGTGGGCGTCGACGGGCTGGAGCTGATCGTCGAGCCGGGAGAATCATCGGCCTCGGACAAGCCAACGCCGGCGGACGACCCGGTGCCATGAGGGAACCTGCCGCGGAGCTGGTTCACCATCACGAGGCGCCGTTGGCCGTGGTCGGGCGCTCGCCACGCGGCGCCCCTTCAGGGGTGGCGGTGGTGGGCGAGGCGACGGGCGGCATGGTGGGGTGGTTCCTGGATGGCGTGACGCAGCGCCTCGAGGCTCGCGGGCACCCGGTCCATCGGCCGAGCGGGCGAGACGCCGTGCACCTGGATCCTGATGTGCGGGTGATCCTGAATGCCGTCAGCGAGAGCGCGCCGCGCAGCTTCCGGCGCCGCTCAAAGGACATCTTCGTGGTCGGCCTGGCGGAGCTGGACGCGCGGCCGGCCGACATGCTGCAGGCCGGCTACTCCCTCCTGGTCCGCTCCCTTTCGAACGTCTTCATTCCGATGGTCCGCGACCGCTCCGGCACCGACGCCCATTTCATCACCATGGAGCAGGGCTTCCATCGCTTCGATCACGCGGGCGATAGCGGCGCCTTCTTCGACGCGGTGGTCGAGCGGCTTATTCCGCTCGCCGAGTCGCGGCTGGTGATCGACAACGAGTTCGTGCCGGACCTGCCGAGCGACCTGTGGCAGGGAGACGAGCACACCGCCGCCATCCACCGTGCCGGCGTGCGAATGGGGGAGCTCGACCTGCTGCCCGCGCCCTGGCCCATTGACGAGCTGCTCTCCGCGGACGACCTGCGCCAGGTCAAGCGCCTGTTCGGGATAGGCGGCCTGTCCTACGGCAACGCCAGTGCGCGGCTCGACGGCGATCGGTTCTGGATGAGCGCCAGTGGGGTCGACAAGAGCCGGCTGCGCGAGATCGGCACCGAGATCCTGCTGGTCACTGGCTACGACCCGTCGACCGGCGTGGTCCGCCTGAGCGTTC
>JBDUEE010000104.1:0-1942 GCA_040002615.1 Chloroflexota bacterium | reverse complement strand
CTGGCCGAATGGACGCAGACGCTCCATCTCGCCCTCGGCGCGGTCATCTGGGCGATGCTGGCCGGGCTGACGGTGACCAGCTACTACACGGCACGGGTGGGCATGCCGGCCAACGCCGGTTCGGGCGCCTCCGTCGAGGCGGGCCCTGGAACGGATTCGGGTCCACGCACGACCGGCGACACGATCCGCGCCTACATCGCCCTGACCAAGCCGCGGATCATCGAGCTGCTGCTCGTGACGACCGTGCCGGCCATGGTGCTCGCCACGCGCGACCTGCCAGGCGCGACAGCCGGCGTCGATTGGGGGGACTGGATCGCGCTGGTCTTCTGGACGATGATCGGCGGGACGCTGGCCGCCGGCAGCGCCAACGCCATCAACTGCTATCTCGACCGGGACATCGACCTGCTCATGACGCGGACCCGCCGGCGGCCACTGCCAGCCCACCAGGTCGACCCGGAGCGAGCGGTCATGTTCGGGCTGGTGCTCGGCGTGCTCTCGTTCGTGGTCATGGTCTATTTCGTCAACCTGACGGCGGCCTTCCTGACCCTTCTCGCGATCGGCTTCTACGTCGTGATCTACACCATCCTGCTCAAGCGCTCGACGCCGCAGAACATCGTCATCGGTGGCGCCGCGGGGGCCTTGCCGCCGGTCATCGGCTGGGCGGCCGTGACCGGCAACGTCGGACTGCCGGCCATCCTGCTGTTCGCGCTGGTCTTCTATTGGACGCCGCCCCACTTCTGGGCGCTTTCGCTGCGGATCCGCAAGGACTACGCGGCGGCAGGCGTACCGATGCTGCCCGTCGTCAAGGGGATCCCTGAGACGACACGGCAGATCGGCCTGTACACGATCCTGATGGTCGCGATCTCGCTGGTGCTCTTCGCAGTCGGTCGGATGGGCGCGATCTACCTCATCGCCGCGGTCGTCCTGGGCGCGATCTTCCTGTGGCAGGCGTACGGCCTGTGGCGACGGGGCTCGTCCGAGGAGGCCTCGACGGCCGGCGCGATCCGACTCTACAAGTACTCGATCAGCTACTTGAGCCTGCTGTTCCTGGCGGTGGCGGTCGATGCGCTGGTGCTGATCCCGGTCTGACGGACGGAGCCGCCGGGGCCGGGCCAAGCGGACGCGGGCTTGCGTGCCGCGATTCAGGGTCGTGATCGACGGTCGGCCGCAAGATCGCTCAGGAGCGCAATCGAGGACCTGCCAGATCGGCGAGCAATGGCTCAGCGGTCAGAGGCCCGCCGAGGAACGCCTCGAGCAGCTCCTGCGGGCTCCGTAATGCCCCGGCTGTGAACAGCGCATCCGCAACGAACCTGTACCAATCCGGGTCGCCCGCGACCACGGCACCCGCCCCACCGCCCGCGACCCCGTCCAGCGCACGATCGAACGCCCGCCGCCGCGCCCGATATCGCCGCACCAGCTCACGCGTCGACCCAGACGAGGAATCTACTGGTGCCCCACGCGTCCGCGCCGCCACCACGTCCCCGAACGCAGCAAGCAACTCGCCGAAGGGACCGCTCGACGTTCGTGATGTTCATGGGCACGGAGGATACGACGAGGCACGCCCCGCGCTGTCACCATGCGCGAATGCAGATCCACTTCCTCGGCGGTGCCACGACCGTCACCGGCTCGCAGTACCTGCTGGTCACCGAGCAGGCCAGGGTCCTCATCGATTGCGGCATGTTCCAGGGCAGCCCCAACGAATCGGTTCGCAACCGGGTCCCGTTCGCGTTCAAGCCCGACGAGTTGGACGCCGTCCTGCTCACTCACGCCCACCTCGACCATTGCGGGCTCCTGCCGCTCCTCGTCAAGGCCGGCTATCGCGGTCCCATCCACGCGACGGCGGGGACGGTCGAGCTCGCGACGCTCGTCCTGCTCGACTCGGGCAAGCTCCACGAGGAGTTCGCCAAGCGCGAGGCGCGCTGGGAGAAGCGCCACCCGGACG
>JBDUEE010000103.1:0-12691 GCA_040002615.1 Chloroflexota bacterium | reverse complement strand
ACCCGGACAGCCGCGCCCGCACGGTGATGACCACGTAGCTGATGTTGAACATGATGTGGGCGATCAGGATTGTCGGCAGGCCGCGCGCCACTCCCAGCGACACGAACATCGCCAGCAGCGATGCGCCCAGTACGATCTCGGGCGTGGCGATGGGCAGGAAGATCAGGACGTTCAGCGGGCCGCGGCCGCGGAACTCGTAGCGCGTCAGTGCCAGGCCGATCAGCGTCCCCAGGATGGTGGCCACCACCGTCGAGACCGATGCCACGATCAGGCTGACCTTGATCGCTTCGTTCAGCTGCGGAAAGCTGTTGAAGATGTTCTGCCAGTGCTGGAGTGTGAAGCCCTGCCATGCGTAGTTGAAGCGCCCCTTGATGTCGTTGAAGCCGAACACGATCATCACCACGATCGGCAGGAACAGGTACGCCACCACCAGCGCGGTATAGGCGGGGAGCAGTGAGCGTCGGAATCGGATGCCCGCCGGCAGGCGCCGCCCGGGTGGCGTCGACTCGGTTGCCGCCGGGAGTCGCCGGGCGATGGCATCGCTCATCAGGCGGTCAGCTCCTGCCCGCGCAGGACGCGGGTGTAGACGAAGATGCTGACCAGGATGCCGACCATCAGGACCAGGCTCAGCGCGCTGGCCTGCGGATAGTCGTTATTGACCAGGTATAGCCGCTGGATGACATTCCCGATCATCGTCTCGTTGCGGCTGCCGAGCAGCTCGGCATTGATGTAGTCGCCCACCGCCGGGATGAAGCTCAGGAGCGTGGCGGCGAACACGCCGGACAGCGAGAGCGGCAGCGTCACGCGCAGGAATGCCTGCAGTCGGCTTGCGTACAGGTCGGTTGCGGCCTCGATGAGGCGATGATCGATCTTCTCGAGTGCCACGTACAGCGGTAGGACCACGAACGGCAGGAAGTTGTACGTGATGCCGCTGATCACGGCCACCGGGGTGGCCAGCAAGCGGAAGCTGGAGTCAAGCCAACCCAGGTCTTTCAGCGTGCCGAGCACGAACCCGTTGTCGGCCAGGATGAACTGCCAGCTGATGGTGCGAATGATGAAGCTGGTGAAGAACGGCAGGATCACCAGCAGCAGCAGGATCGACTTGTAGCGGCCGCCCCGGAAGGCGATGGTGTAGGCCATGGGATAGCCGATCAGCAACGCCAGCACGGTGACGATCAGCCCGTACTCGAGCGATCGGATCAGCTGGGTGTCCCAGCGGGCGATGGCCTCCGGGAAGATGCCGAAGTTGAAGGTGAGCCGAAATCCGGTGCCCAGGGTTCCTTCCTGGAGGGCGACCGAGGCCATGGTCAGGATCGGCACCAGGAAGAAGACGATCAGCCACAGCCCGCCGGGCAGCAGGAACAGGTACGGCACGAGCCCCTTGTGGCGGCGCAGCCAGGCAGACATCAGGCAACCGCTCGCGCGACCCTGTGCGTCGCGTTCAGCTAGCCCTGGGTTACCTCCTGGAACATCTCATTCCACACGCGCTCCTCTGCCTCGTCCAGGATCTTGTATGAGTAGAGACGATCCAACATGTCCTGGGTGGGGAAGACGAGCGGCGAATCGGCGACCGCCTCCAGGTAATCGCGGTCGTCCTTCGTCTCTGCCGCGGCGGCGTGCTGGCGGATGACCTCCTGCGCGGGCTCCACCGGGCAGATGTAATTGACCCACTCGGCGAGCTGGGCGGCCGCGTCGGGGTCGTAGACGTAGTTCATCATCGCCAGCGCATCGTTCGGGTGCTCGGCTCCCTTGGGAATGCACATGTTGTCCACCCACAGCATGGCTCCCTCGTTCGGCACAACAAACTTCAGGTCCGGGTTATCGAAATTGAGCTGGAAGACGTCGCCCGACCAGGCCATGGTGATCGCCAGGGTGCCGTTGCTGAACGGATCGCTGTACTCGTTGCCGTAGTACTTGCGAACGTGAGGCGCCTGGGCCAGCAGGACGTCGCGGGCCGCCTCGACGTCGGCCTCGGTCGCATCCTTCGGGTTGACGCCCTTGTAAAGGAGCGCGAAGCTCATGCAGTCGCGCATGTCAGTGAACATGCCGATCTGGCCTGAGTACTTCTCGATCATGGCGGGATCGAGAAGCTGCGCCATCGAGGTGATCTCCTCGTCGACCAGCGCCGGGTTGTAGCCAATGCCGGTGATGCCGGACTGCCACGGTACGCTGTGCAGGTTGTTCGCGTCGTACGTCGGGTTCTTGTACTTGTCGAATGCGTTGGCCCCAAAGTTCGGCACGTCGCGCCCGACATCGATCTGCTCGAGGTACCCGAGCCGCACCATGTTGCCGATCATCCAGTCGGTCATGACGATGAGGTCGTAGCCGGTCGGATTGCCCGCCTCCAGATCGGGCTGGATCTGCGCAAAGAACGATTGGTTATCGAGGATGTTCTCGGTGTACGTCGTATCGATGCCGGTCTCTTTCTTGAAGTTCGCCAGTGTCGGCGACTTCTGAGGATCTTGGTGCGGGCCGGGATCGATATATAGCTCCCAGTTGGCGAAGATCAGGTCCCCGGACGGCTCCCCACCCCCGACCGGTGTCGTTGTCGCCTGCCCTGAAGCGGCAGACGAGCTCGCCGGCCCGATGCCGCAGGCCGCCAGGATCGCGGGCAGCGACAGCGCCCCGCCGGCATACAGTCCGCCGCGCCCCGCCTTGCGCAGGAAGCTGCGTCGCGAATAGCGGTCCTGCTGTAATGCGCGGCTGATCGCCTGCTCCAGGCGGGTCCGCTGCTCTTCACTCATCAGTCTCTCCTTCCGGCACGTGGGGATCTCCGCTGGCATGCTCGGTCGCATCGATCACGAATGTGTGCTGTGGCTTCCAGGTGAGGAGGACGCGCTGGCCATCCGCCAGGGCCTCGCCTGCTCCGCTCGTCTCCAGGTTCTGTGCGTACACGGTCAGCCTGTGGCCATCGGCGGTCTCTACCAGGTATTGCGTGCTGACCCCGATGTAGCTCGCGTCCAGGACCGTGGCTTGCAGCCGGTTCAGACCCTCCTCGCCGTCATCGGTCCCATGCTCATCCACGGCCAGGACACGGAGCTTCTCGGGTCGGACGCCCACCCGAACGCTGCCGGCCCCATTCACCAGCTCGGAGGGTGCCCGCAGCATGGTGCCGTCGCCAATGCGCACCTGGGTCAGCGAGCCGCCGCGCTCCGTGACCTCTCCGTCGAGCAGATTGCTGACTCCCAGGAAGCCAGCCACGAAGGCGGTCCGGGGGCGCTCGTAGAGCTCCTCCGGCGCGCCGAGCTGCTCGATCTTGCCGTGGCGCATGACGGCGATGCGGTTGGACATCGTCATCGCCTCCTCCTGGTCGTGGGTGACGTAGATGAAGGTGATGCCGACCTCGATCTGGATTCGCTTCAGCTCGATCTGCATCTGCTTGCGCAGCTTCAGGTCCAGCGCGCCCAGCGGCTCGTCCAGCAGCAGGACTCGCGGCTGATTGATCAGGGCCCGAGCCAGGGCCACGCGCTGCTGCTGCCCGCCGGAGAGCTGCGACGGTTTGCGGCGCTCGTAGCCTGGCAGCTCGACCAGGTCCAGCATCTGGGACACGCGCTGCCGGATATCGGCGTCGGCGGTTCGCTTGCGGCGCAGCCCGAACGCCACGTTCTCGTACACGGTGAGGTGCGGGAAGAGCGCATAGCTCTGGAAGACGGTGTTCACGTCGCGCTTGAAGGGCGGCAGGTTCGTGACCTCGACGTCGCCCAGGAAGATCGTGCCGGCCGTGGCCTCCTCGAAGCCGCCGATCATACGCAGCGTGGTCGTCTTGCCGCAGCCAGAGGGTCCCAGCATGGAGAAGAATTCGCCGCGTTGGACCTCGAGCGACAGGTCATCCACCGCGACCACGTCATGGAACCGCTTCGTGACACGGTCGAGGCGGACGTCGATCGGAGCGGGCACTCAGGGTCCTCGCAGCGGGGGGCGCACAAACCTTGTCGCATTACTGCAGGCTTGTTGGCTGGCGAGCAGTATAGGCGCCCGATTCCGGCGACTGTCAACGCCGTCCCGCCGCGGGCGGTGAGCCGGTCGGCCGAGATGCAACCGTCGAGCGACTTCGGACGTCTGTTGAGAACCATGGCGAAGCCGAACCACGCCAAACGCTCTCGACCGAGGCCCCTGCCGACCCGGCGTCACCGGGCTGTGCAGCGGCGATCGGCCGAGATGCGGGCTCGAAAGGCGATCGAGCGCTGGCGACGCGGCTGAGCCACGCGCTCCTTCCTCAGGCGGGTATCGGCAGTCCTGACCGGACCGCCGTTTCCGTGCCCGCTGCGGCGCTGCTAGACTCGCCACCCGGCAGCCACGCGCCGCCTCAGCCCACGGAATCCGCAAAACGGAGCCTTGCCGACCGATGGACTTTGCCCTGTCCCCCCAGCACGACGAGATCCGACGTACCGTTCGAGATTTCGCCGAACGCGAGATCATGCCGGTCGCCGATGAGCTGGAGCGCAAGGGCGAGTTCCCGCACGCGATTGTGCGCAAGGCCGCCGAGCTCGGACTGCTGGGGGTGCCGTACCCCGAGGAGGCGGGCGGCACGGGGCTCGACACGCTGGCCTATGCCATCACCATCGAGGAGCTGTCGCGGGCAAGCGGTAGCGTCGGCATTATCGTGTCGGCCCACACCAGCCTCGGCTGCAATCCCATCTATCTCGCCGGGACCGACGCGCAGAAGGAGCGCTACCTGCGTCCCATGGCCAGCGGCCAGGTGCTTGGCGCGTATGGGCTTACGGAGCCTGGTGCCGGCTCCGACTCGCGGGGCACGCGCACGCGCGCCCACCGCGACGGCGACGACTGGGTGCTGAACGGCACGAAGCGCTTCATCACCAATGCCGCGGTGGCGGGGACCTACATCGTCACCGCCGTCACCGACCGCGATGCCGACTCGGGCATGATCAGCGCCTTCATCGTCGAGGCCGATAGCGCCGGCTTCTCCATCGGCCGCATGGAAGAGAAGATGGGCCTCCATGCCTCGAACACCGGCGAGCTCATCTTCGAGGACTGCCGCATTCCGGCGGACAACCTCCTTGGCGAGGAGGGAGAGGGGGACAAGCTCTTCCTGAAGACACTCGACGGCGGCAGGATTGGTATCGGGGCCATGGCCCTGGGACTGGCTCAGGCCGCATTCGAGGCGGCATCGGCCTATGCGAAGGAACGCCGCCAGTTCGATCGGCCGATCGCGTCGTTCCAGGGCGTCGCGTTCAAGATCGCCGATATGGCCACGCAGATCGATGCCGCGCGCCTGATGGTCTACCGAGCGGCCTGGCTCAAAGACCAGGGGCGGCCGTATACCACTGAATCCGCAATGGCCAAGCTGTTCGCGTCCGAGGTGGCGCGGCAGGTCACCAACGACGCGATCCAGGTCCACGGCGGCTACGGCTACATCACCGAGTACCACGTTGAGCGCTACCTGCGCGACGCGAAGCTGACCGAGATCGGGGAGGGAACCAGCGAGATTCAGCGCCTGGTCATCGCCCGCAACCTGCTCGGCGTGAGGGCCATGTAGTTCCCCATCCCGAGGCAGCCGGAATGGCGCTGGCCCTCGGGAATTGACAAATGCAGATGGTGGCCGCGCGGTGAACCCGCTTCTTGTCAAGTGCCGCCCTCATGCGGCTGTGGCCTCGCATCTGTCGCTTCGGATGACCCCTGAGCCGCCTGATGCGGCTGTGGTCTGAATTTGCCGAAATGCCAGGGTCGGCGGCCCTACCCAGTCTCGCGCGGCCCGGCCAGCGTCGCCGCCATCTCAACGAACGCGTCGAGCGATTCGGGATTCGCCAGCGAGCCGCGCGAGGCGGCAACGCCTGCCGGCGTCCCGGTCAGGATGCGCTTGATCGGGACCTCCAGCTTCTTGCCCGATAGCGTGCGCGGAATGGAGGGTACCGCCACGATCCGGTCCGGCACGTGCCGCGGCGAGAGGGTGTGCCGCAGCTCCGTCGCAATTCGCCCACGCAGCGCGTCGTCCAGCGCGAAGCCCTCGCGCAGCGCGATGAACAGGATCAGCTCGTCGCTCTCGTCAAGGTGGATCACCACTGAATCGGCCACCTCCGGCAGGGCCTCCACCACGGCGTAGAACTCCGAGGTGCCAATCCGCACGCCGCCGCGGTTGAGGGTGGCATCCGAGCGACCCGTGATCACACATGAGCCACGCTCGGTGATCGTGATCCAGTCGCCGTGGCGCCACACTCCGGGGAACTCGGCAAAATAGGCGTCGCGGTAGCGTGCGCCATCGGCGTCGTTCCAGAAGGCGACCGGCATGGATGGCATGGGCGCCGTGATCACCAGCTCACCCTGCTCGCCGATCAGCGGCCGACCCTCCGGAGAGAAGGCCTCGACCGCGCAGCCCAGGTGGCGGCAGCTGATCTCGCCCTCCCATACCGGCACGAGCGGTGAAGCACCGACGAAGGCGGTGCAGACATCGGTCCCACCGGATACCGATTGCAAATGGACCGATGGGCTGATCGCGTCATAGACATAGCGGAAGCCCTCGGCCGGCAGCGGGGCCCCCGTCGAACCAACGGCGCGCAGGCGCGAAAGATCGAGAGCCGAGCCAGGCGACAGCTGCGCCTTGCGGCACGCCATGAGGAACGGGGCGCTGGTGCCGAAATAGGTGACCCCTTCGTCTGCCGCCAGCTGCCACAACGTGGCCAGATCCGGATCTGCCGGGGCGCCGTCGTAAAGGACCACGGTGGCGTCGACCAGCAGGCCGGAGGCGAGGTAGTTCCACATCATCCAGCCGGTGGTCGTGAACCAGAAGAAGCGATCCGCCGCGCCCAGGTCGTGGTGCAGGGCATGGATCTTGAGATGCTCGAGCAGGATGCCCCCGTGACCATGGACGATCGGCTTCGGCAGCCCGGTGGTGCCGGAGCTGTACAGGATGTAGAGCGGATGGTCGAAGGGCAGCTGCTCGAAGGTCAGCGGTCCACGCTCGGCGGTCAGCTCCCCCCAGCTGGTGGCGTTCGGAATGCGGCGTTCCTGCGGATGGAGGTAGGGCAGGACCACCGTCGCGCGCAGGCCGGGAAGCGCCGCCCGGATGGCGGCAACCTCATCGGCCCGTTCGACCGTGCGTGAGCCATACACGTAGCCGTCGACAGTGACCAGGATCGCGGGGTCGACCTGGTTGAACCGATCGACCACGCTGCGCACGCCGAACTCCGGCGCGCACGAGGTCCAAATGGCGCCCAGGCTGGCAGTGGCCAGCAGCGCAACCAGCGTCTCCGGCACGTTGGGCATGAAGGCAGCGACCCGATCGCCGCGGCTCACGCCCAGGCGCTGCAGGCCGGCGCGAGCGCGCGCCACCTGGTCCCGCAGCTCCGCCACGGTGAGCGTTACCCGTTCCCGCGTCTGTGAGCGGCCCACGACCACCACGTCCCGCTCGCTGCGGCCGGACAGTCGCAGCGCGTGCTCCGCCCAGTTCAGCCCGGCGCCGGGGAACCATCGCGCACCCGGCATGCGGCGATCCGCCAGGGTCGCCGCGAAAGGTGCGGATGAGCGGACGTCGAAGTGATCCCAGATCGAGCGCCAGAAGCCATCAAGATCGCCCGTCGACCACGCCCACAGATCGTCGTACGCGTCGAAGCGATGCCCTCGCTCGCGCTCCAGCCAGGCCAGGTAGTGTCCGACCCGCGTGGCGGTGCGGGCGTCCGGGCGCGGGGTCCACAGGCGCGGCGGGTCCGGCATGGTCCGATCATGCCACGGGACGCCCCCGTGCCCGATGCTATAGTCGGCCGGCCCACGCCTGAGCCCGTTGAGGATCGGCTGCCGATGGAACCAACGGGAGGCCGCCTCCCGGACCTGGACTTCCACCTCGAGCGCCAGATGCGCTCCCAGGAGCGGCAGCTTGCCGTGGTCCGCGCCACGATCGCCGGCGCGGCGCTGGTGGCGATCGTCCTCTTCCGCGAGCAGCTCACCTCCTTCCCGTGGCTGGCGGGGCTGGCAGTGGCCGTGCTGGCCTACACCGGCGTCATCCTGCTGCTGGTCGGCCGCTTCCCGGCCAGGGAGGTGGGGATCGTGGCCACCGTGCTCGACATGGTCGTGGTCACGCTGGCCATCTACGTTCAGCCCAGCGCATTGGATGCGTTCCTCTTCTACCTGCCGGTGATGCTGGGTGTCGCGCTGCGGTATGGACTGGCGGCATCGGTCTGGGCGTCGGTGGTCATCGGCTTCATGTACGCCTCGGTGATCCTGCTGGCCACCGGTCAGGGCGCCCCGGCGCGTGAGCTGCTGGGCATCCGCATCGCCTACCTGCTGGGGCTGGGGCTGGCCGCCGGCCTGTTTGCGCGGGTGGCGATCGGTCGCGCGACCGAGAACGCCAGGCTGCAGCAGCGCCTGGCCGAGGAGGAGCGCGAGCGGCTCCGACGCCAGGAGGCCGAGCTGCTCACCCAGCTGGCCACGGAGTTCGGCACTTCGCTGGAACGCAAGGAGACGGCTGAGGCGATCGTGCGCGCGGCGGCGCCGCTGCTCGGAGACCTGACGTGGCTGTTGCTGGTGGTGCGGGCCGATCCGGTCGATCCCGGCTCGCTGCGCCTGGTGTTGGCCGATGCCGACGGCCGTGACGTTCAACTGACCGATCGCCTGCGGTCGCACCTGGCCGGGCGCCAGCTGCGGATGGGCGAGGGGATCTCTGGTGGCGCGGCCGCCACGGTCACCCCGCTCCTGGCCGCCCAGCCGCTCGAGGCGGACGCCGGCGACCCTGACGGCGTCAGCCTGCTGGAACTGGTGTCGATGCTGGCGGTGCCTATCGTGTGGCGCGGCACGGTGCGTGGCGTGCTGGCCTCCGCAAGCACGACCGGACCGCAGCTGGGCGACGGTGAGCTGCGCCTGGCGGTGGCGATCGCCGAACGTGCCGCGCCGGCGCTCGATCATGCCGCGCTGTGGGCCGACCTGCAGGAGCAGGTGCGTCGCGAGCAGCAGGCGCAGCGCATCAAGGACGACTTCCTGTCGATTGTCAGCCACGAGCTGCGCACCCCGCTGACCAGCATCCAGGGCTACGCCCAGCTGCTCGAGGCGCGGATGCGCGACTCGGCCGGCGCCAAGGAGCTGTCGCAGATGCGCGTCATCCGCTCGCAGGTCACCCGCATGCGGCGCCTGGTGGATGACCTGTTGGACGTCAGCCGCATCGACCGCCGCGGTGAGGTGAGCATCGAGCCGGAGAAGATGGACCTGGCGGAGGAGATCCGAGAGGCAGCCGCCCGGACGAGCCGCGAGCACCCGGAGCGCAGCGTGTCGGCCGAGGCACCCGAGGCGCTGCCGATCGTCGCCGACCGCGATCGTATCGGTCAGGTCCTGACCAACCTGCTCGACAACGCGATCAAGTACTCGCCGGACGGAGGTCCGGTGACGGTCAGGGCGCGGCCAGCTGGCGACAGGGTGGAGGTCACGGTGCTCGATACCGGCGTCGGCATCAGCCCCGACCAGGCGGAGGTCGTGTTCGAGCGCTTCTTCCAGGCCGATGAAGACGCCGGGCGGCGCTTCGGCGGCCTTGGCCTGGGCCTCTACATCACGCGCGCCATCGTCCGTTCGCACGGCGGTGAGATCAGCGCCCACGCCAACACGGATGCCGGCCACGGCACCCTGATCCGATTCACCCTGCCGCGCGCCGCTCGCGTGCCGGAGGCCTTCGCCTCGGTCACCGACGCGCCTCCGCCGTTCGTCACGCGGCGCCGCTAGACTCGGGAATATGCCCCTGGTCCGTCCCCTCCGGGCGATCGCATACTCGCCGGAGCGCTTCGCGCAGCCTGTCGTCGCTGAGCGGATCCGCCTTCCCGACGAACCGGCTGGCGGCCGACCGGCACCCGGACGAGCGGTGACCGACCTCAGCGACCTGGCCTGTCCGCCCTACGACGTCATCAGCGCCGAACAGCAGGCGGAGCTGCTGGCGCGCCACCCGGCCAATGCCATCCGCCTCGAGCTGCCGCCGGATCCCGAACCCCATGCGGCAGCGGCCATGACCCTTGCCGGCTGGCTTGGCGACGGCACTCTGGAACTCCGGTCGGCTGCATCGGTCTATTACTACGCATTCGCTTCCACGGGCACGCCGGACGAGCCGTCGGTCCAGGGCGTGCTGGCCCGGGTGCTGCTGGAGCCCTTCGGTGCCGATGTGCGGGCGCACGAGCACACCATGCCCGGGCCAAAGGCCGACCGGCTGGCGCACCTGCGCGCCATGCGCACCCAGGTGTCGCCGATCCTGGCCCTGTACTTCGATCGAAGCGAGCGCTACCGGCACGTGATGAGCCGATCATGGACCGATGAGTGGCGCGCCCGCGACGGCGACGGCCTGCTGCACACCCTGGGCGAGGTCGAGCCCGATGATCGGCTGCTGAGCTTCCTCTCGAAGCAGCGGCTGTACATCGCCGATGGACATCATCGCTATGAGACAGCGCTCGCCTATCAGGCCGAGGTACGCGCCGACCCGGCGCTCGCCGATGGCGCGCCCGGTGCGCTGGCGGCTGACTGGATCATGGTCGTGCTGGTCAACGCAGAGATGGAAGAGCTCGACATCAGGCCCACCCATCGGCTCATTCGCGGCGCCAGCGTCGACGCCCTTGAGTCCCTGGCCAATGAGCCGGGATCAATGTGGCAGTTGGAGCCGATGACGCCGGAGGCTTTGCCCGGCAGGCTCGACGCGCTCCGCGAGCTAGACCAGCCGGTCTTTGGCCTGATCCTGCCGGGCGGGCGCGGCTACCTGATCATGGCGGACCGTGAGGCTGCGACCGCGCGCATGGCGCGCGAGCGGGTAAGCACCGTCGTCGGGCGCCTGGACCTGTCCGTCCTGCACGCGGCGCTGCTCGACGACGTGCTGGGCATCGATGCCACGCAGGTCGCAGCCGGGGAGCGGCTGGCCTACACTAGGAGCGAGGCCGAGGCGCGGCGCGCCGTCGGGAGCGGCGAAGCGCAGGCGGCCCTCCTGGTGCGTCCCACCCGACTCGAGGAGCTCGCCGCCGTTGCCATGGCTGGCGACGTGATGCCGCAGAAATCGACCTACTTCTATCCCAAACTCTTGACCGGCATGGTCTTCAACCCCCTGCAGGACTGAGGCGACCGTGGTCCAGGCCATCAAGCGCGACGAGGTCTACATCGAGCCGGAGGGGATCTACGTCGAGACCCAGCAGCCGGAGCGACGCAGCCGCAAGCCACCGCTGCTGCTGGTGCACGGCGCGCTTACCGGCTCATGGCTGTGGTCAAGCTTCGGCGCCTACTTCGCCGAGCGCGGCTGGGAAGCCCACGCCATGAACCTGCGCGGCCACTACACCTCCGATGTTGCGGACCTCAGCTCAGTGGGGATGCGCGATTACGCGGACGATATCGGCGTGGCCGTCCGCCACCTTAGCCGGCCGCCGGTGGTCATCGGCTGGGGCATCGGTGCGCTGGCCTCGATGCTGTACGCGGAGCGCGATCCGGTGCTCGGCTTGGTGCTGCTTGCCCCGTCACCGCCGGCCGCGGCGCTGCCGCGACGGCCCAGCGACCATGAGCTGAAGGACGTGCCGCCCGTCTACGACGCGCGCTGGTGGGGCTGGATCACCGATTGGGATCGGCTGCACGAGGTGATGCCCGACATGGGGGATGAGGCGCTGGAGAAGATGCAGGAGATGCTCGATGGCGCCCGAGAGTCGGGCAGCGCCCGCCGTGAGCGGATGCGCGGCGTTGCGGTCGACACCGCGCGCATCGATGTGCCGTCGCTAGTGATCGCCGCCGGGCGCGATGACGTCATCCATCCCACCGATGCGCGCCGCACGGCCGACCTGCTGGGCGCCGCCTACGAGTACTTCCCGTCGGCCTCGCACTTCGGTTTGGTGATGGGCGAGGAGACCTGGCCGCAGGTCGCTGGCTCGGTGCTCGGCTGGCTGGAGGAGCGGCGCCATGCCATGACCGCCAGCCTCACAGCTGCCGGCGCCTCCCGCTGAGCCTCAACGCGCGGATCCATTGGCGCCGTACTATCCGAGGTTGCGTATCAACGCCGGCGCGAGAGATACCGGCCGTGGGTACAAGCAGCGCGTTGTCAGGCTGACACGGAACGCCAGGAGGAATGCTCATACAAAACCGCTGGTTGTACCCCCGACTTGGCGCTGGCTCATTGATGTGCCGGCGGCCAGGTCCCCATCACCTGGCGCAGGATCGCGAACTCACCGACGTGATAGGCGTTGTGGTCGGCGATGATCCGCACGCAGCGGAGGAGCGAGTGGCCGGACGTCCACGGAATCGGGGCGTCAAGGTCGCGGTCCGGATCGGCCACCAGCTCACGCAGCCGGGCGAGGTCCGCCAGAAAGGACTGGACCGATGCCGCCCATCCCGCCGGGGTCGCCCTCGCCTCACTCGCCGGCCAGTAATCGGCCGGCCAGTCCCGTCGCGGGTAGTCGGCGCTGGTCACGTACTCCAGCATGTCGAGCTGGGTGAGGTGCAGGTGCTCGACCAGGTGCCAGGGCGTATACGTCACGTTGGGTGGAAACGCGTTGATCGCGTCGTCCGGGAAGTCCGCCACGGCCTCCTCGAAGGTCATGTGGGCGCCGTGCCCGCCCAGGAGCGTGAGGATCTGCTTGCGGGTCGGGTCGCTGGTCATCGGCTCAGTTTGAGACCCTGCCGGACCGCTTGCTATACTCGCCGCCGTCCCGGACACCCGCGGACGACGGGCCGCATTCGTCTAGAGGCCTAGGACACCGCCCTCTCAAGGCGGAGATCACCGGTTCGAATCCGGTATGCGGTACCA
>JBDUEE010000102.1:0-6619 GCA_040002615.1 Chloroflexota bacterium | reverse complement strand
AAGCCGGCAACGCGCGGAGGAGGCGGTGTGCATGGCGAAGTGGCGGCCGAGCGGCTGACCGAGATGGGCTTCCCTGAGCTGGCCGCGCCGGTTGCTTCGCACCCGGTGACGTGCCTGCTTGACGACCGATGCTTCCCGCGTGGCTGGCCGTCGGTCATCGTATCGGTGGCGGATCGGCACGTGGCGCAGGAGTTCCTGACCATCGACCAGCGGATCGATGATATGGCGGCCCGCCACCCGCAGTACGCCGCCCAGCTGGAGGCTTCCCGGCGCCCGGCGCACGCGCTGGAGGCTGAGCTGTGCGAGGCGGCAGGCGTCGAGGCAGATGAGCTCCTGGAGCGCCTTCGCACCGCCTGGCAGGCGGGCGCGTGACCATCCCGTTGCTGCTGGGCCACGGCGACGACGGTTTCCAGCTGGACCAGCTGCTGGGTGCCTTCGCGCGTCGCATCGGTGCAGATGACCGAGCCGAGATCCTGCCGGAGCGCAGCCCGGACGAGGCCGCGCTTGATCGAGCGCAGCTGGAGGCCGGCACGGTCGGCATGTTCGGCGTTCACCTCGCAGTGCTGCGACAACCAGTGCGTGCCGCCGGTCGCTCGACCGCCAGCGGGGATCGACTCATCGGCCTGGCGCGCGACCTGCCGGACGGCGCCGCGCTGGCGTTCATCGACGTGCGCTCGACGCGCGATGCCGGTCGCATGCCTCCCCTGCTGGCCCGCCTGGCCGATGCGGTGATCACTCGCGGTGGCGTGGTGGAGGAGCGCATCGCCCCGCGCCGCGGCGAGCTGCAGTCCTGGATCCGGTCACGCGCCGAGCAGATCGGCAGCAGCATCGAGCCGCGGGCGGCGGCGGTGCTGGCCGAACGCATCGGCGGAGCGGTGAGCGAATCGGACATCGAGCGCGGCGAGCAGACCCGCATCGCCGCCAGCGAGCTCGACAAGCTCGCCACGTATGCCGCCGGTCGGCCGATCACCGCGGCGGACGTCGAAGAGCTGGTGGCGGACACTCGACCGGCCAGCCTGTTCGCGATCACCAATGCGGTCGATCGGCGGGATGCCGCCGCGGCGGCGGCCGCCCTGGACCGGGCGCTGGTCGAGGGTCAGCCGGTGCTGCGCATCCTGGGCGCGTTGCAGGGTCGCATCTCGGATCTGATCGTCGCGCGAGACCTTGCCGCCAGCGGCGTGCCGCCGGCGGAGCTGACGAAGCGCGTTGGGCGCGGCAACGCGCGGATGGCGGAGCGGCTGGTGGAGGCGGCGCGCCGCTACTCGGGCGCGGAGCTGGAGGCAATGCTGACCGGGCTGTTCGAGGCGGATCTGGCGATCAAGACGAACGTGATGGAACCTGAGCCGGCCCTGGTCGCGTGGCTGGGCGGCTACCTGATCGGGATGCCGCGGGCGGCGAGGGGAATCTAGGCCGCCCCGGCGCGCAGGACGCGGTCGCTCTCGATGGCGAAGGTGCAGCGCGCCTCGCTGAGGCCCAGGATCCCGATCAGCTGCTGATCGACGTACAGCTGGCGACACGGCACGCACAGCGCCCCGGGAATGGCGAAGAAGAGCCGCTCCTCGGCGACGGTGTCCTTGAAGGCGGTGTCGAACACGCTGGTCAGCAGCTGTCCGCTGCAGAACCGGCAGGTCTCGATCGGCCTTGACAGGGAGGCAAAGTCGCTCATGAGCCGGAGCATGGGATCGGTCCAGCCAGGGCTCAATAGGAGTAGCGGAGCAGTACCCCCCAGTACCTATGCAGTACTCCGGTCAGGCCATCAGACCAGCCGCACGACCTGGGTGGCGTTGCTCCACAGGCGCTCGAGGCCGTAGTATTCGCGCTCCTCCGGGGCAAACAGGTGGACGATGACGCTGCCGTAGTCGAGCAGCACCCAGCGCGCGCTTGACTGTCCCTCGATGCCGAGCGGCTTGATGCCTTCGTCGCGCAGCTCGTCGACGATCGCCTTGCTCAGCGCCTGGACCTGCCGGTCGCTGCGACCGCTGGCGATCACGAAGTAATCGGCCATGGAGGTCACCTCGGCGGTGCGCAGCAGGACGATGTCCGAGGCTTTCTTGTCGGACGCCACGTCCACGATCCGGTGGGCGAGCTCGCCCGGATCCTGCGCGGTGCTCGCCTTCGCCGCTTCTGCCAGGTCCAGCTCCCGATGCACGAGGTTTGTGAGGTCGGCGGCCGCTCAGCCCCGCCGAGACCGCCGGTAGAGGCCTTTCTCGAGGATCAGCTCCCCGACCGCCTCCGGCACAAGGTAGCGGATGGCCCGTCCGGCCGCCACCCGCCGTCGGACCTCGGTGGCGCTGACGTCGAGGGAAGGCCCCTCCAGCAGGTGAATCCGTTGCGCGGCCGCGCCGAAGCGTTCCCGCAGCCGATCTTCGTTCGGCAGGCTGCTGCCGGGTCGTGGCGCAACCGCCCACTCGATCAGCGATAGCAGCCGGTCGGGCTCGCGCCACGAGTCGATCTGCGCCAGCGTGTCGCTGGCCATCAGCAGGAACAGCTGCGTGTCGCCGTACGCCCGCCGCAGCTCCTCGACGCTGTCGATCGTGAACGAGGGGCCGTGGCGCCCGACCTCAAGGGTGGACAGCTCGAAGGCATCGTTTCCGCTGATCGCCAGTCGCGTCATCAGCAGCCGATCGGTGATCGAGCTGATGGCCTGGCCGCGCTTGTGCGGTGGCTGCGGGGCGGGCATGAACACCACGCGGTCGAGGGGCAGGGCATCGGCGGCAAGGGTTGCGAGCCACAGGTGCCCAATATGCGGCGGGTCGAAGGTGCCGCCCAGGATGCCGATGCGCGTCGGTTGCTGACCGGCTTCCCGTGGCTGCAGCTGCTCGTCCGGTTGCGAGCTGGGAACGGCTGCCAGGCGGGCGCGCTCCTTTGCAGACAGGGGCACCGCCGGCCGGCTCACTCGTCGTCCGCCCACTCGAGCTCCACCCGTCCCACACGTACCAACATGCCCGGCGCCGCGCCCTGGCGCCGCAGCTCCGCGTCGATGCCCATGCGCTCCAGCGTGCGCTGGAACCGATCGCGGGACTCCTCGTTGGTGAAGTCGATGCGCGCCGCTGCCGACTCGATCCGGCGCCCGCGCACCCGCAGCGCTCCGCCTTCGGGCACCACCTCCCAGCCGGTCTCGAGCGGATCGAAGCGATGCACGCGGACCGGAGACTCCCCCGGCTCCTCCGCATCGGCGTGGCTCGCCTGCTCGAGCGCATCGGCCAGGGCCTGCCGCAGCGGATCGAGACCCGTTCCGTCGTGGGCCGATACGGCGATCGGCTGATGGCCGTCCGCCTGCAGCTGGGCACGCAGCTCCGGCCAGCGCTCGCTGACCTCCGGCAGGTCATGCTTGGTCACGACCACGGGCATCGGGCGCCTCAGGAGCGCAGGGTCATGCAGCCGCAGCTCGCCCTCCACCGCCCGCCACCCTCCAACCGGGTCGGGCGCCGCGCCATTCACCACCCCAACCAGCACGCGCGTTCGCTCGACGTGCCGCAGGAAGGCATGGCCCAGCCCGTGGCCCTCGTTGGCACCCTCGATCAGGCCCGGAACGTCGGCGATCACCGCCGTCTGTTCGTCGTCGATGGCCATGACACCCAGGTTGGGACTGGTGGTGGTGAAGGCGAATGCCCCCACCTTGGGCCGAGCGGCGGTCAGCGCAGCCAGCAGGGTCGACTTGCCGGCGTTCGGGGCACCCACCAGCCCGATGTCGGCGATCAGCTTCAGCTCCAGCTCGATCCAGCGCTCGTCGCCAGGCTGGCCCTTTTCGAAGTGGGTTGGGGCACGATGCGTGGGCGAGGCGAAGTGGACGTTGCCGCGCCCGCCACGACCGCCGCGCGCAACCACCAGCCGATCACCGGGAGCCAGCAGCTCCCCCAGCATCTCGGTCGCCTCCGCGCCGCTGCCCTTTTCCGCCGCCAGGCGCACCACCGTGCCCGGGGGGACCTGCAGGACGATGACGCCGCCGTTGCGCCCGTGCGACCGGCGTCGCGAGCCGCGGCCTCCTGGCTGAGCACGAACGTGGCGGCGGTGCTGAAAGTCGCCCAGCGTGGTCATTCCGGCATCGACCACCAGCACGATGTCGCCACCCTTGCCCCCGTCGCCACCATCGGGTCCACCCCGGGGCACGTGCGCCTCACGCCGGAAGGAGGCAGAGCCGTCGCCTCCTGCGCCGGCAGCCACGAGGATGCGGGCGTGGTCAGCGAACATCGGGCACCGATGATACCAACGGCCCCCGCACCGGCCGCCAGGCGAGGCCCGTCGATCGCCCGGAGGCGGCTACAGGTAGCGCAGGGGGTTGACCAGCACGCCGCCCACGATCGTCTCGAAGTGGACGTGCGGGCCGGTGCAGACGCCCGTGCAGCCGACGGCGGCGATGCCCTCTCCCTTGTTCACCACCTGGCCCGGCCCGACCCAGATCGAGCCGAGGTGGTTGTAGACGGTGCTGATGCCGTTGCCGTGGTCGATGGCGACCACCAGTCCGCCGCCGTTCGTGCGCCAGCCGGCCCAGGTGACCACACCTCTGTCGGCCGCCATGACCGTCGTCCCGTAGGGCGCGGCGATGTCGATCGCCAGGTGAGCCGAGCTGAAGTAGGTGGTGATCGTGCCGCCGGCCACCGGCCAGGCCAGGATGCCGGTGCCCTGCACAATCGGCTGCACGAGAGCAGGGGCAGCCGGGGCAGCGACTGCCACGGGGGTGTCAGGGGCTGGTGGCGGCGGTGCCACCGGGGTGGGCAATGGAGTGGGCAGTGGCGTGGAAAGAGCCCGGACCTCGCGTCGGGCGACCAGCGGGTCCGGCTGGTTCGGATCGGCCTGCAGCTGGAAGGTGCTGGAGCGGCCTGCCTGGGCAATTCCATCGGCACCGCGTGCGTGAGAGACGAGGTCGAACGGCAGCAGCGCGGTTGGGGAATCCGCAGATCCCGGTGCCTGGCCACGCGCCGCGGCGATGCCGACGGCGGAAGCGAAAGCTACGAGACCGATGACGGCAAGGTGCGTGACTGCCCTTGACAACGGACGCGCGTGGGTCAGTCGGCGCAGCGGCCGCTGCGGATCAGGCAATAGTGACACTCCCCAGCGGATGTCCTTACGATTGCCCGATCCCGCTCATCCCCGAGCCGGCGAAACCAGCGTGCCGGTCCAAGATCTGGCAACGCCGATGGTAGAGCGCCGCAGAAGGAGGGTCAACCCGCCGTTCGGCCCATCGTGGCGATCTGCAACGGCGGCTGGCCAAGGTCGGTGAGTGGACCCTGAGGGCCGGCCAACGTGATCCAGGCCACCCCCGGCTCGGAGCCGCTTGCCGGCAGCGTCACCCGCACGTCGATCGCCTCGCCGGGGGCCAGCGGCGGGATCGCGTCACTCAGCAGTGGCTCCAGCGAGTCGGGCGGGAGGCGCAGGTATGGCTGATCTGACGCCTGCCAGCCACCCAGCAGCTGCATATCAGCGGGCCACGGCTGGCTGCCCGTATTGGTCAGCCGCACAACCAGCTCATCGGTGGGTGCCGCCGACAGCCAGAACGGTGGACCTTCGCCGGCCACGGCGGTGGGAATCGTCCCAGGGCCCGGCTCCAGCTCCGGCAGGAGGTACGCAACTGCCAGCCGACGCGCGGCGAAATGACTGGTCAAGGCCTCGAAGATGCCCTCCGCCGCAGCTCGCTGGCCAGCTGCCGAGGCGAGCAGGTTCTGCTCGGCCTTGAGGTTTATGGAGCCGACTTCGGTCAGGATCGACGGCATCAACGCCCCGCGCGTCGGCTGCTTGCGAACGTCCGGGCGGTCGGACGTCGTCTTCAGCAACGGTGGCGCCACGATGAACAGGTTGTGGGCATCGATCCCGCGATCCTGGCGGTCGTAGTCGGCGGCACGATCCAGGGAGGCCACCACACCATCCTGGATGGCCTGCGCCAGCGGCGCGGTGACATCGGCGCCCCAGGCGGTCTCATCGGTATAGAAGGTCTCGGTCGCGGCGACCTCGAAGACAACTCCGCCCTGGGTCAGCGAGTTGATATGGATGCTGAGCAGGACGTCGGCCCGCACGATGTTGGCCAGGTCAAGGCGCGCCTGCAGCTCGTCCCGGGTGCGCACCGCTCCCTCCGGGTCGAAGCCGGACTCACCGTCGCCGTTCACGTCGCGCCACGGTGGCCCGTTGCAGCCGAGCGGTGGGTAATGGTCGCCGGCCAGCGCCGAATCGTCGTTGCGCGTCATGACCACCGTCACGCCCTGCGCTTCGAGCATCTGGCGCAGCTGCTGCGCAATGGCCAGCGTCATCGTCTTCTCGGAATACTGCACGCCGCGTCGCCGGGGATCCGGCACGCCCCAGTCCAGGCAGCCGCCGTGCCCCGGATCGATCGCGACCACGATCGCCCGCGGGTTCGGCTGGTAGATGCTGCTGTCCGAGCCGGGGGCGGGAATGATGGTGCCGATGCCAGCCGGGCCGACACTGCTCAACGGGCCGCCGCTCGCCGGCCGCGACGCGGACGACGGCGTTGACGGGCCAGGCGATGGGCCGGAGCAGGCGACCAGCGCAGCGGGCAGCAGGAAGCCGGCCAGCAGGCGGAGGCGGCGTGGCGTGCCGGTCACGGGACGCGGGGGAAGGAGCTCAGCGCTCTGAGGCTTCGACGCTCTTGCTGAGCGACACCAGGAAC
>JBDUEE010000101.1:0-3537 GCA_040002615.1 Chloroflexota bacterium | reverse complement strand
AGGGCTTGAACACCATCAGGAACAGGAGGGAGAAGAGCATCAGCAGCATGAACTGACCGCCAAGGGCCGCCCGCTTCGAGAGGGCGACGAACTCGGGCGGTGGGCCGGCAGGCGCGCCCTCGACGGGGGCCGGCGGCGGTCCCGACGTCAGCCCGATCATCCGCTTCAGCACAGGTGTCTGAACGAAGAGCGAGAACCCGAGGGTGATGAGGAACAGGATGATCGCCAGGCCGAGCCACAGCGTGGTGAACGGGTTCCAGCCCCTGGTCCAGATCGGGCCAACGCCCATCAGGAAGACGAAGCCCGCCCCCGGCTCGACGACGCGCGAGACGATGACCTCGCTGACGCGAAGGGCGAAGTTGCCATGCATCGGTTCCTGGGCCGCCTTGGCGGCGATGAACGGGAGCGCGATGGTCGGCCCAAACGCGACGATCGCACCGCCGATGTGCAGGTAAAGGAAGATCGTTCCGAGCGTCTCCATGCCGCCTACCCTACACGCTCGTCAGCGCCCAGTTAGAAGGCATCGGTGCGTCCGGAAGTGGACGTAGATTGACACCCAGATATGGACGTGCGAGGATCTGTCGCATGGCAACGCGGGTCAAGCGCACCTACAACCTCGCCCCGGCCACCGTGCGCCGCGTGCGTGAGATGGCGGAGGAGTACGGGCTGGCATCGTCCCAGGATGCGGTGATCGAGCTGGCGGTGGATGAGCTCGAACGCCGTGTGCGCGACGCACGGGAGGCCGATGCCTGGGCGGCCGCAGCCGACGACCCAGCCTTCCTCGCGGAGGCCGATGCGCTGGAGGTCGCGTACCGAACGGCAGATCGGGAGACATGGCCGGCCTGAGCCCTCCCCTGCGATGGTCGGTGGTCATCGTCGACCTCGACCCCGCGAAGGGTCACGAGCAGGCGGGGACTCGGAGGGCGCTGGTGGTCTCATACGAGCCGTTCCATCGGTCTGGCCTGGCGACCATCCTTCCCATCACCGCGACTCGTTCGGAGGCCCGCTATCCCGGCGACGTTCCAATCCCTGCCGGGGAGGCCGGCCAAACGCGGGACGGAGTGATCGTGGGCAGCCAGATTCGGACGATCTCGCTGCGGCGCGTGCGTTCTGCACCACTGGGCAGCGTTTCGGACAGGGCGCGTCGGCGCGCGGTGCGACAGGCTCTTGCCCACCAGCTGGGGCTCGATATTCCAGCGATCGCTGACGGCGCGCGCTGATCGCGGCACGGCCGGGCAAGTTGTCAAATTCAGACCACCGCCGCACCAGTGCCGTTTGGGGGTGTGTTTGTGGTCAGATGCGGCTCTCGGCCGGCAGCGTTGCCGGTTTTGGCAACAACTGGCGTCCTGGTGCGGCTGCCATCTGAATCTGCCGGTTTCTGGCTTGTACGGCCGCGCGACAGTTGCTCCGCTGTCTATCATCGGCCCATGCTGGCCCGGGCACGGCGAGCGTTGACAGGGGCGGGATGACGGGATGTATCCGGTCTTCGCCGAGGTCGGCCCGAGCGTGAAACCGCTCGAAATCGGCCTGGTCCTGTTCACCGGGGAAGTCCCTCCCAATGGGGTGACAGCCCGATGGGAGGAGCTCCGCGCGCTCGCGCTGCGGGCTGAGGAGATCGGTTTCGATACGGTCTGGGCCCCCGATGAGCTTCTCTGGCGCCGCACGCCCGAGACCGAGCGCGGGTTCTGGGATGGCGTAGCGATGATGGGAGCGCTCGCCGCCGTGACGTCGCGCGTCAAGATCGGCAGTTGGGTCATGTCGGCGCTCTACCGTAATCCCGGCATCGTGGCAAAGGCGGCCGAGACGATCGACGAGATCAGCGGCGGGCGCTTCGTCTTCGGCCTCGGTGCGGGGCATGCATGGCCGGGTCAGGCAACGGCGTTCGGCCTGCCAGAGGACCAGGTCTACGCGCGTTTCGAAGAGGCGCTCGAGATCATCGTGCCGCTGCTGCGTGGCGGTCGCGCCGACTTCGAAGGAAAGTGGCACGCCGCCCGAGATCTTCCTCAGCGCCCGGTCGGCCCGCGGCCGAACGGCATCCCGATCATGATCGGCGGCCACGGCCCGAAGGGGATGCGGCACGCGGCGAAGCTAGCCGACATCTGGAGCTGCTACGTCGAGGAGCCGGATTACCGCGAGGAGCTCACGCGCAAGGTCGCTGCGTTCAACAGCGCCTGTGCCGAGGTCGGGCGTGACCCGGAGAGCATCGGGCGCTCAGCGGGCATTGATGTTGCGCCACTCGCCTCGAGTGCTGCCGACGCACCGCCCAACACGAGCATTGTTGGCAACGCCGAGACGATAACGGACGCCCTTCGGGAGCTTCACGCCGCGGGCTTCAGCCAGCTCGAGCTGACTCTGACGCCGCAATCGATGGAATCGCTCGACGCCATGGCGCCCGCGCTGGAAATGCTCCGCGGGTGACGTCGCTGCTGGAACGCCTGGGACGCCGGCGCATCGGCGCCGATCCCGATGACGACGAGGAGACGCGGAAGCGGAAGGCGCTGAATCGTGGTTGTGATCAAGATCGGTCATCGCGGTGGCGTCTATCGCGGCGGCTGATGCCCGGGAATCCGCCGCCCAATCGCGGCGTCCTCCGCCTGGCGCACTGCAAGTTGTCAAATTCAGACCACCGCCGCACCGCTGCCGATTGGAGATGTGTTTGTGGTCAGGTGCGGCTCTCGGCCAGCAGCACGGCCGGTTTTGGCAACAACTGGCGTCCTGGTGCGGCTGCCATCTGAATCTGCCGGTTGCCCTGTACGGGCGCGCGACCGACCGCCCACTGGCACTCACTGTGCTACAGTTGTGCGTCATGAAGAAGCCGAGGCCACGTGTGGGCATCCGCGAGCTGCGCCAGAACCTATCGGTCTATGTCAAGCGCGTGCGTGACGAAGGGCGCGCCTACGAGGTGACCGAGCGCGGGGAACCGGTGGCCCGGCTGACGCCGCTGGAGGGCCGGCCGATGTCGACCATCGAGCGAATGGTGGCCGAAGGCCGCATTGCGCCAGCCAGCCGGACCTGGGACGAGATCCCGCCGCCGATCAAGCTGCCGGCCGGGCGTCCGCTGTCCGAGATCCTCCAGGAAATGCGCGACGAGGAAGAGCGTTGACGACGTGCTATCTCGACGCGTCGGCAATCGTAAAGCTGGCCACCCTCGAGCCGGAGACCGATGCACTCCGCGAGCAGCTAGGGCGCTATGACAGCCGCATCACGAGCCGCATCGCGACGGTGGAGGTGCCACGGGCCCTCGCACGGCGGGGAGCGGAGAGCGTCGCCGTTGGCTCAGAGCCAATCCGCGAGGTCCTGATGAATCTGCAGCTGGTGGAGCTGGACGAGTCCATCGCTGCGGGAGCCGCGGAACTCGGCCCACCGGGCCTGCGGTCCCTGGATGCCATTCATCTCGCATCGGCCCTGGCCATCGGGGAGGAGCTGGCGGCGCTGGTCACCTATGACGCTCGCCTCGCGTCGGCCGCTCGTGCCGCGGGCCTGACCGTCATGGCGCCGGCGTAGCCAGGTCAGCGAAGTTCGGCGAGCACGTCGTCA
>JBDUEE010000100.1:0-9786 GCA_040002615.1 Chloroflexota bacterium | reverse complement strand
CCACGAACGAGGAACTGCCGAGAAGATGGGACCAATCGGTTGGCCCGAGCTCATCATCCTGCTCGTGGTCGTCCTGATCGTCTTCGGACCCGGCAAGCTGCCGGATATCGGGAATGCGATCGGTCGTGGGGTTCGCGAGTTCCGTAAGGCCTCCAACGACCTGGAGGAGTCGATCCGCGGGAATACCAAGAAGCCACCCGCCTCGCCTCCAGCATCGCCACCTGCCTCCGCGCCGGCGCCCGACCGCAACGACACCGACTGAAGGCACAGGGCCCCTAGCCGCCAGGCCGTTGAGCCGTGGCGGTCAACTTCACCTGACCACGGCGAACGCGCATGTCGCAGTGCCTGGTCGAATGAGCGGTGACCGATCGTGACCGATAAGACCACGACCATGACGCTGGTGGAGCACCTCGAGGAGCTCCGCCGGCGACTGATCGTGATCGTGCTGTCCGTGCTCGGCGCAGCCGTCATCGGCTTCCTTCTATCCCGGCCCGTCCTGGCGTTGCTGCGCGACCGCCTGCCGGCGGCCAGTCGTGAGCTGATCTTCCTGGCGCCGGCCGACGCGCTGACCGCGCAGCTCAAGATCGCCGGCTTCCTGGGCATCGCCATGGCCATGCCGGTGATCCTGTGGCAGCTATGGCGCTTCGTGGGCCCGGGCCTCACGCCACGTGAGCGGCGCTACGTGTGGCCGGTAATCGGCGCTGCTCTGATCCTGTTCGTGACCGGCGTGCTGATTGGCTACCTGGTCATCCCATACACGCTGCAATTCCTGCTCAACTTCTCCCAAGGGCTGGCCACGCCGAACCTGACGATCGACGGCTACATCGGCTTCGTGACGACCATGATGCTGGCCTTCGGCCTGGTACTCGAATTCCCGATCGTGCTCATCGGCCTGGCGCGGGTGGGCGTGCTGAACTACCGGCGCATCGCCAGCCGACGGCGCTGGGCGGTCCTGGCGATCGTGCTGTTCGCGATCGTGCTGACGCCCGGCGGTGACCCGATCTCGCCGCTCATCCTTTCAGGCGTGATGTTCATCCTGTTCGAAGGCTCGCTGCTGATCATTCGCCTCTTCAGGCGCTAGGACCGATGGCTGCGAACGGGCCGATCCAGCTGCTGACCGACGAGGGGATGGCTTCTCATGCGGCTCGTGGCCACCCCGAGCGACCCAAGCGGCTGGACGCCGTGGTCGAGGGTGTGGCCGATGCAGCCGACGCGCTGGCGGCACGCCTGGAACGCCCGGCCGTGGTTCCGGCCACAGATGCAGAGCTGGAGCGCATCCACCCGGCCTGGTACCTCGCCGCGCTGGAGGCCGGAGCCACCCGCGGTGGAGGCTGGGTCGACGCCGACACCTACGTGGGGCCGGGGTCCATGGTCGCCGCGCGATTGGCCGCCGGCGCGACGCTCGCCGCCGCGACGGCCGCAGTCCGGGGAGAAGCCAGCGTGGCCTTCGCCGCCGTCCGCCCACCTGGCCATCACGCGTCCGAAGAGCGGGCGGCGGGCTTCTGCCTCGTGAACAACGTGGCCATCGCCGCGGCCGGGCTGCGCGCGGTGGGGCTGGCGCAACGCATCGCGATCGTCGATTGGGACGTGCACCACGGCGATGGCACGCAGGCGATCTTCGACGCCGATCCGGACCTGTGCTACGCCTCGACTCACCAGTCGCCCTTCTACCCCGGCACGGGCAGCGCCGCGCAGCAGGGAAGCGGACCGGCCACCGGCACAAAGCACAACGTGCCGCTGCCCGCGGGGAGCGGCGACGATGCGTTCAGCCAGGCGTGGGTGGTGCAGCTCCTGCCGGCGGTCGAGGCGTTTGCCCCAGAGGCGATCCTGGTCTCTGCCGGCTACGACGCCCACCGTGACGACCCGCTGGCCATGCTGGAGGTTACGGAGGACGGATTCGGCACCGTGGCTGAGGCGTTGGGTTCCCTCGCGCGGCGGCTCGGCCTGGGTGGCGTGGGCCTCTGCCTGGAGGGAGGCTACGACCTGGCTGCGCTGCGGGCCAGCGTGGCGGCGACGGTGATCGGCCTGGCGCGCGGACAGTCTGACTGAGATCGCGGGCTATACTCGCTTTCGACCCAACGACCAGGATCGGAGCATGGCACGAGCGCGAGCAACCACGGCGACGGCAGGCGAGGCCACGCGCCGCGCCAAGGTCGCGCCAGCGCCGCAGCCAGCTCAGGGCGGTGGCCTGGTCGTCGTCATCACGGGCCTGTCGGGCGCCGGCAAGAGCCAGGCGTCGAAGGTCTTCGAGGACCTCGGCTTCTACACCGTCGACAACCTGCCGCCCGAGCTGCTTGATCGATTCCTGTCGCTGCGCGACGCCGAGCCGGAGCGGTACGAGCGCGTCGCCCTGGTGCTCGACATCCGCGCCGGCGATCCCGCGCCCGCCATCCAGCGGGCACGCAGCGAGCTGGCGGCTCGCGGCACGGCTCTCCAGGTTCTTTACCTCGAGGCCAGCGACGCGGCGCTGGTCAGCCGCTTCAGCGAGACGAGGCATCGCCATCCGCTCCAGACGCGCAGCGGCGTTCAGGCAGGCATCGCCAAGGAACGTCGAGGGCTGGCCGCCACCCGTGAGCTTGCGGATCACGTGCTCGACACCAGCGACCTGTCGATCCCGCAGCTGAAGGAGCGCCTGTTCGCCCTGCTTCCGCGCGACGCTGCGCTGGACGCGCTGCAGATCGACATCATCACCTTCGGCTTCAAATATGGCATCCCGCTCGAGGCGGACCTGGTCTTCGACGTGCGATTCCTGACGAATCCGTTCTACGTGCCGGATCTCAAGCCGCTCTCCGGGTTGCAGACACCGGTGCGCGACTTCGTCCTGAACCAGCCGGCGGCCGGCCGTTTCCTGGACCTGGTGGCCGAGCTGCTGACCCTGACCGTTCCGGCCTATCAGGCGGAGGGCAAGGGGCGCCTGACGGTGGCCCTGGGCTGCACCGGTGGTCACCATCGGTCGATCGCGCTGGCCGAGGAGCTCGCCGGGCGGCTGCGCAGCGTGGAGAACGCGTCGGTCGCCATCTTTCACCGGGAGCTTGAGCGATGAGCCATGTCCGGATCCCGCGCTGGCTGTACCCGGGCATGCACCTTAAGCGCTGGCTGCTGCTCGTCTTCCTCGGCATAACAGTCCTGGGGCTGGGCGCGGCCGCACTGCTGGTGGTGGCATACCGCAGCCTGCCTCCCGACTCGTTCGTGCCCGCGCTGACCGGTGCCGGCCTGGACCGGACGATCCGGGGACTGGTGGTGGTGGCCATCGGCCTTGGGATCACCGGATTCGGCGTGTGGGGCCTGATGCGGAGCATGATCTCGCCGTTCGTCGCTCGCGGCGACTCGGTGATGGAGGTGCTCTACACCAAGCGCTACCTGGCGCGCGGTCCCCGCATCGTGGCCATCGGCGGCGGCACCGGCCTGTCCACCCTCCTGCGCGGGCTGAAGGGATACTCGGCCAACATCACCGCGATCGTCACGGTGGCCGATGATGGCGGCAGCAGCGGCCGCCTGCGGCAGCAGCTGGGGATCGCCCCTCCCGGCGACATCCGCAACTGCATCGCGGCCCTCGCCGATGCCGAGCCGCTCATGACGCAGCTCATGCAGTACCGCTTCCCGCCCGGATCGGGCCTGGACGATCACGCCTTCGGCAAACTGTTCATCGCCGCCATGACGGCGGTGACCGGCGACTTCGAGGAGGCCGTGCGGGAGTCGAACCGGGTCCTGGCCGTGCGTGGCCAGGTGCTGCCTGCCACCAGCGTGCCACTCAACCTGGGCGCCATCCTGGAGTCCGGCCGGCGGCTGCAGGGGCAGGTCGCCATCAGCCACGCGGATGAGCCGATCGCCCAGGTCACCATCGAGCCCGACGACGTGCGCGCCAGCTCGGAGGCATTGGAACGCATCCTGGAGGCGGACCTGATCGTCATCGGCCCCGGCAGCCTGTTCTCGAGCGTCCTGCCGAACCTGCTGATCAGCGACATCCGTGATGCGGTGGCCGCGGCGACCGGGGTGCGCGTCTACGTCTGCAACGTGGCCACCCAACCCGGGGAGACGGGCAGCTACAGCGCGGCCGCCCACCTGGAAGCCCTCTTCAACCACGTCGGCGATGAGATGATCGACTACGCGCTGCTCAACGGCAATCAATCGGCGCGCCGGCCGGAGGGCTGGCTGGGCCAGCCAGTGCGAGTCGATGAGCGGCGCCTGGAGGACCTGCCGGTCACCGTTATCGAGGAGGACCTGGTCGACGTCAGCAACGCCCACAGGCACGACTCCGCCAAGCTGGCGGCCGCGCTGATGCGCCTCCAGCAGGAAGAGCGGTCCGAGCGCGTCCGCCATCGGCGTGTGCGTCGCCCCACCGCGTCGGCCGTCTGACCCCCCGGATGCTGGTCGCCACCGAGCTGAAGGGTGAGCTAGCCCGCATTCAGCCAGCACGCATCTGTTGCCGTTGCGCCGAGCTGGCCGGGCTGCTGTTCGCCGGCGGTCGTCGCGGACCGCAGTCCTCACGGATTCGGACGCTCGATCACGCCACCGCCCGCGTTGCCGTGCAGCTCGCCGCGGCCATCGGGATGCGGGCCGACGGGCCGATGCCCGCCGGCGGCCGCGGCGCTACCCACCGGCCGGCTGGTCGCCGGCATCACCTGCAGGTCGTGCTCGACCGCTCCGGGGCAGACGAGTGGAGCTGGGCGGATGCCAAGCCCTGCGACCGGCGTGCATTTCTGCGTGGCTCGCTGCTGAACGCCTCGATCTCGATTGGCGCCGCCGGCACGCACGTCGAATTTGTCTTCGACGACGCCGCTCAGGCCGTGGAGCTGCTTGGACGGCTGCGCAGCGTCGAAGTGCATGGCGGCCTGCTGCGTCGGCGAGGACGATCGGTCGTCTATCTCAAGGGCCAGGAGGAGGTGGCCACCCTGCTGCGGCTGACCGGCGCCAACCACGCCCTGCTCGATTTCGAGGCGGGCCGCGTGGCGCGCGACGTTCGCAACGGGCTGAACCGTCTGCTCAACGCTGAGGAGGCCAACGTCGACCGCACCGTGCGTGCCGCCGACCGGCAGCTCCAGGCGATTACGCAGCTGGTCGGCGCCGGTGAGCTGGAACGCCTGCCGGATGGACTGCGTGAGACGGCTGCCCAGCGCCGTGCACAGCCGGATGCGGACCTGGACACGCTGGCCTCGGCCCTGGGCATCAGCCGCTCGGCGGTCAACCACCGGCTGCGGCGCCTGGTGGGACTCGCCGCCGATCTGCGGTCGGACGCCCGCTGAGTGGCTGCCGCGCGCGTGCCGCTGGTGGCCGGCAACTGGAAGATGAACCCGGTCAGCCGCTCTGCTGCGGTGCTGCTGGCCGCCGATGTCGCAGCGGCCACGGCCGGCCTGCCGGTGCGCACCGTGGTCTGTCCACCGGCCGTCTTCCTGGAGGCGGTGGCCACCGGCGTCGGGGGTGGCACGGTCGAGCCCGGCGGGCTGGGCATCGGCGCCCAGACCATGCACGCCCAGGAGTCGGGCGCGTACACCGGCGAGATCTCGCCGTTGATGCTGGCCGATCTCGCCCAGTACGTGATCGTGGGCCACTCCGAGCGTCGTCAGTACGACAACGAGACCGATGCGGCCGTCGCCGCCAAGGTGGCCTCCGCGGTGGTGCATGGGCTGGTGCCGATCGCGGCCATCGGGGAGCGCGCTGATGAGCGCCGCAACGGCGCCACCGCGGCGGTGATCGAGCGGCAGCTGCGCGCGGCCATCTCACGGCTGGAGCGGCTGGCCGGCAGCGGGCTGGTGATCGCCTACGAGCCGGTCTGGGCGATCGGCACCGGCGACGCGGCCAGTGGGCAGGACGCCCAGGACGTGGCAATCCAGATTCGCGCCATCCTGCACGAGGCCGATCCGGACGGCGCCCACGAGGTCCCGATCCTGTACGGCGGAAGCTGCACGCCGCAGAACGCGCCGCAATTCTTCGCGCAGCCGGACATCGACGGCGCGCTGGTGGGCGGCGCCTCCCTCGATACGGGGTCCTTTGCCGCCATCGTCCGCGTGGCCGCGGAGCTGCGCGGGTGAGCGACGGACGGCCGCGGCCGGTCGTCCTGTGCGTGCTCGATGGGTTTGGGATCGGCGACGACCCGCGCCGCAACGCGCTGATGGCGGCCGACATGCCGGCCTGGGCCCGGCTCACGGCCGAGTGGCCGACGTGCCGCTTGGAGGCCGCGGGCGAGGCCGTTGGGCTGCCGCCCGGACAGATGGGCAACTCGGAGGTGGGGCATCTCAACCTGGGCGCCGGCTTTCGCGTGCTCCAGGACCTGCCGCGCATCAGCCAGGCGATCGCCGATGGCAGCTTCTTCCGCAACGAGGCCCTGCGCAGCGCCGTCGCCCACGCGCGCGAGCACGGGAGCCGGCTGCACCTGCTGGGTCTCATCGGGCCGGGCGGCATCCATGCGGTCGACGGGCATATCGAGGCGATGGCCGAGCTGGCGGCGCGCGAGGGGCTGCCGTTGGATCGAGTCCTGCTGCATGCCTTCACCGACGGCCGCGACACACCGCCGCGCTCTGCCGCCGAGCTGATGCCGACCCTCGTCGAGCGGCTGGCCGACCGCGCCGGCGCGGCCACCGTCTCCGGCCGCTTCTACGCCATGGACCGTGACCAGCGTTGGGAGCGCACGGCGAGGGCCTGGGAGGCGATCGTTCAAGGCAGCGGCTCCACGGCGGCCACGGCGGTAGGTGCGGTGAGGGCCGCGCACGACCGCGGGGAGAGCGACGAGTTCATCGTCCCCACGGTCATTGGTGCCTACGACGGCATGCGTGACGGTGATGCGGTGGTGCACCTGAACTTCCGGGCCGATCGAGCTCGGCAGCTGACCCGCGCGCTGGCGCTGGACGGCTTCGACGCGTTTGATCGAGGCCGTCGGCCGGCGGACCTGCTGGTGGTGACCATGACCGAGTATCAGGCGCCGGTTGAGCTGCCGGTGGCGGTCGCCTTTCCGCCGGATGTGATCGACTCATTAGCCGCTTACGTTTCGCGCCTTGGCCTGCGGCAACTGCACCTCGCCGAGACAGAGAAATACGCCCATGTGACCTACTTCTTCAACGGCGGCGTGGAGGCGCCGATGCCCGGAGAGGATCGGGTACTGGTGCCGTCGCGACGCGACGTGCCGACGTACGACCTGGCGCCGCAGATGAGCGCGCCGGAGATCACCGAGCAGCTGCTGCAGGCGATCGGCTCCGGCGACTATGACTTCATCGTCGTCAACTACGCCAACCCGGACATGGTCGGGCATACGGGCGTGTGGGACGCAGCGGTCGTGGCGGCGGAGGTGATCGACGGCTGCCTGGCCCAGATGTCGGGGGCGATCCTTGCCGCCGGTGGCGCGCTGGTCATCACCGCCGATCACGGCAATATCGAAGAGATGCGCGATGCAACAGGCGCGCCGCAGACGAAGCACACCACCTCTCCAGTGCCGCTGGTGCTCGTGGGGGAGCCGTTCCGGGGCAGGCGCCTGCGCGACGGGATCCTCGCCGACGTGGCGCCCACCATCTGCGAGCTGATGGCGGTGGAGCCGCCACCCAGCATGACTGGCCGTTCGCTGCTGATCGGCTGATTTGCTAGACTGCGCCGGCCTATGAGTCCCCAGATAGTCGCCCAGATGATCCTGGCCGCCGCCGTCATCGCCGCCATCCTGCTGCAGCAGCGCGGGACCGGCCTGGGTGGCGCCTTCGGCGGGGAAGTGACCGCCTACCGCAGCCGTCGCGGCATTGAGCGCACGCTCTTCCGGCTCACCATCCTGCTGGCGGTCCTGTTCGTCCTCTTCAGCCTGCTGAGCCTGATTCCGCCACCCGCCTGACAGCCGCGCGTGCGTCGTGCTGACGCGGGTTGATGCCTGACGGCCGTTACTGCGTGGTGCGGCGGTTGTAGAGCCAGAGGCCCAGCGGAAACGCGACCAGCAGAATTCCAGCCGACCAGAGCACCGACGGCAGCTCGGCACTGTACAGGTGCGTGCCCAGGGTGAGATCGCGCACGGCGTTAACCACCTGCGTCATCGGCTGGTTGTCGGCGAAGATCTGCATCCAGCCGGGCATCGTGTCGGTCGGGACGAACGCGCTGCTGACGAAGGTCAGCGGGAAGACCGCCGCGAAGATGATGCCCTGCAGCGCCTCCGGCGTCCTGACCAGCGCACCGGTGGCCACGCCGACCCACGACAGGGCGAAGCCGAACAGCAGCATGATGCCGATGGCGCTCACGTCGCCCAGGATCCCGCCAGCCGGACGGAACCCGACCAGCAGGCCCACTCCCCACATGATCGCCACCGCCAGCGTCGCCCGCAGCAGGTCGGTCAGGGTCCTGCCCGTCAGGACCGATGACTGCGTCATTGGCAGCGACCGGAAGCGGTCGATCATTCCCTTCTGGAGATCGTTGGCCAGCAGGACGCCGGTGTAGATGCCGGCGAACGCGACCGTCTGCACGAAGATGCCGGCCATCAGGAAGTTGATGTAGGAGGCATCGGCGCCGCCCTCCCGGCCGACGTCGATTGCGCCGCCGAACACGAAGCTGAACAGCAGCACGAACATGATCGGGCTGAGCGTGACGTCCAGCAGCAGCTCTGGCGTGCGCTTGATGTGGATCAGGTTGCGCCTCACCATCTCCACGCTGTCGCGAAGCCACCAGCCGAAGCCACTCATTTGGCTGCCGCCTCAAGATCCTCCGCCTCCGACGGGTGGCCGGTGAGCGAGAGGAAGACCTCGTCCAGGGTCGGGCGTCGGAAGCCGATGTCGTCGACATGGACGCCGGCGGCATCCAGCTCGCGAATGGCCCGTGTCAGCACACCGTCGTGCGATGTGACCGCCACGCTGAGCCGACGATCCTGTCGATCGACGTGGACCGCCCCCTCGCCCAGCGCCTCGAGGACCCGTTGCGCGTCGGCCAGGTTCGATTGGTCGCTGACCGTCACCTCCAACCGCTCGCCGCCGATCTGTCGCTTGAGCTCATCAGCCGTCCCGCGCGCGATCGCCCGGCCGTGGTCGATCACGAGGATGTCATCGGCCAGCCGGTCCGCCTCCTCCAGGTACTGCGTCGTCATCAGCACCGTCGTGCCGCCGCGAGCCAGGCCGGCGATGAGGTCCCACATCTCCAGGCGCCCCTTCGGGTCGAGGCCGGTGGTCGGCTCGTCCAGGAAGACCACGGGCGGCTCCGAGATGAGGGCGGCACCCAGGTCCAGTCGTCGGCGCATTCCGCCCGAATATGTCTTCACGGTGCGGTCGGCGGCATCGGTCAGGTCGAAATGCTCCAGGAGCGCGTCGGTCCGCTGCCGAACCTTGGCCGAGTCCATGCGGTACAGGCGCCCGATCATCCCCAGGTTTTCGCGCCCGGTCAGCAGCTCATCGAGGGCGGCGTACTGCCCGGCCACGCCGATCCGAGCCCGAACCTGGTCGGGATGGCGCAGGACATCGATCCCGGCAACGGTCGCCTTGCCGCTGTCCGGATGGGTGAGCGTGGTCAGGATGCGAACCGCGGTCGTCTTGCCGGCGCCGTTCGGTCCCAGCATGCCGAGGATCGTCCCCTCCCGCACGTCGAAGTCCAGGCCGACGAGGGCACGCGTCTTGCCGAAGGACTTGTGGAGGCCGGCGGCCTCGATCATGACCTTTTCCATACGTCCCAAGCCTAGCGGAAAGCGGTTCAGCCCTCCGCAGACCCTCCGAAGGGGGTCGGTTGCCCGCCAATCTGCCCGTGCTAGAATCGATCGACTTCACCGCGCGCCGAGCGTGTGGTGACGCGTGCCGAGGTGGCGGAATAGGCAGACGCGCTAGGTTCAGGACCTAGTGACCA
>JBDUEE010000099.1:0-5153 GCA_040002615.1 Chloroflexota bacterium | reverse complement strand
CCAAGGCGCCCACGCTGTCGGCCATGGGCTGGGGCGACTGGATCGGTGTACGACCGGCAATTGGTCATCTTTGCGGCCGACCATCGGCGTGACGTGCCAGCCGCTGTGAGGCGTGCCCGGGCAGAGCTGGCGTTACGCCCCGACGTGTACGGCCACGATGCCCTGGCGTGGGCGCTGTATCGGGCAGGATCGCTTGACGAAGCGGCGGAGCAGACGCAGGCGGCACTCGCCCTGGGCACACCCGACCCGCGCATTGCCTACCACGCCGGCATGATCGCCGCCGCCCGCGGCGATCGGGAGCGTGCCGAGGCGCTGCTGCGCCAGGCGCTCGACGGGGCAGCAATGCTGCCGCCGCTGCAGGTCCCTGAGGCGCGCGCCGCATTGGCCGCGCTCGAGGCGGGCGACAAATGGTGAGGCGCGTGTTGCTGACCGCGTCGTTGGCGGGCCTGGTGTTGTCAGTGCTGGCGGGGCCGGCATCGGCCCATCCACTCGGGAACTACACCGTCAACCGGGCGGTGGCAGTCACCGTCGCCGCGGACCGGGTTGAGCTGCTGTACCTGGTCGACATGGCTGAGATCCCCGCATTCAGCACGATCGGCGATATCGATGCCGATGCCAGCGGGTCTGTCTCAGCGACGGAGGGGGCGGCATATGGCCTGGCGGCCTGCAATGAGGTGCGCGCCGGCCTTGAGCTCACTCTGGACGGCAGCCTACCGCCGCTGGATGCGAGCGGCGCGCCTGAGCTGAGCTTCCCCGATGGTGCCGGCGGCCTGCACACGCTGCGCCTGGCCTGCCACCTGGTCGCCGCCCTTCCGTCGGGCAAGGCCGCGGGCGCGCTGGATGTCCGCGACGGGCTCGAGGACGGTCATGTCGGCTGGCACGAGATCACGATTGCCGCCGGGGATGGCGTGCGGCTGACTCGGTCGGACGTGCCGAGCGAGAGCGCCTCGGCGTACCTAACGGCCTATCCTGCCGGCCGGCTGGAATCGCCGCCGGACGTCCGCCAGGCGACCGCCGCCTTCACGGTGACCGGCGCGACCACGAACACGGCAGCCATCAGGTATGGCTCGCCGGCGTTTGCGCCCACCGCAGATGATCCACTCGCTCGGCTAGTCGCCGGCGAGCTGTCGCCGATGCTCGTGTTGCTGGCGTTTCTGCTGGCGGCCGGATTGGGTGCCGCACACGCCCTGTCGCCGGGGCACGGCAAGACACTGATGGCCGCCTACCTGGTCGGCTCCCGCGGCAGTGTTCGCCAGGCGATGGCGCTGGGTCTGACCGTTGCCGCCACGCACACGGCTGGCGTGCTGGTGCTGGGTGGCCTCGTCCTGGTGGCGGGGGAGCTGTTTCTGCCAGAGATGGTCATCGGTTGGCTGACGATCGCATCGGGTGGGCTGATGGCGGCCCTCGGCGCCGTCCTGCTGTGGAAGGCCGTCGCTCGCCGTGCGAGCGGACCAGATCATGACCATGAGCACGGCCATGACCATGAGCATGACCATGGCCACGACCAGAGGCAGGGCCACGACCACGGGCATGCGCATGAGAGCGGTGGCCACAGTCATCAGCACCACCTGGGCGTAGCCGTAGCGGGCCCAACGCTCACGGTGCGCAGCGTCGCGCTGTTGGGAATGGCCGGGGGCATGGTGCCCAGCGCATCCGCGCTGATCGTGCTGCTGGCCGCAGTGACGACCGGTCGGCTCGTCTTCGGGCTGGCGTTGATCGTGGCATTCGGGGCGGGCATGGCCGTCGTGCTGGGCGGGCTGGCCGTGATCACGACAGTCGCCAGCGAATGGCTCGGACGTCGAGGCACCATCCTGCGATACAGCGGCCCTGTGCGCGCTACCCTGCGGCTGCTCCCGATCGGTTCCGGAATGCTCGTGCTGGGGATCGGCCTTGCGATTGCGCTTGGGGCCGCCGGCCGCCTGGGCTGAGACCCGCTTGGCCGATCTATCCTTGGGAGGACGTCCACGTTTGGATTGGGCGCGGTTCCCTGAGGACGGTTGCGATTGCCCGTGGCGCCAAGCCTGCAGCTAGCGGATGACGAGACCGGCCCTGGCGTGCCGCCTGAGGGTTGTGTTGGATCTGACCGATGACGGACCGATATCCTTCGAGGCTCGTGACCGCGGTGATACGTCGAGCGCCCAGCGTCGTTCCAGTCTCGGGAGCGACCGTCGACGGCCGCGAGCCGAACCTATGACCGATTCAGCTCAACCACCTGACGACCAGCTCCTGGCAGAACGACTCCGGTCCGGCGACCGCGAGGCGCTTGGCATCCTGTACGACCGATACGCGTCGGTCGCGATGGCAGTCGCCGTGCGCGTCGTGTCGGACCGGGAGCTGGCGGAGGACCTGGTGCACGATGCGTACGTCGCGGTATGGCAGAAGATCGATCGCTTCGATCCGTCGCGCGGCAGCCTGCGCTCGTGGCTGCTGACCATCGTCCGCAACCGGGCCATCGACCGGCTGCGCGGCACTCGCCCGACCATCGAGGTCGGCGAGGCAGATCAGCAGTCACTGCTGCGCACCAGCGCAAACCCGACCTGGGAGGCCGCCGTCCAGCGGCGCTCTGCGACCGAGCTGCGCGAGGCGCTGGCCCGACTGCCGGATGAGCAGCGCCAGGCGGTTGAGCTCGCCTACTTCGGCGGTCGCACGTACCGTGAGATCGCGGTCCTGACCGGCGTCCCTCAGGGCACCGCCAACGGGCGCCTGCGCCTGGCGCTGGGCAAGCTGCGCGACAGCCTCAACCTGACCGATGCCGCTCCCCTGTCCGTGGTGTCGGACGGCATATCGGCCGAGCGGATGGGACGATGACGCCTCGCTTCGCATGTCGCGACGTGGACGAGCTGGCCGGGGCGCTGGCGCTGGGTGCGGTGGGCCCAGATGAAGCGCTGGCCGCTCGTGAGCACCTTGAGACATGTCCCGAGCCGCATGGTGAGCTGCGATCCCTGATGGGGGCCGATGCGGTCCTGGCGGCTGGCGCGGAGCCAATACAGCCGAGAGCCGGACTGCGCGACCGGCTCATGGATTCAGTGGCGCGCACGCCACAGGGGGTTGTGACGCACGCGCCGGCTGCTCCTGGCGCGCCCGTCGTCGAACGCCGACGGGGCTGGCTGGACTGGCTGTCGCCACGGGTTGCCCGTCCCCTGGCCCTGGCGGCAGTGGTGGCGGTCATTGCAGTCGGGGCGTGGGGCATCTCGCTGTCGTCGCAGCTGGGCGAGCGGGACCGTGCGCTGCGCGCCGTAGCCAACGCGATTGCCGGCGGCGAGGTGGCATTCCGCGTCGATGGCGACGCCGGACGCGGCTATGTGGTCGACACCTCGGGGAGCGGCTCGTCCTTCGTGGTGGCCGATCTCAACCCGCTGCCCACCGGCAAGCTCTACGAGCTTTGGCTGATCGGGCCGGATGGGTCTCCCGTCGACGTCGGAACCTTCCGCCCCGGTGACGACGCGGTGACCGTGGTGCCGGTTGATCAGGATCTGTCCGGCTTCGAGACGTTCGCGGTGACGGTGGAGACGATGCGCGTCGACGCGCCAACCGGTGACATCGTCATGGCGGGCGCCCTCCAGGGATGACTCGAACCCCGGGCAGCGACTGGCCTACGGGGAATGACGACGCGCGGCCCGCCAGACCTCGCCGGCGAGCCGCGCTTTCTTGTTCTGCCCTCAGAACGCTGCCTAGCTGAGGGGTTCGGGGTTGCCGAGGACCGGGCAACGGAAGTCTGCCGCCGCATCGCGGACCAGCGTCAGCTCACCGCTGGCCACATAGGTCTCGAGTTCCGACCAGCTGGTAACGAGGGTCGACGGGTCACCGGTGGCTGTCCAGGTCGCCCGATGTACCGCCCACCGCCCGCCATGGTGGCCGGTCGGCGAGCCAGGAGCGAACTCAGCAATGGCGATCTGGTCCGGGTTGGTCGAATTGGTGAAGCTCGCGAACGGGTCAATGCCGGTGCCGTCCGGCACGTTCGCGGCATTGCCAGAGACGTCGCATGTGCTTCATCCTGAGATGCATGCCGGCCGAACGCCGGTCCATGCACCGCACTCTCGCCTTCCCCCGTGTCGGCCCGACGAAGGATCTGTAACGGTGTTGTGAAGCGTCGCCCTGGCCCGCTATGCTGATAACCCATTCAGCGAAGGGCCTAAATGACCCCCGAGCACACGCACATCGTGGTCGTCAACGACAACCCGGAGTTCCTCGAGGTCATGGCCGAACTGCTGCATGACGAGCGCTATGCAGCGACTGTGATCGATGGCGACCGCGACAACGCAGTGGATCTAGTCCGTGCTGCAGAACCTGATGGCCTCATCATCGACCTTCGCCTGGGGAGAGACGAGCTGCATGGCTGGGACGTCCTGCAAGAGGTCCGCCGCGATCCCCAGCTCAGTGCGTTGCCGACGCTGATCTGCAGCGCCGACCTCCAGGCTCTGGAGGCACTCACGGACAAGATGGCGGGCATGCACCGCATGGCAACGATCAGGAAGCCGTTCAGTACCGAGGAGCTCTTTTCTAAGCTGGAAGAGCTGCTGGAGCGCGAGCCCGCCTAATCCTTGGCGGCCAGCCCGTCGATCTCGGCCCTCACCATTGCGAACAGTTCCGCGAGCTCTGGATCGGCCTGCGGATCGCTCTCGATTGCGAGCCTGTCGAGGATCAAAGCGGATCGCTCGGCAACGGCCTCCATGCTTTCTCGATGACCGCGCCGCGCTTCGGCGTGAAGGACGGCGGTCACCAATCGAAGCTGGAGCTCGATTCGTCGTCGATCCACCTCAATCCCCTGGTCCGAAGGATCACAGGTATCGCAAGCCCTGTGCCGTGGACCCGGCGCTCACACTTCGGACCTACCCATGCGCCGACGCGGCTGAGTGCTATCGACCCGAGCGCTCGCCCGGGACCGCAATTGCCGCTCGCGAAGGCGAGCAGTATCAACTCAGACGCTCGCGGACTCCGCGTGGCCTGGTGCGGTGTATGGCACAGCCCGTGCATGAGGCTGCGCTCATGACATGCAACCTACCCTGGGGGAACCGATGACAGCTAAGAACCAACCGATGCAGCTCGCGGACGATATCCCGACCGAGGTGTACCTCGCTGCGACCGGTGCCTCGATTCTGCTTTCATTGCTGCTTTACCTGATGGGCAAGAAGCAAGCGGCGCAGTTCGTAGGC
>JBDUEE010000098.1:0-21846 GCA_040002615.1 Chloroflexota bacterium | reverse complement strand
GGTAGTAGATCATCGGCCGGTCATACACCGGCAGCAGGTGCTTGTTGGTGACGAGGGTCAGCGGGAAGAGCCGGGTCCCGCTTCCTCCGGCCAGGATCAAACCCTTGAGCGTCATGTACGCGGCGCCATTCCGCCTCTGCCAGCGGTCAACGCCGCCAGCCTACACGGATGGAAATGGAATCGCGGCTCGTCGCTGCCGGTCAGGGCAGGTTGAGATTCGGCTGCTGGATCTCGATGCGCGGCTGGGCCATCGGTCCACCCAGCGGATAGTCGAGGATCGGGATCTGGGCACCGGCCAGCCGCATGCCGCCCCCGATGAGCAGCAGCACGAACAGGAACATGATGAAGAAGCGCATCGGGCCATAGCGTAAGCCCGGCTGGCAAGGGGCTGGACAGAATCGGATGATAGTGTTTGCGAGGCGCGAGGGAGGGTGTCGTGTTCGGAGGGCGGATGCCTGCGGAGATCAACCGATGACCGACGGGACGAGCCCGGCCGCCGGCCGGAAACGGTCGCTGCCCGCGCTGCGCCGTTTCGCTCGGCAGACGAAGATGTATGTTCGCCAGGCCCCATCCGCAACGTGCGGCCCCGTGGCCCTGCTGATGTGGTTCCCGCGCTGGCTGCGCAGTCAGCGCCGGACCAGCCTGGACGACGCGTTGCCGTGGATCACCTACGAAGCGCAGCGTGCGCTGGAGCGCATCCTCACCCCGGAGATGCGGGTGTTCGAATACGGGTCCGGGGGCTCGACCCTCTTTTTTGCACAGCGGGTCGCCGAGCTCGTATCGGTCGAGCACGATCCCGACTGGCATGCGAAGATCCAGGCTCGTCTCGGGAGTCGTTCCGAACTCATACTGGTCCCTTCGACCGACGAGGCGCCCGGCGACTACGCCTCCACTGACGAGCGTCATGTTGGCCGGTCCTTCCGCGCCTACGCTGAGGCCATCGACCGCTACCCAGATGGCTACTTTGACCTGCTGCTGATTGACGGCCGCGCACGGGCGAGCTGCTTCCGGCACGGCCGCGCGAAGGTGCGCGCCGGAGGCTGGATCATGCTCGACAACTCGGACCGAGCGCAGTACGCGAGCGTCGTCTCTGCCGCTCGGGAGGCGAGATGGGCCGAAGAGCGCTACGCCGGCCCCAGTGGGTACACGCCATACTTTTCGCAGACGACCATCTGGCGCACCTGACCCGCTCAAGGCCGGCCACAGGCTCCGACGCAACTGGGAGCGTGGCAGGCATACTCAACGTCAATGCCACCCACCTCGTCGCGACGCGGGCGGCTCCTGGCGATCGCAACGGTGCTGGCCCTTGCGGTCGGCATTCTGCTGGTCGTCTGGCTCCGTCCGTCCCTGCCGCGCCCCCAGCCCGGACTCGACCAACCGTCAACGCTGCCCACCATCGGGGCACGGAGCCACGCCGCGTCTGGCAGCCCGGCGCCGGAGCCGAAGGTGCTGCTGGCTGTGGGAGACATCGGCAACTGCGAAGGCCACGCCGATGAAGCCGTCGCCCGCCTGGCCTCCCGGCTGCCCGGAACCATCGCCCTGCTGGGTGACGAGGCCTACGAGCACGGCACTGCCGACGAATACGCTCGCTGCTTCGATCCCGCCTGGGGACCGATGCGTTCGCGGTTCCGCTCGGCCCCGGGCAACCACGACTACCTGACCACGGACGCCGCCGGCTACTTCTCGTACTTTGGTGCCGCGGCCGGCAGGACGCAGAAGGGCTGGTACTCCTACGAGCTGGGGTCGTGGCACGTGGTGGTGCTGAACTCGAACTGCTCGGTGGTGGGCTGCGACCCCGGCTCTGCCCAGGTCCGCTGGCTGCAGGCCGACCTGGCAGCGAATCGATCGGCCTGCCTGCTGGCGTACTGGCATCATCCCCGCTGGAGCTCAGGCCGCCACGGTTCGACCGATACCGTTGACGTCTTCTGGTCAGAGCTTGCATCCGCCGGAGCCGATGTCGTGCTCAACGGCCACGACCATACCTACGAGCGCATCTCCGTCGATGGTGTCCGCGAGTTCGTGGTGGGCACTGGTGGCCGTTCGCTGTATCCCTTCACCGAGGATCCACTTCCCGGGACGGAGGTGCGGACCGACGCCACGTACGGGTTGCTGTGGCTGTCGCTGGGTGAGGGAGCCTACGACTGGCAATACGTGGCCCTGGGCCGTTCCGGCTTCACCGATGCGGGGTCCGGCTCGTGCTCCTGACTGCCGCCAATTGCGGCTTGATTGCAGCGGCGTGACTCAGTGGGTGAGTCAAAAAGCCAACATCGGGTAACGGGCGGGGCCGCGACGCACCTTAGACGCGGGATGGCTCAGCCGGCGATCCAAGAAGCCAAGGAAGGGCCGAAATCGGGCATCCGGCCTGGGCTCGTTGGCCGATAGACTCGCCGGCTGAACCAAATCAGCCACACCGAAGCCAAACAGCCGTACTCGCCGATCCAACACACGCCCGCAGCGCTTTGACGAACAAAGCACCCCGGCCTAGCATCATTCGCATGACCCCCAGTCGCGCCCGATCGACATCAGCGCCTGCCCCGAACCACGAGGCGGCGATTGCCGGGGCGTCCTACCTGAGACATCGGCGGACGCATCGGTCCAGGAGCCATCAACGGCCCCGGCTGCTGCAGCTGCTGGCGACCGGCGGCAACGGCGGGGCGCAGGAGAGCTACACGGGCCTCCTGCTCCGGCTCGACCGCGAGAAGTACGAGGTTCGGGCGCTCAGCCTCTCCACGGGAAGTGCCGTGCAACGGATTCGGCGGTTGGGGCTGCAGGTTGACGTCCTGGACGAGCCCGATGACGAGGCCGCGACCCGTGCCCTCGCCGCGTGGCTGCGCCGAGAGGAGATCGACCTCGTCCACGCGCACATGTTCCGCGCCGAGGTGCTGGGGACGCGTGCGGCGCTGGCCGCGGGCACGCCGGTGATCCTGGCCACCGTTCATTCATCTCGTGTCCGCTCGCCGGAGGACGTGGCCACGCTGGCTGCGCTGACGCCGGCCATGGACCGGCTGATCGTTCCCTCGGCCTCGATCCTGGCCAAGGTTGCGGCCGAGGGTCGTGGGGGAGCCTCGTTCAGCGTCATCCCAAACGGCGTCGACCTGTCGCGGTTCGCCGTCCCGGCGCCGCCCTGCACGCTGCGAGACGACTACAACATCCCGTGTGAGGAAGCGCTGATCGGCGTGGTGGCGCGGCTGGAGCCGGAGAAGGGGCATCGGTACTTGGTCGCCGCCATGCCCGCGGTGTTGGAGGCCGCTCCCCGCACCTGGCTGGCGATCGTGGGCGAGGGGTCTGCGCTGGATGCCATGCGCGCCCAGGCGGCAGCATTGCCAGCCGCCGTGCGGGATCGGATCATCTTCACCGGCCGCCGCGACGACATCAGCGCCATCACCGCCGAGCTGGACATTGCGGTGCTGCCCTCGCTGCGTGAGGCGCAGGGAATCTCCATCCTGGAGGCCATGGCCCGGCGCAAGCCGGTGGTCGCCACCACGGTCGGTGGCATCCCCGAGGTCATCCGCGACGGGGTGTCGGGGCTCCTTGTCCCACCTTCCGACCCGGATGCGCTGGCTGTGGCCTTGATTCGCCTGGCCCGATCCCCCTCGCTGCGCTCGCAACTGGGCGAGGCGGGCTACGCGACCGTGGTCGAGCGCTTCAGCATGGAAGCCCACGTCCGACGCGTGGAGGCCCTCTACGACGAAGAGCTCCAGCGCGCCGGGGCGCTGGCCGCCCTGCGTGGATCCTCCGGGGCGTTGCCCGCACCCGATGCCGTCCCTCCACCTCGCCCGCGCGGTCGCGCGGCCCTCGAGGTTCCGCCACTTTAGGGCGGATGCTGCACAACGAAGCCCGACTGAGCGATTCCGCCGGCGCGGGACCCCCTTCGCTCTGTCGGGCTCAGTTGGGCGGCAATGCCGCTGCGTGTGGCTGAGGTGCCGAGCTTCCTAAGCTCCTGTGTGCTTCCTAAGCTGCTGTGCTTCCTAAGCTGCTGTGCTTCCTAGGGAGCTGTGCTTCGATCCGGGATTCGCAGGATCGCAATGATCAGCATCGCCACCAGCGTCCAGCCAATGATGGCGATGAACGCGGCGACGTCGATCACGCTCCGGCCAACCGGCCGAACTGGGTCGAACGAGAAGATCCCGCGGAATGGGGCCACGAACGGCTCGGTGACGCCGTAGATCGCATCGACGATCACGTTCCCCTCGTTGGCTCCAAGGGCCAGGAACACGATCCGGATCCCGATCAGCGCAATGAGCACGCCAAACAGGAGCCACACCACGCGACGAATCGGCTCAAGCGGGCTGGTCTCGGCGACCACCACCGGGCGCTCGTAGGCGCTGGACGGTGCGTTCACGTTGGTGACCGGCTCAACGGCCGGGTCGACTGGTTCAACGGCCGGGTCAACGGCCGGGTCGACGGGCTCACGCGTATAAGTCATCGGCTTCTTCAACCTCCAACCGCCGGCGGGGAAGCACGACGCGTGCCAGCCAGCGTTGCCTAGTGTCAACGCTCCGGCGCACCGCCCCCGGGACTCTCCACCCCGTGATCGCCAAGCAACGGCACGAACACGACCGGCTCCAGCGGCCGGCTTGCGAAGTCGTCGCCCCGCCGCTCAACCAGGGTCAGCCATTGATGCTCCCTGCCGCCGACCGGCATGAGCAGGCGCCCACCCTCCGGATTGAGCTGCTCCAGCAGCGGTGTCGGGACCGATGGTCCGCCGGCCGTAACGATCACCACGTCGTACGGCGCATTCGGCGGATAGCCATGCGTTCCGTCCCCCACGACCAGCTGCACGGCCGCGTAACCGGCTCGCTTCAGCGCCTCCCCGGCGCGGCGGTTCAGCTCCAGGTGGCGCTCCACGCTCGTCAGCTCTGCCCCCAGCTCGGCAAGGATCGCCGCCTGGTAGCCGCTTCCCGTCCCGACCTCCAGCGCCCGCGCCCCCCGCCAACCGCCCGGCCGCTGGGGCCGGGCGACATCGGTCATGAAGGCGACCACGTACGGCTGCGAGATGGTCTGCCCCTCCTCGATGGGCAACGCCTGGTCCCCATACGGATCGCGCGACTCCACGAACTGCTCGCGCGGCACGGTGCGGAATGCGCGGAGCAGCTCCGGGTCCGTCAGGCCACGCGCCTCGATCTGGTGGCGGACCATCTCGTCCCGCGCTTCGGCCGTGCTGAGCGAGGGATGGGTTGCGCGGCGCCACCATCGGCTGGGTCGCATCGGGCCTCCAATGCAGACGGCCGCGTCCCTCGTCGCGGCCGTCTCCCCTCTCTATGCAGCGACCGGACGGTCCCTAGGCCTGGGCCCCGCTGGTCGCCGCGCCACTCGTCTGCCGGCGACGGCCATTGCCGCTCTTCGTCGAGCCGGCTGCGCCCGCGGCCTCATCAGTCTCCGCGCCGGAGTCGAAGGCGCCCAACGTCGCAGCGTCGAGCAGGTCGTTAAGGAGCCGATCCGCCCGCTCGCGCACCATCCTCCGAGTCTCCTTGCCGGAACGCGGCGCGAGCAGGACACCGACCGCCAGCCCCATGAAGAAGAAGCGGATTGCGATGCGTACGCGGCTGAACATGGGCTCAACCCTCAATTCGTTCGTGTAATGGATCCTGAATCTGCCTCGAGGATACCACCCGACCACGTTCCTTCCCTGCAGGGCCCTTGCCAACCGGTTCGGCTGGGAGTTACCGCCGGCCCCTGGGTCAGATCAGGATCAGACTATGGGCTCTCAGCGGCTCGCCCTCACGCAGGGCAAGCAGAGCCTCGCGCGCACCCAGGGGCAAAGCAGCCTTCAGGATCTCGGTCTCGCGGACGGCTTCGCGATTCGCATGCGTGGCTGCCGCAACGACCAGGAGCCGCTGAACAGATCCGTCCTCGAGCTTCCGAAACTCGCGCCGAAGGAGTGCGTGTAGGTCGCGGATCCTCGTCTCGGCTGCCACGCCCACGAGCTGCTCGCCGATTTGAAGGAGCAGATCCCAGGCTCGCTGGTCGTCTGGACGTACCGGCGCTTCGAACTTTCGACCGATTCCAGGATGCAATCGGCCCGTGAACCGTTCGAGCAGCTTCAGGTGTGCGGCATCTCGCAAACGACCTGCCGCCGGATAGCACTTCATAGTCAGGTCCAGACCAACAACGCGCGCGACCCTCGCGGCAAGGATCATGTCCGGCCGCGGCCTCGCGCTTCGTTCCAGCCTGCCGATCGTTGCCTTTGACACGCCAATCGCCCTGGCAACTGCATCCTGGGAGAGGCCGGCTGCGTGCCTGGCTTCGCGGACCTCATCTGCGAACTCCCGCACGAGGCGCTCGCCGCGGCGAGTGCCCAGGTAAGCGAGCCGCTCCCTGCCGGGCATGGTCCGATCCTGGCATAGGTCCCGTTACCAGCTGCTTAGCCATTGATTCAGCCCGCGAGCCGAAAAGCCAACGAAGCCGCGCCCTCCAGTCTTTCGATGGCCGTAAGTGGCTGTTTGGGTCGCACCAAGAGCCAAATCACCAACCAGCGGCCCCGCAACCGTGCCGGTGCGGTCCTCGTTGGCCGATAGACTCGCCGGCTGATCCAAAATGGACCACCCGGAAATGGACCACCCGGCGCGTAACGACCACCGGCGCGTAACGACCGCCTACTCCCCCAGGCCGTACTCCCGCATCTTGGCGTAGAGCAGCCGCCGATAGATCCCCAGCTCCTCGGCGGCCTTCGAGCGGTTGCCGCCGTTCCGCGACAAGGCCTCGGCGATCAGCCGCTTCTCGAGCGACTCGACCGCTTCCTTGAACGTGCCATTCAACGCCGCTCCGTTCGTCTCCGACGAGTCAGAACTAGCGACTGCCCCGTTCGATCCGCCGGCAGCGCCGGCAGCGCCGGCGGCGCCGACAGGCACGGCCACGGCGCCACCAGTGTCACCGGCATCGGCCCCGTCACCGTCTGACGCCGCCGCCCGCGCCGCGCCCTTGCGCGATCGGTTGCGGCCGCCGGCGGAGGCCGGCGATTCGGCAAGTGGCAGGTGCTCAGGCATGATCGTGGCCGCGCGCGACAGGACGACCGCGCGCTCCACGGCGTTCTCCAGCTCGCGCACGTTGCCCGGCCAGTCGTGTTCCATCAGCGTCGCCACGGCCTCCTCGGAGATGGCGGTGGGAATGGCCTCCGGCTTGGCACGGTACTTGGAAAGGAAATGCTCCACCAGCTGCGGGATGTCCTCCATCCGGTCGCGCAGCGGCGGCATATGGATGTGGATCACGTTCAGCCGGTAGTAGAGGTCCTCGCGGAAGCGGCCCTCGTCCACCTCGTCCGCCAGGTTGCGATTGGTGGCGGCAATGACTCGGATGTCGACCTTGATCGGAATGTTTGAGCCGATGCGCTCGAATTCGCGCTCCTGCAGGATGCGCAGCAGCTTGGTCTGCGTGCCCAGCGTCATCTCGCCGATCTCGTCCAGGAAGATGGTGCCCTTGTTGGCGCCCTCGAATCGGCCCTTGCGCATGGTCATCGCGCCGGTGAATGAGCCCTTCTCGTGGCCGAACAGCTCCGTCTCCAGCAGCGACTCCGGCAGGGCTGCGCACGAGACCTTCACGAGCGGGTGCGGATTGCGCCTGGATGCCCGATGCAGCGCCTCGGCCACCAGCTCTTTGCCCGTGCCGGACTCGCCGCTGATGAGCACCGTGGCATCCGAGCCGGCGACCTTGCCGATGAGCTTGTAAACCTCGAACATCGGCTTCGAGTTGCCCACGATGCGCTCCCGATCGGCCGCCGATTTGCCGAGCTCAAGGCGCAGGGCGCTCACTTCGGAGGCCATGTCGTGGTGCTCGAAGACGCGGCGCAGGGTGGCAAGCAGGTCGTCGATCTCGAACGGCTTGGTGACGTAGTCGTACGCGCCGTGCTCCATCGCCTTGATGGCGGACGAGGATCCGCCGAAGGCGGTCATGACGATGATCTCGAGCTCGGAGTGCTCCCGCTTCATCTGGCGCAGCAGGTCCAGGCCATCCTGGTCGGGCAGCTTGACGTCCATCAACACCAGGTCGGGGCGCTGCTTGGCCACGGCCTCCAGCGCGGCAGCCGCGGTCTTCGCCTGGCGCGGCTCGTAGCCGTTCTCCTTCAGGAGGTCGGCGAGGAGTGAGCGAATCTGTGCGTCGTCATCGACGACGAGGACCGACCTGATATCCGCCATCCGCTGACTTCCCCTCCGTGAGCGCTAGGGTCGGGCGTTAGAGTCGCGATATCGGACGGAGATCGTACACCTACTGCGAGCCGCTGCCACTGGGGCCGGCTGAAGCTGCGGAGGACGCGGACGGCGCCAGGCTGTTGCTTTCCTGGGGCGAGCCGGATGCGCCTGGGAACAGCGACGACGGAAAGCCCACGAAGGCCAGCACGAACATCAGCAGGAAGATCGCGATCACGGTCAGGACCCACGGCCGTGCCGTCGCATCGTTGCGCTCGGGCAATGCCCCGCGGTAGCCGCTCGGTCGCTGTTGATCGGTCATCCGTCTCCTTCGCCGAGATTTGCCGCTACAGCCGCCGCCTCAACCATGCTCTCATCCCTGGCTTCGGCCACCGACCGCGCCTTCGATCGGAGTCGCCGTTCCGCCACCGCCATGTCCAGCCGAGCGTTGATCAGGGTCGCGCGGGTCCGGCGCAGGACACCGGTGACACCTACGCCCAGGGTCCAGGCCAGCAGCACCATGGAGATGCAGACCATGACGGCCAGGGCCACGACGGCAAGATCAAGGATGGATCCCACGGCCGCGAAGGGTAGCAAATAGCGGACGAGCGGCCTAGCGGGCGTCGCGCATTGCCGGAATTAATGCGCCGATCAGGCCCGCCACCACGATCAGCCCGCCGCCGATCATCATCACCGCGGCGGCGCCGATGATCCCGGTTGCCCAGCCGGCGAGCGCCATCGAGAGCGCCATGGCGCCGTAGGTGAGCGCCTGCCTGGTCGACACCACGCGTCCGAACAGACGCTGCGGCGTCCGCTCCTGGAAGAGGGTGATGGTCGGCACCAGGTAGAGCATGTTGGCCACCCCGATCAGGAAGAACAGCCCAATGGCCACGTACGGGTGCCGCACCAGCCCGGCACCGGCCAGCGCCACGCCCAGGAGGATGAAGCCGCTGATGATCATCGGTCCCTTGCGAGCGCGCATCGCCCAGCCACCAATCACCAGGCCGCCGATGACGCTACCCAGGCCCAGCGCGCTCATCATCCAGCCGTAGTTCTCCGGGTAAGGCAGGAGCGCCTGGTCGAGCACGTTCTCGGCGTAGACGAAGGAGCAGACGATCTCCGCGCCGAAGGCCAGCTGAGCCACTGTGCTGATCACCGTGTTCGAGAAGAGCTCGGCGTGGCGCGTCAGGAAGTTCCAGCCCTCCGCCATCTCGCGCCAGATGGCTCCCACGGCGAACCGTTCGCTCGACAGGTCTTCGCGTGGCACCGTCATCCCGGAGATCAGCAAGGCCGATACGAGGTAGGTGCCCGCGTCCAGCACGAAGGCGGCACCGATGAGCCCGGCCAGCGTCGCCACGATGGCCGCGGCGATGGGATAGCCCAGCAGATCGGCCACTGTCTCGTTCACGCTGGAAGCCGAGTTGGCGGTGACGAGCTGATCTTCCTTGACGATGGCCGGCACGACCGCGGTCTTGGCCGGCCGGAACAGGAGGCCGATGGTCGACACGGCAAAGGCGACGGCGTAGACCATCCACATGCTGATGCCGACCACGATCGGCACCAGAAGCACCAGGCCGGCCCGCAGGATGTCGCACACGATCATGGTCTGGCGCCGGTCCCATCGGTCAACCAATGCCCCGGCCAGGGGGCCCAGCAGCAGGCTGGGGACCGCGGTGGCGCCCAACGTCAGCCCCAGGTCGAGCGGCGTGCCGAACTGCAGCACCAGCACGCCCAGCGCCACCTGGTGGATGCGGTCGCCGAAGAAGGACACCAGCTGGCCGATCCACAGCAGCGAGAAGTTCCGGTTGCGGACCAGTGCCAGGTACGGCGATTGCGCCCGCTCCCGGCGTACCGCCGGCGCACCAACGGTTGCGGCTGCGGTGGCGACCACCAGGGACGGTGCGGGGAACGGGGACACGGTCGCGCCTGCCGCCGTGGTCGCGGCGAGGGTGGTCGGCGGGAATGGTGCGCCGGGGCGCGGGACCCAGGTGAAGCTGGACCGCAGGGGCGCCTCCGGGCGTGTCATGGAGTAGACGATTGCCCAGAAGATGCCCAGCGCCAGCAGGAGGTCGCCGATGCTGACCACGTCGCGGATGAGGGGGATCGGCAATGGCACCACGTCGCCGAAGATGCCGCCGCGGCTCACGAAGTCGGCCACGCTGCCGGAGGAGATGAGGAAGTGGAAGGGGTCGTTGTCGAGCGAGCCGGGCGCGAAGCCGGCCGCGTGGTAGGCGCCGGCCCAGATCGGCATGCGTCCACCGTTGAGGATGACCCCCAGCGTGTTGAGGCCGATGCCCACCGCCGCCACCTGCAGCCCGGGCACGCGCCAGTTGGCGCCAAGGAACAGGAAGAGGAGAAGGTAGGCCGATACGAAGGCCCACTCGACGGGGAGGTCGCCGCCTGAATCCTGCTGCCCGAGCAGGATGGCCCCGACCCGCAGGCCCAGGGCCAGGCCCAGGATCGGGATCCAGCGCAGGCGCAGATCGGCCAGACGAGGGAGTCCTCCCCCGGCCAGGGCGCCAACGACCAGCGCCAGCGCTATGACACTAAGAAACATCGTCAGAGGCCAGCTTCGGCGGCCTCGACGGCGGGAGTCCTTCCTGGGTGCCCTGGGTGCCCTGGGTAGGTGGGGTCACGTCGGTGGCAGCCGCCGTCTGGTCGCGTGGATCCGGCGCGTGGAGCATGGTCGGCAGCTCGTCCGGGCGTTCCGGCGGGCGGTCGAGGGTCTCGCGATCCAGGCCAACCAGGATGGGCACGATATCCGGGTCGAACTGGATGCCGGAGAACTTCTCGAGCTCGGCTATGGCGATCTCGTGGGACAGCGCCACCTTGCGATAGGGGCGGCTGGAGGTCATGGCCTCGTAGGCATCGGCGATGGTCAAGATGCGGGCGCCCAGCGGGATGTCCAGCGCCTCGATGCCGTCCGGGTAGCCGGAGCCGTTGAACCATTCGTGGTGAGCTCTGATCAATGGCGCCTCTTCGGTCAGCTGGCGAGCCGGCGCCACAATCTCGGCCCCGATACTGGGATGCTGGTTCATGAGCACCCGCTCCTCGCGGTCGAGCGGGCCTTCCTTGAGAAGGATGTTGTCGCGGATGCCGATCTTGCCCACGTCGTGGAGCAGCCCCGCCCACTTGATCTTCTCAATCTCCGGCTCCGGCAGCTTCATGACGCGGCACATGGCTTCGGAGATGTGGCTCACCCGGCCGGAATGGCCGCGGGTATACCGATCGCGCGCGTCGACGGCGTTGGCCAGGGCGCCGATGGTCTGCTCGAACAGCTCCCGCGTCTCGACATATCGGTGATATGCCAGGCGGGTGGTGAAGAGCGGCACCACGAAGAGCGGGGTGGCCCACCAACCGACGTTGTTCGGCAGCGTAAAGATCTGCGCCATGAGCCAACCGAGAGGCGCGAGTCCAACTAGATTTGGGGCGATCCCGCGGACGTCTTGTGCCCAGATCGTCCGAAAGGCCACTCCTGTTCGGGTGCTGACGGCAGCAACCGCCAGTACCCCGTTGATCAGGTAGTACACGACGGCCGATGCCATCAGACCGAGGAACAGAAGAGCTCCAGAACCAATGTTCCCGGCAGGGCCGACCCAGAGGCGGATTCCTTCGAACACGAAGCCCGCGATGACAGCTGCAATCACGATGACTGCGTGATTGAAAAGGGTGCCGTACCACGGCACCTCGCCCTTGACTTCGCGTGAGTCAGTGGTGCCGATGAATCCGACAATTGCCGCAGCGGCGGGTCCGCCGAGGGCGATGGTGGCCAGGATAGGGGCGACGCTCACTGATGCGACAGTGCCTCTCGGCAGTCGCACGGGGAGAGCACTTGCAACGAGTGTGAGAGCCGTCCAGAAAGCGATGCCAGCCCAAGACATCCCGCTTTCCCCGCCAATCGCTGGCCGGGGTGGGGAAAGCAGCGTAGCCGCCGCGAAAACGAATATCGCAGCGGCTACGGTTGTGCTGACAAGCCGACGGACAGTCATAGACACCGGTCACGTCACCCTGCGGTGAACGGGCCGGAGTCTACCACGGGCCGCCGGCTACCAACCTTTGAGCGAGGCTCCCCCGACCAAGGCCAGAGTAATCAGAACGCCCAAAGATGTAAGCAAGGCGGAGAGCCTCCGAACGTGTTGCTTCATTGCGCCCTCCACGTTCAGGGCTACCAGCCCTTAAGTGAGTTTCGAGCCATCAGAAGGTGCCCTCTTCTATGATGGATTGCGACAACCGACACACTCCGGCTGACGGAACGGTCGGTTGCACTACATGCTCCCCGACGACCTAAGTGCCCACATTCGGTCGCCGGATCAACGCGCCCACGATATTCGGCTCAGGTACCAAAGTACTAGGCCCGACCAGTACTGTAGGCGTCGGACGTCTGGAAAGTCAACCCCCTGAATGCCCCCGGCGAACCACAATCAAACGCTACTAGACTCCAGGTCGGCGCCTGCGAGCTGCGCGGCAACTCGAAGCTCCTCAGATGGCTCCTCGTCCAGCTCATGGCGCAGGCGCTTCGCAAAACCGGACGCGAGGATCCGGGCCTGGTTGCGGCGGCCTGATCCCGCTAACTGGCGAATCATGGCCACGTGCGCGCCCTCATCGTAAGGATCAATCAATGCGAGGGCGCAGCCAGCTCGCAGTACCGACTCGTTTGCAGGGCTGATCAATTCGCCGCGCGCAATTGGCAGCAGGGCGCCGCGCACCTCCGAGTGGACGCTCAGCTGGGCCGTAGCCACCCAGTCCTCGTACTTCAAGTCGGCCAAGTACTCGCCACGGACAAGGTCAACAAGGCGGTGGGCGCGATCTGCCCGCGAAGCCATATCGTCTGGCTTTTGGACCTCAAGGTGTAGTCGCCGGATCTCGCTTAGATCCGTCACGACAAGTTCCCGATTAAGGTGAACTATGTCAACGTTCGATATGAGGTACTGCGCGCTTTCCCCTTCCCGATACGCTGGCTCGAAGAGGCGTCTCAACTGAAATACTGTCTGGTTGAGTGAATTCACTGCCGCTGAGGGATCGGCGTCGGGCCACAGTAGATCGATCGCCTGATCTCGGGTTAGCCCTGCGTCGAAGTTGGCGACGAGCAGGCCCAGCATCAGTCGCATCCGTCGTCGACCAATCACACTTGCCGGCCCGTCCCAAGATCCCCGATGCACCGACAGTGCACCGAAGGAACGGATGTAGATTCGCGATGCGAACCGCTGGACGATCACTCGTCTCAGTTCCTGAGCGTCAGCGCCGTCCGCACTTCTGAGGAGTTCAGCGGTGCTGGAGTCCGCCGTCCGCTCGATAGCCTCCAAAACTGCAACGCGCTGCGGCCCCTGGAGGCCTGGGAGGACGTCGCAAGCTGGCCGAAGCCAGAAGGCCGGATCGGCAGCGAGGAGATCGAGGGCCAATTCTGGGCTTCCTAAGACCGCGAGACTTCTACGAAGGTGAGGGGCAAGTCTTCGAGACCACCACCGGAATTGAGTTGCGAGCATGCGATTTCCGGCCGCGCGGAAGGCTTCACTGGCTGAACGAATGCCCTTGTCGACGTTGTGGTCAATTGCGATGATGGCGAGGGGTATCTGTCCGGTTATTGCCGTGAGCGAGGCCCCGTTTCCCTTCCACATGGCCAATACTTGGCTCGCATCCTCGCATTCGCCACTACACGTTCCAAGGCGATGAGTGGCTAATGCCTTTGCCACACTGCTTGTTGGGGCCAATCGGGGATCGGCATGAACGGCATCAAGCCGATTGCGCAGGAGACGCATCTCATCGGCGCCGCCTCCTCGCAGATAGAGACATTCCATCAGGAGCGCGACTATCTTTTCCTCGACCGGGCCGAGTTTGTCTCCGTGCTCAGCGAGTTCCCGGAGAATCTCGATTGCCTCGTCGAACAATCCCCGATGCGCGAGGACGGCAGCAACACCAAATCGTGCTTCACAGTTCGGCTTGATCCATGGGCGGGTGCGTTCGACTGCGGATTCAGCGATCGCGGAAGCCTGCCCGACCTCACCGAGAGCCAGAAGGGTGAGGACCAGCTCTGACGAGTCAGCGAAAGGGTTGGTCGGCGACGCGTCCCAATATCGGGCGGCTCGATTGAGGCTAGCCAGGCTCTCCTCAAGCCGACCTGCGTATCGCAACATCACACCGAGGTTGTGATGGGCGATTGCGGCGAACTGCTCATACCCACGCGCAGTTGACTCGATAGCGAGACGCTTGCACTCGCGCTCAGCTGTCTCAAGCGACGCAAGCCACGTTGTTGTAACGGCAAGATTCCCACGCAGGCGAATGCGGGTTGCGTGAGCGTCCGGTGGGGCAAGATCTAGACCCTCTTGGGCAAGCGCGGCGCATTGATCGACGTCGCCGAGGTTGTTGAATACCGTGCTGAGTTTGCTGCAGGCAACGGCCTCCATTCGGCCGTCTCCCTTCCTGGAGAAGAAGGTGCGGGCGCGCTGCAGGCTACTCAGAGCGCCGGTCCAATCGCCTTGGACCCCAGATATCTCGCCTGCCAAAAGTGATAGGCGAGCGCTATCCCGAATGCTTCGCTGGGGAAGGTCAGCCAACCATTCATCCACGAGAGGCAAGCGGCCATTCGAGACGAGGTCCTCGCCGTACTTCGCAATGAGTCGGGCGGCTTGTGGCTGGAGACCGGCGTGCATGTAGTGGTGGATCGCCTCTGGCCAAAGAGAATGAGTTTCGAAATATGAGGCGGCGTGGATGTGCAGTGCAGCGATCTCCCCCTCGGATCGCTCAGCCATCAACCTCCGGACAAGAAAGTCGCGGAACAGTCCGTGATACCGATAAGTTCCAAGCGCGGCATCGAGGCGATAGGTGAAGAGGCCTCCGTTCTCCAGCTCGCTGAGGACCTTCGCACCGTCCGACACACCAGCTAATCGGGCTGCGAGGATGGGATGAATCTGACTTAGCACAGCGGTAGAGAGGAGGAAGTTGCGGATCTCTGCGCTTTGCTGTTCGAGAACTTCCTGTCCCAAGAACTCAACAAGATCGCTGTCTGTGTTGGCGGTTATCGACTGGATGAAGGCACGACGTTCCGCGGGACTCCGCCGCTCTCTCAGGGACACCTCGACCAGCTGCAGGCTGGCGGCCCATCCCTCGGTTCGCCGCTCCAGCTCGACCAGGTCGATGGGATCGAGCGGATCGCTGTAGATGTCCCGGAATAGCTCGTTGATTTCGCGATCGGTGAATCGCAGCGCATCGGTTCGCATTTCGGCATAGCCGGCGTGCGTCTTGAAGCGCGCGAACTGGAGCTGTGGCTTTGCCCGTGACAGGAAGACGAATCGACAGGTCGGCGGTGCGTCGCGCAGGATCTGGTTCCAGAGCCCTCGGACCTCAGTAACCGATGCAACGAACTGCCAGTCATCGATGATGAACGTGCACGGCTCCGTCAGCTTCTCGTACATCTCCGCCAGGAGGTACGCGGCGACACCGGGGCGGGACGATCCTGGTCCGCCAAGCTGCTCGAGCATCGAATGGGCGCGCCGGCCGAAACCCGGATGCCGCTGACTGATGGCTTCGATGAGGTAGCTGATGTGCAGCGACCAGTCCCGGTCGTTCCGATCCAACTTGTACCAATAGCACGGGAAGGCGACTTCACGCTCCCATTGCCACAGCAGCGTCGTCTTGCCGTAGCCAGCATCGGCTGCGATCACGATTGCCCGGCAGGTCGCCATGGCATGCAGCCAGTCGAGCAGGCGCCCACGCCGCAGGGTTGGGGTCACGTAGTGTGGCGGCGTGACCTTGTTGTGGATCAGCGGATAAACGTATTGGATGTCCGACAATCGGCGCTCCGCGAGGCGGGTTACCGGCACAAGGCCGTAGAGCCAGCGGGCGGACGCGGGCTGCGAAGCCCACCGGCTGGATCAGGATAGGGCCAGCCCGATTATCAGCCGCTTATCGGATCTTGCCTAGAAGCACCCCCCAGCCCTAGCGCAGCTCGTTGCGCAGCGCTTCGAGCAGGCGCTCGGCCTGGCGGCGGTCCTCGTCCAGCAGGTCGTTGAAGAGGTCACGGACGTAGCCGTCGGCGTCCTCGCGATACATCTCGTAGGCCTCGATGGCCTCGAGCTTCGAAGTGAGCGCCTGCATCAGGTCGTAGGTCACGTCGCTGACGGGCGACTCGCCAACGGACGGGTTGCGGATCTGGGTCTGGGTCACGATGGGTCCTCGACTACGCGCCTGGGCGGTGAAGCCCCAGCAGGCGTGCAAGGCGCGTGCCTCCGCGTTCCGCATCGGGCGTTCGGTTCCTGGGTCCTGAATGGATCAGCCGGCGAGTCTAACGGCCAAGCAGGAGCCGAAATCAGAGCGCACCCGGCCAATGCGGTCTGTTCAATGGCTGATTGGATCAGCCGGCGAGTCTATCGGCCAACAAGGAGCCGAAATCAGAGCGCACCCGGCCAATGCGGTCTGTTCAATGGCCGATTGGCTCAGCCAGCGAGCCGATCAGCCGTCGAAGCGCTCATTCAGGGATCCGGCGCAGGGCTCGATGGCTATTAGGCTCGCCGGCTGATCCAACAGCGAGGCGACGAGCCACGAATGGTGGCGGGCTGTCACAAATGCCAGGCGCGACCAGCCACGAATGGTCCCGACTTGCGCGTGCGTCAGGCGAAGAGGAAGAGCAGCCCCATCATCAGAAACGGGAAGCAGGCCGCCACGACCAGGGTCATTTCCAGTCGTGAGATTTCACTTGGTTCCATGCCAGCCACGCTATGCAGGACTCGGGCCAACTTTTGGGATTGGCATCGATCCCCTGTAGTTCCGATACGCCGGCAAGCGGGCGCCCGACGTGTTGACATCGGCTAGAGTCGGCCTGCGTGCGCGCCTTCATCGGTCTCGGTGGAAATCTGGGCGAGCCCCGTCAGGCCTTTGTCAGCGCCGTGCGCGAGATGGAGGCGATTGGGCAGGTCGTCCGTGTCTCGAGCCTGTACGAGACCGAGCCGCGTGACCTCCTGGATCAGCCGATCTTCACCAACGCCGCCCTGGAGCTGGTGACCGACCTCGATCCGGGCGAGCTCCTCTCTCATTTGAAACGGCTGGAGATTGCCCTGGGCCGCGAGCCAAACGCCGAGCGGTTCAGCTCGCGCACCGTCGACCTGGACATCCTGGCCTTCGACGGCCATTGCGTGGCGGACATGGAGATTGACCTGATCGTGCCCCACCCGCGCCTGCAGGAGCGCCGCTTCGTGCTGGAGCCGCTGGCGGAGCTCGACCCGGGGTTGCGCCCCTGGCGCAACTGCTCAGATCTGCGGACCGATGTCACCGTGGCGGACCTGCTGCCCAGCGTCGCGGACCAGTCCGTGATGCGAATCGGCGGGCCGGAATGGGCGGACCGATAGGGGCCGCACCGACGCGATTCGCCCGTTTCTTCTCAGCCGCGCTCACCAGTAGCGGTAGAGGGCTGGAAGGCCGGTCAGACGTCCGTCGCAGGCCATCGTCACGCTCAGACTGGGGCTGCAAGCGCGCGGTTCGGTCTCTTACGCTACTGACAGTGGCAGATGAGAAGTTCCTGACCCGTTGGGCAGTCCGATAGGCCTCGCTACAGTCGGACGCGAGGCGGGGAACTGCGGTCGAAGGTGTGGACCGTGTCGATGAAGCGGACCACGCCGCGCTTGTAGCTCATCAGCAGCGAGTGGGTCCGGGCGCCGCCGCCGAAGAAGCGGACGCCGCGCAGGAGCTCACCGTCCGTCACGCCGGTGGCGGAGAAGACGACCTCCTCCCCGGAGGCAAGGTCGTTGGTGAAGTAGACGCGCTCCTTGTCGTCGACGTCGACGCCCATGACGCGGGCGCGCTCCATCTCCTCTGTCGAGCGCCACGCGAACTTGCCCTGGATCTCGCCGCCAAGGCACTTCAGCGCGGCAGCGGTCAACACGCCCTCCGGCGCGCCGCCGGTGCCCATCACCGCGTGGACGCCGGTGCCGGAGACGGCGACGCTGATCCCCGCGGTGAGGTCTCCGTCCGAGATGAGCTTGATCCGGGCTCCGGTGGCCCGCACGTCGGCGATCAGCAGCTCATGCCGCGGCCGCTCTAGGATGACGACGGTGATGTCCCACGGCCCGCGGCCCAGGCGCTCGGCGATGGTGCGGATGGTCGTCGCCACGGGATCGTCGATCGAGACGTGCCCGGCCACCTGCGGGCCCACGATCAGCTTCCTCATATACGTATCGGGCGCGTGCATCAGGCCGCCCGGCTCAGCCGCGGCCAGGACGGCGGTGGCGTTCGCCGACCCGGTGGCGACCAGGTTGGTGCCCTCCAGCGGGTCGACCGCGATGTCGACCTCCACTGCCGCCTCAGGATTGCCGACCTTCTCCCCGATGTAGAGCATCGGTGCCTGGTCCCGCTCGCCCTCGCCGATGACGATGGTGCCGCTGATCTCCGAGTCTTCCATGGCGCGGCGCATCGCCTCCACCGCGGCGCGGTCTGCGCCGTCGCGGTCCCCGCGCCCCATGAGACGGGCAGCCGCAATGGCACCCGCCTCGGTGGCTGCAACGGCCTCGCCGGCGATCAGCTTGTCCATCGGCCTATCGGTCCATCCCGTCCTAGTGCCGGAAGTGGCGTCGTCCGGTGAAGACCATTGCCAAATGATGCCGGTCTGCCACCTCGATCGCCATCTCGTCGCGGATGCTGCCGCCGGGCTGGATGATGGCCGTGATCCCGGCTTGGGCCGCGATCTGGATGCCATCGGGGAAGGGGAAGTAGGCGTCGCTGGCCATCACGGACAGCGGAGCGCGCTCGCCCGCCTTGCGCAGCGCCACCTCAACGCTGACCACGCGGGACGGCTGACCTGCGCCCATGCCCACCAGTGAGTGCTTCTTGGCCAGCACGATGGCGTTCGACTTCACGTGCCGCACCGCGCGCCACGCAAAGAGCAGGTCGGTCAGCTCCTCCAGCGTCGGCCGGCGCTGGGTCACGACCTGGAGCTTGTTGCGGTCCTCCTCCAGGTTGTCGAAGGTCTGCACCAGCAGCCCGCCGCCGATCCGCTTGAAGTCGAGGTTGCCGATCCCCATCTCCTCCCCGTCGTTCTCGTTGGGCGGCACCTCGATGATCTCGAAGCCCTTCTTGGTGCGCAGGATCTCCAGCGCCTCGGGCGTGTAGCCGGGTGCCACGATGGCCTCGAAGAAGCCGGGCCGGATGGCACGCGCCGTCCCCTCGTCCACCACCCGGTTGGCGCCGATGATCCCGCCGTACGCGCTGACCGAGTCGCCCTCCAGGGCCAGCCGGAACGCCTCCGCCAGGTCAACGACGCTGGCCAGCCCGCACGGATTGCCGTGCTTGACGATCGTGACGGCCGGGGTCTTGAAGTCGCTTGCAATCGCCCAGGCAGCGTCAAGGTCCAGCAGGTTGTTGAAGGAGAGATCCTTGCCGGCGATCTGTCGCGCCCGGCTGATGCTGGTGCGGAACTGGGCCGGATCGGCATAGAAGGCGCCGAGTTGGTGCGGGTTCTCGCCGTAGCGCAGATCCGCCTTCTTCTCCACCACCAGGGTGAGGCGGCTCGGAAACAGGGTGCCCGCCTGCTGATTCAGGTAGCTGGCGATCTGCGCGTCGTAGCCGGCGGTCAGCGCGAACGCCTCCGCTGCGAGCTTCTGGCGGGTCTCCGGGCTGACGGTGCCCTGTGCCTTGAGGTCTCGCAGGACCGATGCGTACTGCGTCTTGTCGCTCACCGCCGCCACTCCCGGGAAGTTCTTGGCCGCTGCCCGCAGCAGCGCCACGCCACCGATGTCGATCTGCTCCAGCGCCTGGTCCAGCGTGGCGCCGGGCTCGCGCACCGTCTCGGCGAAGGGATACAGGTTCACCACCACGATGTCGATCTGCTCCACGCCGTGCTCTGCAAGCTGCGCCAGGTGGTCCGGCTGGTCGCGGCGCGCGAGCAGGCCGGCGAAGATCTTGGGGTGGAGGGTTTTGACGCGCCCGCCCAGGATCTCCGGCGAGTCCGTCAGGTCCGTGACCGGCTTGACCTCGATCCCGTTCTCGCCCAGGTGGCTGCGGGTGCCGTCGGTGGCGAAGCACTCGGCGCCGGCCTCGATCAGGCCTCGGGCCAGCTCAACGATGCCTTCGCGGTCCGATACGGATAGGAGAGCGCGCAATCGACGGCCTCGAAGCTGCAGGTGGCGCGTGGACGGGCTGGAGGCACGCGTGCGGGACCGATGCCTCGGCGCACCAAGTATAGCCGTGGTTGGCCGTTCCTCCGCACGAAACAACGACCCGCCCCCAGCCGACAGCCGCGCGCTGCGGTTCCACGGCGCGTTGCCAGGGCGGCAGCGACCGGAGTGAGCTAGCGCTCGTCCGGGGGAACGAGTTGACGCTTGGCGACGAAGGCGGCCGCCTGGGTCCGCCGCTGCAGGTTGAGCTTGGAGAGGATGCTGCTGACGTAGTTCTTCACGGTCTTGTCCGACAGGTTGACCGCGCCCCCGATCTCCTTGTTCGTCATCCCCTCCGCCACGAGCAGGATGGTCTTGCGCTCCTGCGAGGTGAGGCCGCCGCCGAACTCGTCAGTTTCGGAGCCGCCGGCCATGCGTCGAACGCGCTCGAGAACCTTCTCCGTGACCGCCGAGTCCAACAGGGATTCGCCGCGGCCGATCGCCTCCAGCGCGCTGATAAGCTCGCGCCCGCGGATCTGCTTGAGGAGGTACCCGCTTGCCCCGGCGATGATCGCCGACAGCACGGCCTCCTCGTCGGGGTAGCTGGTCAGCATGACCACGCGGGTCTGTGGCCGCGCCGCGCGAATGTCGCGACATGCCTCGATGCCGGACCCATCCGGCAGGCGGACGTCCATGATGACGAGGTCGGGCTCGAAGCGCAGCGCCGCGTCCACAGCTTGGGCCACCGATCCGGCCTGGGCAACGACTTCGAAGCCGTCCTTGCGATCCAGCAGCGATACGAGCCCCTGACGGACTACTTCGTGATCGTCGACGACCAGAAGGCGCAACGGATGCTGCGTCTCGCGGCTCGTCATTGGCCCGTTCCTCGCCGCTCAGTCCTCGCCACGGTCACGATGATACGGGTCCCGGCATCGGGCGAGCTCTCGATCTCGAAGCTGCCATCCAGGGCCTCAGTCCTGGTGCGCATGTTCGCGAGTCCGTTATGGCCGCGGCCCACCTGTGCCTCGGGCCGCAAGCCGATGCCGTCATCGGTGATCTGGAGGCGAACCTCGCCTTCGGTGCTATCCAGACCCACGATGACGCGGGTGGCGTTCGAATGGCGCGCCACGTTCGCCAGCGCCTCACGGGCGATCGCCAGCAGCTCGGCGACGACGGCCAGCGGGAGCCCAGGTGGGTCTTCGCCCGTGAGTTCGATCTCCGCCCGCGTATTGCGCCGAAGCTCATCGGCCAGGGCCTCGAGTCCCTCGAACAGGCTCCCCGAGTCGAGGAGCAGTGGGCGCAGCCCGAAGATGAAATGGCGGATGTCCCGGATCACGGCATGCAGCGCATCGATGGCGTCGTCCACCCGCCGGCTCGCTTCGGCTGGGGTTGCCTGGACGAGCTCCGGGACGTCGTCGAGCGAGAGCGTGACGGCATAGAGCATCTGGATCACGCTGTCGTGCAGATCGCGACTGATCCGATCCCGCTCGTCCACCACCGCAAGGCGCTGGACTTGCTCGTGGAGACGCGCGTTCTCAATGGCGATGCCTGCGTGCAACGCGAACGTCTCGACCAGCGCCCCATCTTCCGCGCTGAACTGGGTAGCTCCCTGCTTGTTGGTCAGGTATAGCCGCCCGACCACGTCC
>JBDUEE010000097.1:0-4371 GCA_040002615.1 Chloroflexota bacterium | reverse complement strand
GTCTCGGCGCCGTCATCGGTCACGAACACCTCGCCGTGCTGGTACGGCGACATGGTCCCGGGATCGATGTTGATATAGGGGTCGAGCTTGAGGATGGAGACCGGAATTCCGCGGGCCTTGAGGATTCGCCCGATGGAGGCGGCGGTGATGCCCTTGCCGAGCGAACTGGTGACGCCGCCCGTGACGAAGACATACTTCGGCATCGGTCTCGTGATTCCTCCGGGGTTTTTCCGATTCTATCAGAGGCCGATGCGGTGACGCTAAGCGTGGAGCGCACCGCGAATCGGAGGAAGCTATGCGCAGGAATGGCCCGGATGCCAGCCGCTCACGGTACCCGGGGTCGCCTGCCGGCTGGCGCTTACTGGCGGCTTATTCGAGGGTGTAGTGTGCCTCGAGCTGGCGCTTTCCAGCGCCGGGCCTATTGGCTTAGTGAACGGGAGGTCGAAATGGGCGGCGGGATAGGAATTGTCGGCGTGATCATCATCGTTCTGGTGATCCTCTGGGTGGTCGGCGTCATCAAAATATGAGGAGCCCCGCACGGCCTCTTGCCAGGTGGCCGCAGCGTCGGGGTGCTGGGCTAGCCGGTCACCGGGCTACGACCCTCCCTCATCCGAGCCCATAGGCGCTTACTGTCGGCTTACCCGCTGCTCGACCACCACGGCAGACGGCGCTCAATGGCCTCGGTGAGCATGGTCGCTACGGCGGGCGCGATCTCCTCGATCGCCGTAGCCACCACGGCACGCTCCCACTCAGGCAGCGCGCGATCTTCAGACGGTAGCCCGTAGAGCGGCTCGATAGCGAGGCATGCCAGCGCACTGGCCAACCCGTCCTTGAGCTGCTGCATGCCCTCCGCGTGCTCACTGAGCTCCGGGATCTCGCTAACGATGATCCGGGATAGGGTCGGGCTCACCGGGTCTACCTCCAGGCCCCCCAAGGTTGATGGCCAGCGTACTTCCGCCGAGTGCATGAAGTAAGCCCTCGGGCTTGCGCTAGAGCTCCTTTCCCATTGCCGATCGCCTGAGGTGGACCACGATGAGCATGAGCGTGAGCACCACCGCGACGGTGCCGATGACCACGAACGGAGACCACGGGGCAACAGGTGGGTCGCCCCGACTCATTGCCGCATCCGGCAACTGGCTGCTCCCCGCTGATGCCCCGGTGCCTGTCGAGCAACGGTTTGTGATTGTGTCGTTCAGCAAGGTCACCTTGCCATTCCGAGCCAGCGCGCGACCGTCCAGCGTCACGCCGCTGGCCATCGTGATGGAGGTCAGGGCCATGATGGTCCCCACGAAGCTCGAGCCGGATCCGAGCGTCGCCGAACTGGTGACCTGCCAGAAGACGTTGCAGGGCTTAGCGCCGTTGATGAGCTTCACCGAACTGGACGAGGCCGTGATGAGCGACGACGTGGCTTGGAAGACCCATACCGAATTTGGGTCGTTCTGGCCGTCGAGCCTCAGGGTGCCTGTCAGATCGAGAGCGACGCCTCCGGCGTTGTAGACGCCGGCTACGAGGGTCAGCCCACCGAGACTGCCATGGGTATCAGTCACCGGTCGTCCTGCGGCGTCGTTATAGGCGGTGACCAGATCCGTCTTAGCCTGCAGCGCGACGGCGTCGGCCATGTGGATCGTCCCGTTCACGGTTCCGGGTGGGAATCCCGTTACGGCGACGGCCGGGTGGATACCCACGTCTCCGGTGATGGTGGTCGGTCCGCTATTGGTCACCGCCGGGGTGCCGGCCAAGACTGCGAATGGCGCAGCCGTGCCAAGCCCAACTGGCGAAGGACCCGCGGCATATGCCGTCGATCCGACGGCGAGCATGCCGATTGTGAGAGTGACTGCCACACCAGCCGAAAGCAGCAACCTGAAACCGTGAAGCGATGTGCCCATCTCGTCTCCTCTTTTGGGAGGCCCCGCGTGGGGATCGAATTGGCGGACCGGTCGCCTAGTTGGCCGTCCCGTCATCCCCCCCGCGTCGTCAAGCCTCGCACCATAGTCGCTGGCCCGCAAGAGGCGTTTGTGACGAAACAGGCGGCTCCGATGAGGCGACAGGGAGATTGGTCCAGTGCATGTGGGTAGCATCGATGGCCGTTGCCCGGCCAGCGCCGCGTTCCCGGTGGCACCCACAATGGGCTGGTGATCCTCGCGGCGGTTCGTCTCGTCCATCCGGCTCCGGCGCTGGCCGTCACCCTCCTGTCCGGTGCGCTCGGCGCCATCCTGCTCGCGCAGGCCGGCCAGTCGCCGAACGAACGACTGTGGCTCACCGTCCTGGCTGTTGCCGGCTCGCAGATCTTCACCGGCGCAACCAACGACCTGGTCGACGCTGGGCGGGACGCGGTCGCCGGCCGCAGGGAGAAGCCGCTCCCCGCCGGCGAGCTGACGCCCAACGTGGCGCTCTGGATCGCCTCTGCCGGCCTGGGGCTGCAGCTGGTCGCCTCGCTGTGGCTGGGGCCGCTGCCGCTCCTGCTGGGGCTTGCTGCCGCGTTCAGCGCCGCGGCCTACAACCTGGCCTTGTCGCGGACGCCGCTCTCCCCGATCCCCTACCTCGTCAGCTTCGGAATCCTGCCGCTCTGGATCGCGGCCGGCGTGGGCGTCGAGCTGGAGCGGGTGTTGCCCGCGGTTCCGCTGGCCGCCGCGTTCGCCGCGGCCGCCCACCTGGCCAATACCCTGCACGACTTCGAGGTTGATGCCGCAACCGGGTCGCGCAGCCTGGCGCAGGTCATCGGCCGGCGCAATACACGCTGGCTGGCGGTCGGGTGCGCCGCGGCGGTGGGGCTGGGAATCGGGCTTGCGCTCATCCTCGGCGGCCGGATGGGCTGGGCTTCTCTTGCGCTCGGCGCGAGCGGGCTGGGGGCCGTGGCTGTCGGGGCGCCCCGCGAACGTTGGCTGTGGTACGCGCTGCTGCTGGCCGCCGTGGCCTGGACCGCGGCCTGGGCGCTCAGCACCGGTTGACCGGCGCGGTGACGACCCATTACGTGCTCGTTCGCTGCCACCTACCAATCATGCGCGGCTTCGATCGCCATGGATCTCAGTGGTGGCAGCCCGCGACGCGGCCTGAGCGTGAAGGCGGGCCGCTAAAGGGTGTGACCGGGCCATGCAGCCGCGTTATCGGGCGCCGAACCACCCTGAGCCGGCGGTGGTAGGTACCTGGCAAATCGGGCCGCGTCTCCCGCCCGAGGTGCGGTCTGCGCTCAATCCGACTCGGAGACCAAGTCTCAGATCGTGTCCTCGATCTCCAGGTCGTCCTCCTCGGCCTCCTCGGTCAGCTTGAGCCACACGAAGAGCCCGGCCAGGATGGTGAGCGGAATGACGATCATCGCCGCCAGCAGGGCGCCGATGCCGATGAATAGAACCTTCAATGCCTTCATTGCGAGGCCTCCCCTGGTGAACCTTCGGCCGCGGGAGGTGCGGCAGCCGCGGGAGCAGATGCTGCCGCAGCAGCCGCCGCGGCAGCCGCGACGCCGCGCTGTTGTGGTGCGGCCTCGATCATAGCCAGAATCTCGTCCTTCGTGAACTCGGCCAGCTGGTGGCCCACCGCTCCGCCGGCCGAGGCGTGCAGCACCCGGAGGACGAACGAGCCGTCCTGCTCGAAGAAGAACACGTCGCGGGCCTTCTCGTTGTCGAGCCAGGCGCCGATCACCCGCAGGGCCTGCTCCAGATAGTTGACGACATCGGCGTGCGGCACCTGGGCGTCGGCCGCCGTTCGGGCAGCGGCGGCTTCATCCATCAACTGCGCCACCTGCTCGTCCAGCAGCTCGTACGTTCGCTTGGCGAGCACGCCGAAGGAATCGGAATCGGCGCCGCCGGCGGGAATGCCCAGCCCCTGCAGCAGGAACCCCTCGTCCAGCTCCAGGAAGAGCAGCTCCTTCAGCTTCTCTCGGTCGGCGAACGCGCCAATGGCGCGCAGCACCTCTTCCCAGTCCTGCCGCGGGCTCCCTTCATAGATGCGCATGCATGCTCCTGCTCACCGGACCGCCAGGCCGCAGGATACCCCGCCCGTAAAGCCCCCTCCGCGGGCATGTGACGGGTCGTGCTCACGATGACGGTCCGCTGGCCAGGGCGACCGCAATTGCGCCGGCCATCCGGGCGTTGTTGATGATGAGGCCGATGTTGGCGCGCAGCGCTCGCCCGCCGGAGGCGGCCTGCGTCACGTGCGCCAGCACAAACGGTGTGACGGCGGCGCCGCGTACACCCTCGCCCTTCGCCCGTGCCAGTCCGTCCGCGATCCAGCCCTCCACCTCCACACCGTCAAGGGCGACGTCGACGGGCGGCGGCTGGACGAGCAGCATTCCGCCTGCGCCGGGCAGCGCCAGGTGCGCCGCGATGACGGTGGCGGCGTCCCCCGCAGAGTCCACGCGATGCGCAAGCGCCAGCC
>JBDUEE010000096.1:0-6725 GCA_040002615.1 Chloroflexota bacterium | reverse complement strand
GGCAGCGCTGCTCGGTGGTCGCCCGTCAGCGCCTCGTACACCAGCAGCCCCAGCAACGGGCGCATGCGCTTGCCCCGCGGCCCGTCGGGCTGGTCGAGCCCCAGGTGATAGGCGAGCATCTCGTAGAGCGGGCGAGCCGGGCCCTCGTGGCCGGCGAGCACGTCCCGCATCTCGTCCTCGATCTCGGTCAGCAGGTCGGTAAACTCGGTCCTGATGTCCACCCAGCAAGCGTACCCGAGCGAGCCGCACCCGTGAGCCGAGCCCGTCTCTACAAGACGGAGGCGATCGTGCTGCGCAGCATGGACCTGGGCGAGGCCGATCGGGTGCTCACCATCCTGACGCCTCGGCTGGGGAAGCTGCGCATCATCGCCAAGGGCATCCGCCGCCCTCGCTCGCGGCTGGGTGGCGGCCTGGAGCCGTTCAGCGACGTCCACCTGGTGCTGGCCATCGGCCGCACCTTCGATGTCGTCACCCAGGCCTCGCCGGAGGATCCGCACCTCGGGCTGCGCAATGACCTTCACTCGACCGCTGCGGCCTGGTACCTGGTCGAGCTGGCCGATCGATTCTGCGAGGGATCGGCAGATTCGCACCAGGCCTTCGTGCTGCTCGCCCAGGGCCTGTCCGGCCTCGATGCCGCGCCCGCCGATGTGTCGCGCGAGGTGGTGGCGCGCTGGTTCGAGCTGCACCTGCTCGACGCCATGGGCTTCCGTCCCGAGCTGAGCCAGTGCCTGGAGTGCGGTGCGCCAATCGGGCCGGATGGCAACGGCTTCTCGCCGGTGGCTGGCGGCGTGCTTGGTCCGGAGTGCCTGCATGCCTCGTTGGGCGCGCGCCCGATCAGCGCTGACGCGCTGAAAATCCTGCGCCACCTGCAGCGCTCGTCGCTGAGCGACGTGCTGCGACTTCGGCTTCCCGGCGTCGTGCAGCGCGAGGTGGAGCGCGTGCTGCACGGCAACGTGTCGGCAGTGCTGGAGCGCGAGCTGCGCACCCGCGACTTCCTGGACGAGGTGGCTGCTCGTGACCCTGTCCCACGCGAGGTCGCCGCGCCGTCGTGAGCGACCGCTTCGGAACGCTGGCGGCGGTGGTGTCGACCGAGGTCCAGGCGCGTTCGCGGCGCGCCTTTCTGCTGTCGCTGGGGGCTGCCCTGCTGGCCACGTTCGCGCTCGGTGGCTCGGTTGTGCCGATCGCCATCGCCGGCAACCTGCTGATCAACTATGCGGTCTTCCTGGCCACTTTCGGCACGACCCTGGCCGCCACCCTGCTCTGGCAGTTCGGCGGTGCGATCGGGGATGCGCTGGCGGTCGGCGGCTGGGGACGCCTCGAAGCGGAGGATCACTGGCGAGCCCTGGGTGCGGGGAAGATCCCTCGCGACGCCGGCCAGGGTTCTTCCTGGTTGGCCGCGCACCCAGAGCCCGGACGACTGGCGCCACAGCGCCTGGTGGCGCAGCTGTTTGCCGGTGATACGACCGCGGCCAACGAGACACTGAGCACCTACCCGACGAGCACGGCGTACGAGCGTTTCGAGCTGGCCAACGACCGCTGGTTCCTGGACTTTCTGGCAGGCGAGCTCCCCGCACTTGACGAGGTGGAGGCAGCCGCGGCCAATGTTCAGGACCCAGGCGAACGGGCGAGGGCCGCCGCAGCCGCTGCCACCATGCGTGCGCATGCCGCGGCGGTCTCGGGCGGTGACTGGGTCGCGGCCCTGGCCGCCGCGCGCCAGGTGGTCGGAGCCCGGGCCGACGGGCTCGTGTGGAGCCGCTACGTCGTGCCCGGCTGGACCCTGCTGATGGGCGTCGCCGCGGCACTGATCGGCCTTGGCCTGCTGGCGGGCAAGCTGACCGGTGTGTGGCTGTGATGCGCTCGCCGTCGAGGCTGGGCTAGACTCGGTAGCCCAGCCATCGGTCAACACCTGTTGTGTCACCAGGAGCAAAGACGGACCCGTGCCTGCACCGAACATGGACGTCATCGTCTCCCTCGCCAAGCGGCGCGGGTTCGTGTTCCCGTCGAGCGAGATCTATGGCGGGATGGGCGGCTTCTGGGACTACGGGCCGCTGGGCGTGGAGCTGAAGAACAACATCAAGCGCGCCTGGTGGCGTTCGATGGTCCAGCTGCGCGATGACATCGTGGGCCTCGATGCGGCGATCATCATGAATCCAAGGGTGTGGGAGGTATCGGGCCATGTGGCCGGCTTCAGCGACCCGATGGTCGACTGCCGGAACTGCAAGCTCCGGTTCAGGGCCGATGACCTCAAGGGCCCGCCATCGGAGATCGCCTGTCCAAACTGCGGTCAGAGAGGGACCCTTACGGACGCGCGCCAGTTCAACCTCATGTTCAAGACCCACGTCGGCCCGGTCGAGGAGAGCGCGAGCGCCGCCTACCTGCGTCCGGAGACGGCCCAGGGCATCTTCGTCAACTTCGACAACGTGGCCACCACCGCGCGCAAGAAGCTGCCGTTCGGCATCGCCCAGGTCGGCAAGAGCTTCCGCAACGAGATCACGCCGGGCAACTTCATCTTCCGCGACCGGGAGTTCGAGCAAATGGAGATGGAGTATTTTGTCGCGCCTGCCGAGGAAGACCGATGGTTCGCCTATTGGGTGGAGGAGCGCCTGCGGTGGTGGACCGATGCGATGGGGATCGAACCCTCAAGGCTGCGCCCGCGCTCACATGAAAAGGACGAGCTAAGCCACTACTCCAAGCAGACGACCGACATTGAGTACGCCTTTCCGATGGGCTGGTCCGAGCTCGAGGGCATCGCGGACAGGGCTGCTCCCGGGACGACCCACTCGTATGACCTGTCGGTGCACTCTTCCGCCTCCGGCAAGCAGCTGGCCATCTTCGACGAGGCATCTGGCGAGCGTGTCGTGCCCACGGTCATCGAACCGGCCATGGGCGTCGACCGGGCCGTGCTTACGGTCCTGCTCGATGGCTATGAGGAGGAGCAGCTGGCGAAGGAGAAGCGCGTGGTGCTGCGCATCAGACCCTCGCTGGCGCCCGTCAAGGTGGCCGTGCTGCCGCTGCTGCGCAACCGGCCGGAGCTGGTCGAGCGTGCGCGGGCGTTGACCGCCGATCTGAAGCCGCGCCTGGCGGCGATGTACGACGACACCGCCTCGATCGGCAAGCTCTACCGCCGCCAGGATGAGATTGGTACCCCGTTCTGCGTCACGGTCGACGTCGACAGCCTGGAGGATGGTGCGGCCACCATCCGCGAGCGTGACACGATGACCCAGGAGCGCGTCTCGCTCGACCTGCTGCCCGATCGAGTTGCCGCGCTGGTGGCAGGCAGCGCGACCTGGGAGGGCGTCCCACGGCTGTCGGCCGGCGAGCCGGACGCCTGACGAGACCGATGACGCCGGATTCGGGCTCGCCCACCGCCACGCAGGCATCGGTCCAGGAGGCGCTGGATGGCGGCGACCACCAGGCCGTACTGCGCCTGACCGACGAGATCCTGGCGGAGCGCCCCGGTGATGATGCTGCCCACGAGCTACGGGCGCGCTCGCTGCTGGCGCTCGGTCGCGTGGAGGAGGCGGAGCGTCACGCCTCGGACGCCGTGCGGCTCGACCCGGATGAGATCCGCTATCGAGAGCTGCTGGCCCAGACGCTGGCCGCCAGCGGCGCCCACCATGATGCCGCCGCCGAGTACGGTCGCCTGGCGCGCAATGACCCGCGTCAGCGTGACTGGGTGCTGGCCGAGGCGGGGGAGCTGCTCAGCGCGGCCGAGGCGGGTGAGGCCGTGGACGCGGCCCGTCGCGCCGTGCGCCTGAACGCCTCGGACCCGGCTGCGCAGCTCGCCCTGGCCAATGCGCTCACGCGAGTGGGCGAGGGACCCGGTGCGCTGGTGGCGGCCACCCTCGCGGTCGAGCTGACGCCCGGCGCTGCCCCGGCGCGCGAAGCGCTGGCAGACGCCCGCTGGCTGGTCCAGCAGGAGACTGCTGCCCTGGCCGACTTCGGCGGCCTTGCCCGCGAGCTGACCGGTCGCGATCGCGAGCGAGTCCTGGCCAAGGCCCGTGCGCTCTACCGGCAGCGTGCCGGAATGGCCGGCCGCCTGCTGGCAGCGTGGCCTTGGCTCTTCGGCCAGGCGCTGCGCTCAGGCTGGATCTGAAGTCCGATGAGCAGACGACGCCAGAGCATGCCAGCCGGCGGCGCCACCACCGCGGGCGTGCTGCGCGACCACCTGGCCGCCGCCCTTCGGGCAGCCATGCGCCGGCCTGAGGTCGAGGCGGTTGCACTCACGGCTGACCGCACCAAGGCGATGGCCGTGGCGATGGCTGGCCTGGCGGACGATGCTCCGGTGCAGGTGGCCCAGCTCGACATGGCGACCAGGCAGGCGGCCGCCGTGCTCGGATTTCACCCGGAGCACGTTCGACGGCTGATCCGCAGCGGCCGCCTGCGCGCACGCCGGGTGGGTGGCGACTATCGCATCGCGGTCGACGACCTGTGGCCGTTGCTCGAGGTGCGTTACCGCGAACCTGGCCGCCGGCGCCTGCGCCCGCGGCGGTGACGTCGCTGCGGATCGTCCCATCCGCCGAGCTCACTCAAGCGGAGTGGGCGGAGCTGACGGACCTGTGCATCGCCGCCTTCGACGAGTCTTGGGACGGCTACTGGGAGTCGATTGGCCCGGGCGTGCATGTCATTGCCGAGGAGCCGGATCGCGGCATCGTTGCCCACGCGGCCATCGTCGATCGGCTCCTGTATCCAGGTGACGGCGTGCTGCAGGCCGGCTATGTCGAGGCCGTCGCCGTGCTCCCGGACCGCCAACGCGGCGGCCTCGGCACCCTGGTGATGGAGGAGATCGACCGGATGATCGATCGGTCCCATGAGCTCGGCGCGCTGGGCACCGGCAGCCAGGACTTCTATGCGCGGCTGGGATGGGTGACCTGGCAGGGCCCGACCTGGATCCGCCAGCCCGATGGTCGCCGCGCGCGATCGGCCGCCGAGGACGGCGGCATCATGGTCCGCATGACGCGGACGACGCCGCAGGGGCTGGACATCACCCTGCCGATTGCGGTGGACTGGCGGCCGGGCGAGGTGTGGTAGCGCCACGCGAATAGCTGGCGGTCGCCACCATCGGTACAATCAAGCCTCCCCCAGACGACGGAGGCCCTCCAGCCCCATGGCCACGACCAGCCGCAAGCGGAGCCCAAAGCCCACCGCCCCCACCAAGCAGCCACCTGGCAAGCTGATCTACACCTTCCGCGAAGGCAACGCGCAGATGCGCACGCTCCTCGGCGGCAAGGGAGCCGGGCTTGCGGAGATGACGAACGCCGGGCTGCCGGTACCGCCTGGCTTCACGATCACGACCGAGGCCTGCAACGCGTACTACGCCGCCGGCAAGGAGCTGCCGCCGGGACTCTGGGACGACGTGCTGACCCACATGGCGGCGCTTGAGGCGGACACCGGCAAGGGGTTTGGCGATCCCAAGAACCCCCTGCTGGTCAGCGTTCGGTCAGGGGCCGCCTTCAGCATGCCCGGCATGATGGACACGGTCCTCAACCTGGGCCTCAACGAGCACACGGTGCAGGGGCTGATCGAGCTGACCGGCAACGAGCGCTTCGGCTATGACGCGTGGCGCCGGTTCGTGGCCATGTTCGGCCGCATCGTGCTTGACATCCCGGCCGCCGATTTCGACGAGCCCTTCGATGCGCTGAAGGCAGAGCGCGGGGTCTCGCTGGACACCGACCTGACCGCGGAAGACCTGCGACAGGTCGCAGACCGATATCGCGAGATCGTGCGTGAGAAGACGGGTGAGCCGTTTCCGACCGACCCGTATCGACAGCTGGAGCTGGCGACGCGCGCCGTCTTCGATTCCTGGTTCGGCAAGCGCGCGCACGACTACCGCGAGTTCAACAAGATCCCGCACGACCTGGGTACGGCGGTGAACATCGTGACCATGGTCTTCGGCAACATGGGGAGCGACTCAGGCACCGGCGTGGCGTTCACGCGCGACCCCAACACGGGCGAGAAGGTGCTTTATGGCGAGTACCTGACCAACGCCCAGGGCGAGGATGTGGTGGCCGGCGTGCGCACTCCAGCCAAGATCAGCCAGATGCGCGACGAGCTGCCGGACGTCTACGCCGAGTTCGAAGCCATCGCCCAGCGACTGGAGAGTCACTACCGCGACGTGCAGGATCTGGAGTTCACGATCGAGCGCGGCACGCTGTACATGCTGCAGACACGCTCCGCCAAACGGACCGCCCCGGCCGCGGTGAAGATCGCGGTGGACATGGCCAACGAGGAGATCCTCTCCCGGAAAGAAGCTGTGCAGCGGGTCGACCCCGGCCAGATCGTGCAGCTACTGCTTCCGCGCTTCGACGAGGCGGCCAAGGCGCAGGCCGGGGATCGCTTCCTGGCCAAGGGCCTGAATGCCTCGCCGGGTGCCGCGACCGGCAAGGCGGTGTTCGACCCGGACCGTGCCGTGGAGGCCAAGGCCGCCGGCAACCCGGTGATCCTGGTGCGGATCGAGACCAGCCCGGACGACGTGCACGGCATGCTCGCCGCGCTGGGCGTGTTGACGGCTCGCGGCGGCGCCACCAGCCACGCCGCGGTGGTGGCGCGCTCGATGGGACTGCCCTGCGTGGCCGGCGCGGAGACACTGCGAATCGACTACGCGAAGCGCGAGATGCAGGCCGGCGGCGTCACCGTGCGCGAAGGCGAGATGATCAGCATCGACGGCACCACCGGCGAGATCTTCGCCGGCGAGCTGCCGACCATCGAGGCCCGCTTCGAGGACG
>JBDUEE010000095.1:0-5291 GCA_040002615.1 Chloroflexota bacterium | reverse complement strand
CTCGCCGAGCTCGATCGCCTTGGCGAGCACGACCTCCTCCTCGGCGGTGAGCAGCGCGACCTTGCCGATCTCCTTGAGGTACATGCGGACCGGGTCGTCGATCCCGATCAGGTCTGCGGCGAGCGCCTCAAGGTCCTCCTCACCGGCCTCGGTCTTGGTGGTGCGGGTTTCCGCGGCCACCTCTTCATCCGGCTCGGCGATGAGGGTCGGGTTGTTCTCGGCATCGAGGACTTCAACGCCACTCTCCTCGGCAGCGGCGTACAGCTCCTCGATCTGGCCGAGATGTGCCTCCGGCTGTGGGACCAGCTCCAGGATCTGGTCGTGGGTGATGAATCCTTCGCTGCGGCCCTTTTCCAGCAGGCCCGCGATGGCCGCGTTGTCGACTGCTCCGTTCTCGCTCGCCCGCCTGGGCCGAGCAGCAGGCTTCGCCGGCTTGGCAGTGGAGGCATCAGGAGCCACCGCGCGAGGCGCCGTGGTGGCCACTGCGCTCTTCTGCTGCTTGCTGGCGACCGTGGGGGTGCCCTTCGTGACCCCGCCTGCCGGTGCCTGCGCCTTGGATGGCGCGGCTGGCCGCTTCTGCGCCACCTGCTTCGGCTGCCCCGGCTCGGATGCGGGTGCCGCCTTCGGCTTCGGCTTGGCCGCCACCGCCTCGGCCGCTGGTCGCTTCCTGGTTGTTGTCGCCACGCTTAACTCCTCCTTGCGCCAGCCGCTTCGGCCGGCGTTCGCATTGCCTTGGTCACCTCGGCCTTCTCTCGGCCGAGTCGGATGATCTGTTGTTCAATGGTTTCCAATCGGGTCCGATCGCCCTCGTGCTGCGCTTCCTCGAGCAGCAGCCTGCCGTCGCGCAGGTCCTCCTCCAGGCGCGCCACGCGCAGCCGCAGCAATGTGATGCGCAGTACCTCGCGCGCCTGGTCCGGGTCCAGCCGCCCTTCCTCCCCCGCCTCGGCGGCGCGGACCAGCAGCGCCCGGGCCAGCTCCGCCGAAGCCGGATCCAGCTTCGACACGAAGTCCTCCAGGTCGGCGGCGACCGGGTCGCCGTCGGCCGACGCCACCCGTGCCTGCCACGCCCTTGCCAGTGCCAGCGCAGTGGCGTCGCGGAAGGGCAGCGACCCATTCCCACCGCCCTCCGCCGCCAGCATCGGGTGGCTGAGCAGCAGGCCGAGCGCTTCGATCTCGAGGCTGGATGGGCCGGCGCCATCGAGCGTTCCCAGCGTACGGCCCGGACCGATCGCCACCGCTGCCGGCGTGACCGGGCGTCGTACCGGCTCGCGCTGCAACGCCTCGGCCAGGATCCCGGGCTCGACATTCACTCGCTGCGCCAGCTGCTGGACGTAGAAGTTGCGCTCCAATGGATCCGGAATGGCCTTGATGATGGCGAGCACTCGACCGGTGAAGGCGCGCTTGCCGGCCACGCTGCCCATCTCCGCCTCGCTCGCCAGCCGCTCGATGGCAAAGCCCACAACTTCCCTGGCATCGGCTACGGCCTGTCGCCAGGCGTCCGGATTGCCGCGGATCAGCTCATCGGGATCTTTGCCGTCCGGGATGCGCACCATGCGGACCTTGCTGACGCTGTGGTCGGCACCAAGCTGCGCCAGCAGGCCCTCGCGCGCCGCCGAGTCGCCCGCCAGGTCCACGTCGTAGGCCAGCGCAATCGCCTCGCCATACTTCAGGGCGAGCTCGATCTGGCCGCGCGTGAGCGCGGTGCCCAGGCTGGCGACCACGTTCTCGAAACCGGCCTGGTGTGCGGCCATCACATCGGTGTAGCCCTCGACGATGACAGTCAGCTTCTCGCGCCGGATGGCCGTCTTGGCCAGGTCGATGGCGAACAGGGTATGGCTCTTGTCGAAGAGCGGACCAGCCGGCGAGTTCAGATATTTCGGTCCTTCGACGCCCGGCAGGATCCGACCGCCGAGGCCGATTGCCCGCCCGGACGAATCACGAATCGGGATGATCACCCGCCCGCGGAAGCGGTCGATCACGCCACCGCGGTTCGAAGGACTGGCCAGCCCGGACCCGATCAGCTCGTCGCCGCTGAACCCGCGAGCGGCGAGGCGCCCGGTGAGCATCTCCCAGTTGTTCGGCGCGAAGCCGATGGTGAACCGATCCAGCGTCGCGGCGGCGAAGCCACGTTCTTCCAGGTACGCGCGCGCCCGTTCGCCCTGTGGCGTCTGCAGGAGCACCTCGCGATACCAGGCGATCGCCGCTTCCAGGGCTTCGCGCAGCCGCCGCTTGCGACGATCCTCGCGCGCAGTCCGCTCGGAGAGCTCGACGCCTGCCTTCTCGGCCAGCCGCGCCAGCGCTTCCCGGAAGTCGAGCCCATCGCGCTTCATCAGGAAGGTGAAGATGTCGCCGCCCTCGCCGCAGCCAAAGCAGTGCCACGCCTCCCGCTCCGGATTGACGATGAAGGACGGCGTCTTCTCGGTGTGAAACGGGCACAGGCCCTTGAAGGCGGAGCCGGCGCGCTTGAGTGCGACCGTTTCGCCGATCAGGTCTGCCACGGGGAGTTTTGATTTTATTTCGGCAGTGATGCCGGAAGAGGTCATACGGAAGACGGACCCTCATTCGGGTGCAGAATTGTCAAGGGGTTTGTCAATAGGCGGACCCCCATTCTACCTCATTGTCAAGTAATCCGTTCAGGACTGGTGATCTGCGGCACGCTGGACGGCGGTCGCTACACTCCACCGCAGCGCAGCCTTCAGCACCAGTCCGCACCGGAGGACACATCACGACGCTCTCGCCCGCCCCAACCGATCTGAGGGAGGCGGATCTGCTGCGCGCCGCCTTCCGAGACGTGCACGGTGCCCGGTTGCATGGCTTCGCCCTGCTAGTGACCGTTGGCGACCGGTCACGCGCGGCCGCAGCCGCCTCTGCCGTGCTGCCGGGCGGCACCGCCCGCGCCGCACAGCTGCGTCACCCCGAGCGTGCGGCGGCATGGCTGAGGGCGCGCCTGCTCCAGGCGCTGCGACACACGAGCGAAAGCCGGCGGCACAGCTGGGCCGAGCGGCGTACCGTCCTCCTCGAGCTGGGGATGCCCGAGGCCATGATGGCGGCGCTCGAGGGTTTGACGCTGGAGGATCGGGCGGCCGTGGTTGCGGCCTCAGTCGAGCGGTTCTCGATCATCGATGTCGCCACGATTCTGGGCCGTGACCTGCTGGCAACGCGGCGCATCCTCCAGGCGGCGCGCCGCCGCTATCTCGCCGCCAGCACATTTTGGATGGGCGACCTGCCCGCCAAGGCGTTGCCCGGCGGGGAGATCGCGGCACGAATCGAGCAGGCCGCCGCCCGTGCCATGGGCGCGCGGACCGCAGAGCCCGGCGCGTGACGAGGCCATCCGCCGCCGATCGCGACGACCCGCACCGCCGTTTCGCCGCGTGGCTGCTCGCGGGGACGGATGACGACCCTCCGCGAGACCTGGCCGTCCACGCCTCAGTGTGCAGGGAATGCCAGCGCGAGATTGCCGCGTTCGACATGCTGACGGCCATCGACACGGTTCGTGCCGGGATGCCTCCCCCGCGCGAACTGGCCGCCAGGCGCCGCCGCGGTGCAACCGAACGAGTGGCCGTGGCGGTCAGCGGAGCGGCCGCCGTGGTAGCCATCGGGGTCGGCGGTTGGCGGCTTGCCGAGGCAGGCGGACTTGGAACGGCAAGTGAGCCACCGACCCAGGCCGTGCTGGGCCACACTGGGCACCCGGAGACGACAGCTGCAGCCAGCCCATCGGCCGGCACCGGGGCCACCACCGAAGGCTCCGCCGATTCGCCCTCCCCCAGCCCATCGCCTTAGCATCGGCCACTGCCGGAACGCTGCTGCTGACTCAGTCCCCGGCACACACCGCCCCCCGACCCCGCAGCCAACGCTGGATCCAACGGCCACGCCGGCGGCCGAAGCCGCCTGAGGCGTCCTGGCCGCTACTTGTCGCGTGACTCGGTCTCGGTGATCGCCGCCTGGGCGGCCGCCAGGCGCGCCACCGGCACCCGGAACGGTGAACAGGACACGTAGTCCAGCCCAACCTCGTGGCAGAAGGCGATGCTGGCCGGGTCGCCGCCGTGCTCGCCGCAGATCCCGACCTTGAGCTTGGGTCGCGCGGCACGGCCTCGCTCCGTGGCCATGCGGACCAGCTGCCCGACGCCCTCCCGGTCGAGCACCTGGAACGGGTTCTCGGGCAGGATCTTGCGGTCGACGTACTGCAGCAGGAACTTGCCCTCCGCATCGTCGCGGCTGAAGCCGAAGGTCATCTGTGTCAGGTCGTTCGTGCCGAAGCTGAAGAACTCGGCGTGCTCGGCGATGGCCCCCGCCGTCAGCGCGCCGCGCGGCACCTCGATCATGGTCCCGAACTTGTAGTCGACCTGCTGCCCGCTGGCGCGCACGATCTCCCCCACCTCGGCCTCCAGGACGCGTCGCGTCTCGGACAGCTCATTCACGTGGCCAACCAGCGGGATCATGATCTCGGGCAGCGGCGTCAGGCCCTCGGCCGCCACGCGGGCGGCGCCGGCCAGGATGGCGCGCGTCTGCATGCGCACGATATCCGGGATCAGCAGCCCCAGCCGGCAGCCCCGCATGCCGAGCATCGGGTTCACCTCCCGCATCTGCTCCACTGCGGCGAGGAGCTCCTCCGCCTCCGCCCGCTCGGCTTCCATGCCAGAGCCCTGCGAGCTCGGCGACGCCTTGCCCTGCCGGGTGATGAGCTTCATGGCACGGGCAGCGTCCTTCTTCCCGAAGACCTTGGCCAGGCCTTTCTCCAGGGCAGGTCCCGCCCGATCCGCCACGGCATCGGTCTGTCCCGATCGTGCCTCCAGCAACGTACGGAGGCGCGTCACCTTCTCGAGCAGCTCGTCGTGCGACGGCAGAAACTCGTGCAGCGGCGGGTCGATGAGGCGAATGACGACCGGCAGGCCATCCATGGCCCGGAACAGCCCGGCGAAGTCATCGGTCTGCAGGGTCTGGAGCTCGGTGAGCGCCGCGTCGAAGACCTCGATCGCCTCGCGATCGTCGGCTGACAGCTCCCCGCCCGCATCGCGACGGTGCTTCGCGTCCGTCGCGTGCGTGGCGTTCAGGATCATGCGCTGCACGGTCGGCAGGCGCTCCTCCTCGAAGAACATGTGCTCGGTGCGGCACAGGCCGATGCCCTGGGCGCCGAAGGCGCGCGCCCGCTCCGCGTCGCGCGGGTAGTCGGCGTTGGCCCACACCTGCAGCCTGCGGATCTCGTCGGCCCATGACAGCAGGGTGGCCAGGTCGTGCTCGTCCTCGAAGCGGGCCTCGATGGTCGGCAGCTCGCCGGCGAAGATCTCGCCGGT
>JBDUEE010000094.1:0-7253 GCA_040002615.1 Chloroflexota bacterium | reverse complement strand
CCGACGACAACGATCAGGGCGGCGATGGCCAGGCCCCGGACCCGGCCCCGGCCCCGGATGGACGACCTCCCCCGATGCTTCACCGGCGGCTTCCCAGCAGACGAGCCAGGGGGCCTCGACGCAGCCGGCGCGGCTGCGGGACGCTCCAGGCGGGCATGACCGCCTCCGCCTCGGCCCGATACGTGGCCAGCAGGGTCGGATTACGACCGACGCGCCCGCCCCAGTCGGGCAGCTGGCCGCGATCGGCCACCGCAGTGGCGGTCTCCTCGAGCAGCCGATCGGCCACGATCGTGAGCCTGACCAGCCCGCGCCCAAGCTCGTCACGGCTCAATCCGGCGGGCGGCAGCTCGGTCATGAGCATCGGGCGGTCGTCGTCGCTCATGGCGAACTTCACGAACGGGTGGTCGAAACTGGCACGCAGCATGGAGTGGTAGATGCGCTTCGGGATCTCCATTGCCTCCTGGCCATAGTAGGCCCACAGTGAGAGGCCAACGCCCTCCACCCATGCCACGGTGACCCGCAGGTCGAAGCGCCGCTCGCCGTCAAGCAACAGGTCGCGACTGATAGCCGGCTCGCCGGCGTCTCCGCTGCCATCCACAACTTCCAGCTCAAGCTCGGCGAGCCAGGCGTCGATTGGTGGCTGGAGGGCCGCCTGCTCAGCCAGCGGAGACCACCGTTTCGCCGGAACGGAAGACACGCCGCCGGCCGAAGTCGGCTGGCGTCACACCCGGGTCAATCCGACAGTTACGACCGATGGCGATGCGAGGCGGGACGACGGCGCGCTTGCCGATCAGCGTGATGCCGGCGTACAGCCGCTCCGGCTCCTCGCGGTTCGGGCGCAGATCGTCGCCGCGGCCGATCACGGCACCCGCCCCGATCAGGCAATCCTTGTCGACGATGGCCCGATCGACCACCGCCCCATCAGCGATGCGCGTGTCGAACATCACGATCGAGTCGCGCACCACGGCCCCCGCGCCGACACGAACGCCGGGCGACAGGATGCTGTGCTCGACGGTCCCCTCGATCAAGCAGCCGTGGCTGACCATGCTGCGCACGATGCTGGCCTGCGAACCGATGCGCGCCGGCGGCCGCTCCTCGCTCTTGGTGTAGATCAGCCAGGCGCGATCGTTCAGCTCAATCCCGGGGGCGTCGGAAAGCAGATCCAGGCTGGTGCGCCAGTAGCTCTCGACGGTGCCGACGTCCTGCCAGTAACCCTTGAATTCGTACGAGTAGACCGGCCGGCCCATCTCCACCATCCAGGGCAGCAGGTCATGACCGAAGTCGACGCGGTCGGGAGCCAGCATGTCGCGCAGGGCGGGCCAGGAGAAGACATAGACGCCCATGCTGACCAGGTTGCTGGTCGGGTTGGGCGGCTTCTCGATGAAGTCGGTGACGCGCCCGGTGGCATCGGTCTCCAGGATGCCGAAGCGATGGGCTTCCTCCAACGGCACGGTCCGCACCGCGCAGGTGACCTCCGCCCCGCTGGCGCGATGCATCTCGATGAATGGGCGGTAGTCCATCTTGTAGACATGGTCGCCGGCCAGGATCAGAACCAGCTCCGGGTCGCGATCGGCGATGAACTCGCGGTTCTGCAGCACCGCATCTGCCGTGCCGCGGTACCAGTCTCGCGTTCGTCCGCGACCGATATACGGCTGCAGCAGCGTCACCCCGCCATGGCTGCGATCGAGGTCCCATGGCCGCCCCACCCCGATATGGTCGATGAGCGAACGCGGTGCGTACTGGGTCAGCACCGCGACATCGGTGAGCCCGGAGTTGACCGCGTTGGACAGGGCGAAATCGATGATCCGGTACTTGCCGCCGAACGGCACGCCAGGCTTGGCGCGCACCTGGGACAGCACGGACAGGCGCTCACCCTCGCCTCCCGCCAGGATCAGGGTAAGGACCGATGCGACCACGCTGTGGATTCTCGCACGCGATCAGGGCCCAGGATGGGCCGCCGGATCAGCGGCAGTGCGTCCGGTCGTGGCTCAGCGACGGCGCCGGCGTGCAAGGCGCACGGCGAGCGGCGCCAACCAGGCAACGACCGACAGCCCAAAGGCCGGCACCAGCACCGCCACACCGGTGTCATCGGACGGACTCGCGGCCGAGGGGGCCTGTGGCAGCGTCGGCAACGGAGAGCACTTGTTCGGATTGCCCGGCGGACAGCTCGCACCGCTGGACGGCTTGGGCGATCTGGTTGGCGTGCCCGATCCGTGAGGGGTGGACGACGGCTTCGGAATGAAATGCCGTTCGCCGCAGATGGGCCCACCGAAGCTGGTGTTGCCCAGCACCGGCGCGATCGACAATCGGTAGTTGAGGTGGTCCCTCAGCTCGGTCGCGTCGCCGACCGAGCCGGTCTGGCCGTTTACCTCCCGATCGGCCCAGAGAGCGGCTGAGTCGATCCACTCCTGCGGGCGCCGGTCGTCGTTGCGGATTCCCTGCGCGATGTCGAAGCATCCCTTGGTGTGCAGGTTGTCCGGCGCGGGCACCGTCCCTTCGAGGAACGGAAGCTCACGCGTCTCCCCGCAGGCGGAGATGGCAGTCATGCCGCTGAACTTGCAGACCTCCTTGGTCACGACCCCGGTGGGCTGCTCGAAATCGGTCTGCGGTACCGGCCGCTTGCCGTTCCAGTCCCAGCGGCGGTTCAGCGCGGTCTCCATAAAGTCGTGCCACAGGTAGAGCGGTCCATCGGCGCTGAACAGGCCCTGGCCCAGGGCGTTCGATAGCGGCTCCTGGTTGTTATTGCCCATCCAGACCCCGGTCACCAGGCTGCCGGGCACATAGCCGAATCCGGACACGTCGCGGAAGTCGTTGGTGGTGCCCGTCTTGAAGCCGGCGTGGCGGCGTTCACCGTTCTGATCGTTCAGCTGCGCACGACTGCCCCACAGCACGTTCGTCTCCGGGTTGGTATTGCCCTCCAGGATCCAGTGGGTCAGGTACGCCTCCGCCTTGGTCATGGGCTGGCTCGGCTCCACGCCGTTCTTGTCCAGTGTGTAGATCACGCGGCCGTCGCGGTCGCGGATCTGCCGAATCGTGGTCGCCGGGTGGAGCGTTCCCTGCTGGGCAAACACGCCGTAGGCGGCGGTCATATTGGTCAGGTTGACGGGGACCGATCCCAGCCCCAGCGACAGGCCCGGGTCCTGGGCCATGATGTATCTCTTGCTGGCGATCCCCATCGACTCGGCGAATTTGGCTGTCTCGTCCACGCCGACGAGGTACTGCATCATCACCGACGGCACGTTCAGCGAGTAGCGGAGCGCGTCCACCGCCAGCAGCGGCCCGTGGTCCTTGATATCGGCATTGGTCGGCAAATAGCTGGTGGCGCGGTCGGCTCCGAACTGCGTCACCGCGTCGACGAAGAACGTGCCCGGCGTGGCCTCTCGTGCACGGAAGGCTGACGAGTAGACGATCGGCTTGAAGGCCGATCCCGGCTGCCGTCGCCCCAGCCCGGCAACGTCGAACTGGCCCTGCACACGCGGATCCTTGCGGTCGTAGTAGTCGACGCTGCCGATATAGGCCACGATCTCGCCGGTGGCCGAGTTGATCGCAACCAGCGCACCGTTGTGTACGTTCTTGTCGGCCAGGGACCTCACCCACTTGACGACCTCGTCGTGAGCCACATGCTGCAGGTCGTAGTCGAGCGTGGAGGTGATGCGATACCCGCCGGTCCGCACCGCCTCGGCGGGGTTGGCCACGCCCTGGGCAGCCAGGATGGCCTCCACCTCGCGTTCGACCCGAAAGCTGAAAATCGGCTCGCGCAGGACCGATGTGATGCGGCTGGGCCTCATCTGGCCCCAGGTCACCTTCAGCGCCTGCTGCAGCTGGCGCTCGGTGATGTAGTTGTCGCGGCGCATGGCCTGCAGCACCTGGTTGCGCCGCGCCATGGCGCGCGCCGGTCCCTGTTCATGGAAATAGGGGTCATAGGCCGATGGCAGCTGTGGCAGTCCAGCCAGGAAGGCCGCCTGCGACAGGGTCAGGTCGCCAAGATCCTCGATCCCGAAGTAGTTGGCCGCCGCCGCCTTGATCCCGTACGAGCCGTTGCCGTAGAAGATCAGGTTCAGATAGGTCTCCAGGATCCGCTCCTTGCCCGCGCGCCCCGGGTAGGCATCGGTGACCTTCTTGGCCATGACGGCCTCCTGGACCTTGTCCCATAGCTTGCGGTCGGACTCCAGGAAGGTGAGCCGGGGCGGCTGGCAGACTTCCTGGTTCTGCGGGGCCCCCGCGGCGTCGGGATCGAGCTCGGCGGACGGCGCCGCTGACCCGGACGGCTGGTCCAGTTCCTCGGCCAGCTTGATCGAGCCGGCGTACTTGATGACCTGCTGGGTGATGGTCGACGCGCCCTGCACCACCTCGCCCGCCTCCACGTTGGCCAGGCCAGCGCGGAGGATGGCCGGGTAGTCCACGCCGTCGTTGGTCCAGAAGGTGCGGTCCTCGGCGGCGACGGCGGCGTTGACGATGTAGTCCGGCACCTGGTCGAAGCTGACCTGCTCGCGGTTCTGGCATTCGAAGCGGGCCAGCAGGACCTTGCCGGTGCGGTCGTAGACGTAGGTCGATGCCGGAAGCTCGATGCCATCCAGCAGCCGCCCGTCCGGCAGGCTGGCATAGACCGAGTTGTACCCCAGCAGCAGTCCGCCGGCCGTGCCGCCGAAGGTGGCGACGATGGACAGCGCGAAGAGACCGGCGAGGACGAGGAAGGCGGTCGCCATTCCGCGCCGCGGCGCGCGGCCACGGGTGGTGCGGCGGGCCATCAGCCGATGGCGACGCCGCTGCATGGCTGGATGCATCGGGCGCTACGGTACCCGATGGGCTCTGATCGGTCGAATGAGCACCGGCCGACGGCTGCCTCTCATGCCTGATGCATATGCAGCATCAGAACCAACCAATCGGCGCCCATTGGCGTTGATCGTTTCGGCCTGCGAGAAGAACCGATGCCAGTCAGACCTCATTTGCGCCATGTGATCTTCCTGACGCATCACCGGACAGGAATGTGCCCTGCAGCGGGCCAACGCCCTTGATTGTTTGCCGTTCGGCCGCGCTGCCGCGCGCCGAAGAATAGGGCTGATGCCGTCCGTTCGCGAGCGTTTGCGCAGCCGTTAGCGATGGGGCGGCGTCAGCCCATCAACTCCTTGGGAAGAACCGGTCTAGGGCAGGTAGGTGCGGGGATTGACCGGCTGGTCGTCCAGGTTCACCTGGAAATGCAGGTGACACCCGGTCGCGCGGCCTGTGGCGCCCTCGTAGCCAATCAGGTCTCCGACATCAACGTGCTGGCCAACGCTGACGATCTCGCTGGAGAGATGCCAATACCAGGTCTGCAGCCGCTGGCTGTGCCCGATTACCACACCAACGGCCGTATCGCCGTAGGCCAGGTTGGGGCGCCCGTCAGCCATCACCAGGCCATCGCCAGCGGCGTAGATCGGTCCGCCACAGCCGTTGCGATACGCCATGTCGATGCCGGTGTGGTGGTGGTCGAAATTGGTCCAGCCGAACTCCTGGGTCACGTAGAATTCGCCACGCTCCGGCCATGAGAAGCGACCGCGGTAGGCAAGGTCCAGGCGATTTGCCTGGCGCTTGAGCCTCTCGACCAGCTGGCGCTGACCGGCCAGCTCTTGGCGCTCCTCTTCCATGACCGCCTGGGTACGCCGCTCGGTGTGAACCGCCAGGGCATATTTCGCCTTCTGCTCGGCCTTGAGCGCGGCCAGGTCCCGTTTGTAGGCATCCAGCTCACGGCGGGCGGCGTCCACCTGGCGCTGCTGCTCGGCCAATGAAGCGGTCCGCTCCTGCTCCGCGTCGCGCAGGTCGGTGAGGGTCACGCGACCATCTCGGAGTGTCTGCCGGCGGACCGCCAGGCGCTCGCGGGTGGCTCGGATCTCCTCGGCAAGGAGTCGATCCTCGTCGGACAGGGTCAGCATCGAAGAGAGCTGGTTGGATGCCTCCCCGAACGACTCAGTAGAAAGGATCACCTCAAGCAGCGATGTCTGCGACTGCTCGTATGCCGCCCGCAGGTGATCCTGCAGGAGGGCCTCGCGGGTGGCCAGCTCTGCGCGAGTGACGACCATCTCGACCGCGACCCGCTTCAGGTTGGCTTCAAGGTTCTCGATCTGCCTTCGATAGCGCTCGAGGTCCCTGCGCGAGTCATTCAGAGCGGTGGTCACCCGGTCGAGCTGCCGCTCAGCTGCCGCGAGCTCCAGGCCAGTCCGCTTCAGGTCGGTGCTGAGGTGGGCCAGGCTGGTGGTCAGGTCCGCCTGCTGCCGACGGAGGTCAGCCAGCTGCTGGCGCTGACGCGCCAGCTCGGCCTGCATCTGCTCCTGCTCGACGATCGCATCGTTGACGTTCGGATCGTCCGCACGGACGATCGGGCGCACGCCACCCGGTGCCAGCACGACGATGAGCGCCAGCAGGGCGAGAGCAATTGCGGTTCGGCGGCGGACGATCGACATCGGCTCCAGGAATTACGTTGAGAGGTCAGTTGCGCGATGCCGGCGCACTCAACGCCTGGGCAAAGACGACAGCCACCGACCCTGGGGAAGACCCCGACGGGCGCGGGGCGCGGGCGAAGGATAACCGATGGGCAGGGCATTGGCCAGACCCTTCGCATGGGACTGTGGGGTGGGCCGACCCGGACCTCAGGGCCCTTGCCAGCCACCCGCCAAGGATGCCGCTGCCGCCGCCACGTTGCCCAGCAGGTGCTCGTCACGGAGGACCGCGAGCACAGCCCCGGCGACCAGGAACGGCCCGAACGGGATGTAGCTCTTGAGCCCAACGCGCCGGGTGGCCAGCAGCGCCAGACTGGTGACCGAGGAGATCAGCGCGGCGAAGAATACGGCCAGGAAGATCGCCGGCCAGCCCAGCAGCAGTCCCAGCGGAGCGACCAGGTACAGGTCACCCCGCGCCACGCCAGATCGGATGATCAGGCCCAGCAGGCCAAGGAAGCCAGCGGCTGCCGCAGCGCCAAGCACCGCATCGAATGGCGTCACGGTGGGGTTGAATGCAACAAAGACGATGGCGATCAGGATCAGCGGGTCGAGCACGAGGTGTGGCAGGCGGCGCTGGTCGAGGTCGGTGGCGAACAGCACCACCAGGATGGCCAGCACCAGCAGATGGATGGCCGTGGCCCACAGCGGCAGGGTCGATCTCGCGGCGATCGCCCAACCCGCAGCGGCAGCGGCGGCGGCGAGCAGCAGCGTCCGCCAGCCGGGCGGCCGTCGCGAGGCCTCGTCGGGCGGCCACACGGAGGCGAGCCGCTCGGCGGCCGC
>JBDUEE010000093.1:0-4600 GCA_040002615.1 Chloroflexota bacterium | reverse complement strand
TTGAACATCACCAGGAATCAGCCGGGCAAAAATTGAAGGTGGCATCGGCACGCGCCCCCGTACGGTATGAAGCATTGGTCTGAACCGATGCCTACTTGACGGAAGAGGGCATGGATACCGAGCTCGTGATATCGGCACAGCATGGCGACAAAGGGGCCTTCACGAGCCTCGCTGCCGCCATTGCCGATCGGTTCCTTGCCGTGTCGCGCAGGATCTTGCGGGACATCGACCTGGCAGAAGACGCGACGCAGCAGGCGCTGCTCAGCATCTGGCGGGATCTTCCACAGCTCCGTGACCCGGCGCGCTTTGACGCCTGGTCATACCGCCTCCTCGTGCGCGCCTGCTACGCCGAGGCCGGGCGGCACCGTCGCTGGTCGCCAAACCTCCGCCTGCTGCCGGTCGATGAGCCGGTTGCAGCGGACGCGATGGGCACGGTCGTTGATCGCGACCAGCTCGAGCGTGGCTTCCGGCGCCTCTCCCTTGACCATCGAACGGTAGTGGTACTGCACCACTACCTGGACCTGCCGCTCACCGAGGTTGCCGAGGCGCTCGGCGTCCCGGTGGGCACGGCCACCTCTCGACTTCATTACGCGATGCGCGGGCTGCGCGCGGCGCTTGACGCCGACGCGCGACCCAGGGCGCGAAAGGCTGCGCAATGAGCACCGATCGCAACACCACCCGCATCGTCCGGTCGTGGCTGCGAGAGGACGGGCACGAGAACGCTGACCGCGTGCTCGACCTCGTCCTGGACCAGATCGACACGACCCCACAGCGCCGCGCCACCTGGTGGCCGGTGCGGAGGCCCATCACCATGAACAGCACCATTCGCTACGGGGTCGCGGCAGCTGTCTTGACCCTGGCAGCGCTCGTTGGCTTCACCTTGTTGAACAACCAGGTCGGCAACGAGCCGACACCCACGCCAAGCCCGTCTGGCACGGCATTCGTGCCACCCCCTGCCGGGCTGCAGCATCCATTCATCGGGCAGCCGAAGCCCATCAGCGGTCTTGGGACCGATGTGACACAGGCGATCCTGAAATTCGACGGAACGACGTTCAATTTCTACAACGGGAGCATCGATGTCCTGGGCTCCGCGGCCTCCCTCACCGAATCCGGACAGTTGAAGCTGACCACCGTCCTCAGCGGGCATACCTGCCAAGTAGGCGACGAGGGCCTGTATGACTACTCGCTCTCGCCGGGTGGTTCACGCCTGACGCTTTCCGGGACCGATGACTGCGCTCCTCGAGGGGCCGCCGTAGTCGGCGAATGGCAGACGTCTGATTGCCTCAACGTCGACGATTTCTGCCTCGGCAACTTGGAGGCCGGGACCTATGCGTCGCAGTACTTCGAGCCGCGTCCTGAGGGCGAATGGGTCGCGCGTTACGGCGCAATGACCTACACGGTGCCCGAAGGTTGGGCGGCTGCTGAGGACTTCCCCGAAGGGTATGGCCTGCTCACGCAGCAGGCCTATGCAGCCGCGGATCCCGCCGCCGAGGGCTGTGCCGCGTGTCCCGATAGCATCGGGATCTGGGCGGCGCCCCAGGCGATGGCCCATGACTGCAGCGAGAAGGCCGCGTCCGGCGTCGGCACGTCGGCAGCTGACCTCGCCGACTGGGTAGTCCACAACCCCGACTTCCGGGTCGACCAGCAGCAATCGGTGACGGTTGACGGCCGGCCGGCCATCGTCCTTGACCTTGGGATGGCCGAAGGTGCCACCCCCGTGTGCGGCGACTCCGGCGAGGCGGGCGTGCCGGTCTTCTTCAACGGCTGGGCCCTGGGGATCGCTGCCGGTGATCGGCAACGGTTCATCCTCGTTGACCTGGCCGGGGGCGACACCATCGTGATCAACATCGATACCCTGGACCCAGCGACCCTGGACGCGTTCCTGGCCCAGGCGATGCCGATCGTCGAAACCTTCCACTTTCCAGCTCGCTGACTCGTTGAAACTCGTGCCGGTGCGGGCTCGGGCCCCGCGCCGGCACTGCGTTGTCGCGGTGCCAGGGACCGAATAGCACTTCAGGTACTCACAGCGACGGGTTTGCCCGAATTCCCGTCGGTCTTAGAACTCTGAGTGCTGAAAACGCCGGCTTTGCGGCCGATTCCGGCACTGTGAGTACTCCAGGTTCTATTTCGGCCGGACCGCCTTCGGTCAGGACCGCCTTCGATCAGGACCGCCTACCAGCGCTCCTCGTGGACCACGGCCTTCAGCGCCACGCGGCCGCCGGCCCTGTTCGGCGCGGTGAGCACGGACGCATCGGCGGGGTAGCCGAACGAGAGCAGGAAATCGCAGCGCTGGTCATCGGGCAGTCCCAGAAGCTTGCTCGCCAGGTCGTGGTCATAGACCGTGGCCGGAACGCTGCCCACACCGAGCTCCCATGCTGCCAACACCATGTCCTGCGCCGCGCGGCCGAGATCCCACATGAACGAGACCAGGCGGGACCCGGTCGCCTCCGGTGTCACCAGGGCGATTGCCGTGGCAGCGCCCGCCAGGTGGCCGGCATAGCGGCCGACATCGGCCAGCTGTCGGAGGTGGTCGCGATCGCGGACCACGACGAACGCCCAGCGTTGCTCGTTCTTCGAGCTCCCGGTACGGCGGCCGGCGTTGAGGATGCGGTCCAGGTGCTCCGGGTCGAGCGGCCGGTCGTCGAAGTGCCTGACCACCCGTACCGAGTTGATCGCCTGCCAGGTGTCCATCTGTCGTCGTTGACCTCACTGACCGCACTGCCGAAGCGTGGATTGTGTGCGATATCCGTTTGTTGAGTCGCCTCTGCCGGTACAGCGCCCATACCGTGTGAATGCGCCGACTCAATCGGTGCACCATGCGGATGAGGGATGGATACAGACCTCGTGGTACGGGCGCAGAGCGGTGACGAAGGGGCCTTCGCGAGCCTCGCCGTGGCTGCCGGCGACCGACTCCATTCGGTGGCGCACAGGATCCTGCGCGACATCGACCTCGCCGAGGATGCAACGCAGCAGGCGCTGCTGAACATCTGGCGTGACCTCCCGCAGCTACGTGACCCGGCACGCTTTGATGCCTGGTCATATCGGCTCCTCGTGCGCGCCTGCTACGGCGAGGCCAGCCGTTCCCGTCGTTCGTCGCCGAACCTTCGCCTGCTGCCGGCCGATGAGCCGATGGCGGCCGATGGCATGAGCTCGGTCGTCGATCGCGACCAGCTCGACCGCGGCTTCCGGCGGCTCTCCATCGACCATCGTGCGGTGGTGGTCCTGCACCACTACCTCGACATGCCGCTCGAGGGTGTTGCCGAATCGCTCGGCATCCCGCTCGGGACGGTTCGATCTCGACTTCATTACGCGATGCGCGGGCTGCGCGCGGCGCTCGACGCCGACGCTCGCCCAGTGAAGCGGGAGGCTGCTCAATGAGCACCGATCGCGACCTCACCAGCATCGTTCGGTCGTGGCTGGACGAGGGCGTCACTGTGCTCCCGGATCGCGTCCTGGACGCCGTGCTCGACCAGGTCCCCATGACCCCACAGCGCCGGGCCCGGTGGCCGGCGCGGAGGTTCCTCACGTTGAACATGTACGCTCGTTTCGGTGTCGCAGCGGCAGCCGTCGTGTTGGCAGCCGTCGTTGGCATTGCCCTTTATGGAAATTCCGTCGGCGGGCCGGCCGTGCCGACCCACTCGCCCACGCAGTCCGTGTCGGCTTCTCCCTCGCCAGATCTCATTGTCGGCACCTGGGCGGCCCCCAAAGTGACCTGCGCCCAGCAAATGGCCACGGTCAAGGCTGCAGGTTTCACGACGAAGCAGATCACCCGCAGCGGATGGGGAGGCTGCCTGGAAGGGGGAAACAGCCGGTACAGCATCCGTTATGGCGAACCTGACCTTTCCGGTGTTCGAGGCTACGTCGCGTACGACAACCGCTCGCAAATGCACAGCGGCCACTACCGCGTCATTGACGACGCGACGTTGGAGGACAGCGAGGTGGACGGTGAAGTCTGCGTCACCGTCCGGTATGTCATCGAGGGCGATCAGCTCACGCTCGATATCATCGATCCTGGCTGCCCCAGCGCTGGACCCGCACCGCTCCTCGACCAGGTCGCCCTGACCGCGATCTACGAGACCTCACCGTTCACGCGGCGGCCCTGAGGGCAGCCGCCGGATCGGAAAACGTCGGGCCGTCGCCTCCGGGCGGCGGCTCGTTCATGCCCGGCGGGAGCGCTCGCCACGGCCCTGACCGCAGGGTGACTTGCGGCGTGGCCGTACACTCGTCACGCGCCCGGAGAGGCACCGCGTACCCGCGGCCATCGCGATGAAGTCAAGCCGGATCACGTAGGCGGCAACGCCGGATCACGTAGGTCGGCCTGGTCGTGGCGGCGGCGAGATGCGACGGCGTCACTCCGGGCGCCTGCCTGCCCGATCAGCCGGCGTCCAGGACCTCGATCCGGATCCGCTTGTTGATCCGTCCCTTTGACTCGTAGCCCGTGACCCGCACCTTGCCGATCTCCGAGGTGCGGGCCACGTGGGTCCCTCCATCGGCCTGGAGGTCAAGACCAACGATCTCGATGGTGCGCACCTCCTGGATGCCAGCCGGCAGCAGGTTGATCTTGGTGCGGATCAGGTCGGGGATGGCGAACGCCTCGTCG
>JBDUEE010000092.1:0-17370 GCA_040002615.1 Chloroflexota bacterium | reverse complement strand
GGTCGCGGAAGATCTTCAGCTCGTCCTGGGTCAGCTTCTTGGCCTGGTGCGTGACATTCCGCGCCTCGATGCCGGGGCCCAGTGTCCATCCCTTGACCGTCTTGGCCAGGATGACCACGGGTGATCCCTTGTGTTCGACCGCTGCGGCATACGCGGCGTAGACCTTGCGGTAGTCGTGACCGCCGCGGCGCAGCTTCGGCAGCTCGTCGTCGGACAGGTGCTCGACCAGCGCCCTGAGCCGCGGGTCAGGCCCGAAGAAGTGTTCGCGGATGTAGGCCCCGTCGGCCACGGAAAGGCGCTGGTAGTCGCCGTCCAGGGTGTCGTTCATCTTGGCCAGCAGCACGCCGTCCTTGTCGCGCGCCAGCAGGTCGTCCCACTCGCGTGCCCAGATGACCTTGATGACGTGCCAGCCGGCGCCGCGGAAGGTCGCCTCCAGTTCCTGGATGATCTTGCCGTTGCCGCGCACCGGGCCGTCCAGCCGCTGCAGGTTGCAGTTGACGACGAAGATCAGGTTGTCGAGCCCCTCGCGAGCCGCCAGGCCCAGGGCGCCGAGCGCCTCCGGCTCGTCCATCTCGCCGTCGCCGGGGAACGCCCACACCCGGCTGTCGGCGGTGTCGGCGATGCCGCGTGCCGCCAGGTAACGGTTGAAGCGTGCCTGGTAGATGGCGTTCATCGGCCCCAGGCCCATGCTCACCGTTGGGAACTGCCAGAATTCGGGCATCAGCCGCGGATGGGGGTACGACGAGAGGCCGCCCGGCCAGAGCGCCTCGCGGCGGAAGTGGTCCAGCTGCTCCTCGCTGAGCCGACCCTCAAGGAAGGCCCGCGCGTAGATGCCAGGTGCCGCGTGGCCCTGGAAGTAGACCTGGTCGCCAGCCCCGTCATCGGCCCCGCGGAAGAAGTGGTTGAAGCCGACTTCGTAGAGGCTGGCGGCGCTTGCGTAGGTCGACAGGTGGCCGCCGATGCCCTCGAAACGCGAGTTGGCGCGCAGGACCATGGCCAGCGCGTTCCAGCGGATCATCCGCCGCACTCGCTGCTCCATCATCTCGTCACCCGGGAAGCGCGGCTCCTGCTCGGGCGAGATGGTGTTGATGTAGCGCGTCTGGACCAGCGGCGGCAGGCCGACATTCAGCTGTCGGGCACGCTTGAGCAGCTTGTACATCAGGAAGCGGGCTCGATCCGGTCCCACCTGCTGCACCACCGCGTCAAGCGAGTCGACCCACTCCCGGGTCTCGGTCGGGTCGATGTCCGGCAGCTGCTGCTTGAACTGGTCGAACACTTCGTGCATCGGGCGATCCATCGCTGGGTATGGTACAGACCGATGCCCGCCAAGGCCTAAGCAGAGAAGCCGCATTGCTGCGGCTCCTCTGCGCCAAGTCTCAGCTCGTCACCCCTAGGGTAATGCGAGTTTCCAGGCGCTGAGGCCGTGAGTGGCGGCGTACAGGATCCGCTCGGCGGGAAGGATCGTCAGGCCGGCGACCTCGACATTGGGCATTCCGCTGCCGGCGCGTACCCAGTGCGTGGTGCCTGCTGGCAGCATCGAGACACCGAAGTCGGAGGATACGTAGACGTCGCCGGTATGCGTGTCGACCGCCACGTCGGTGGCCGGTAGATCGCCCCAGTCATGGGACAGATCGGTCCAGGTCGAGAGACCGGTTCCGGGGTGGTAGGTCACCTCGAAGATGTGCCCGCCGGGCGCATTGGCGATGAAGCCGTTATACGAGATCCAGGCGTGGTTGCCGTTCTCGGGGTCGACGAAGATCGAGCTCACATGGCGGTTCGGGGTGACGGCATCGTCATCGATTCTGGTCCAGCTGACGGCGCTGGGATCTGCAGCGTCGACGTCTTTCGAAACAAAGACGCGGCCCCTGGTCGTGGCTGCCCACGCGGTCGACGTGTCGGCCGCCGTGCGCTCGATGGCGGTGACGGCCGATCCCACTCGGTCGTCGCCCCAGAATGCGCCGGTCAATGGGTTGGTTCCCAGGCGTGCCCAGTCGCCGCAGGTCACCGAGAAGTCGCCGGTCCACTCATTGCAGTGGAGGTTGGCCTCTTCACGCGTCATCGTGCCCAGCCCATAGGTTGTCGTCCGATACGCGGTCACGCCGGTGCCCGCGAACAACGTCCCGGCCACAGCGGGGTCGCTGATGACGGGTGCATAGAACTCGGTACCGCCGTCCGTGATCGGATCAGAGATCCAGATCCAGTCCGCAATGTTGCCCGAGTTGAAATTCACATCCGTGGAGACGCCAGTGAAGTTGTGGAACCGGAATTCCGGAATGGCGATGTCGAAGCCCGACTGGCCGCCATCGCCGATCATGGTGTTCTCCCATAGGATCGGGCTTCCATAGTTCTCCCACGTCCCATTGTCCTGGGTACCGCCCTGCAGCTCCTTGGAGTTGAACGGGCTCACCGACAAGCTCTGGAACTGGAGTGTGTTCAGCCCCTTGTTCAGCCCCTGCAGCAGGGATGGAATCCTCGACAGCATCTGCCGGCAGCGCGCCTTGCTCGTCGGACCGAGACCGCGGGCCGGGTCGTCGCACCACGCTGAGCGGTCGACGAACGCGCCGCTCGAGCGCATGACGCCACCATCGTTTGTCTCGAAGAACTGGAATGGGTTGGTTGGGTTGGTGACGAGCGAATGCTGGTCTGGATGGAGCGCATTCGGATGGAGCGAATCGGTTCCATCCATGGTCATGTCTGTCCCGGTGGTGCCGGCATCAGTTGAGAGAACGACGGCCCGCTTGTTGGCGGTGTTCTGCCCGTAGGAGTAGCTGCCCCCGACGTAGACGATATCCGGATGGCCGGCTGGGGTGTACACGAACAAGTCGTACCAGCACTGGGCACCGCATAGGTTGAACCAGGCCCAGCCCGGATCCGCCACACTGGTGCTCGTCAGATCGGTGAAGACTGGCGCCCCCGCGGCCACGTCGTCGCTCCGGGAGAGCCGCGAATAGTCTGTTCCGTTGTTGCCCTCGTAGACGTACATGCGGGTCTTCCCATTGGGAAGCGCGGTCACCGCGATCGCCGTGCGCGTCTGGACCAGGCCGTTGTTCAGCGATTGCTTGATCTGGGTCCAAGTCGCGCCTGCATCGGTTGACCGCCACACGCCTCGCGCGTACGACGACGCGTAGATCGTGTTGGTGTCGAACGGGTCGAAGGCGATGTGCCTGACGCCTCGCGGCGAGCACGTCAGGGTGTTGTTGAACTCGGCCAGGTTGCCGAGGCAGTCAGCGACATTCACCGAGCCGTTGTGAATGAAGCTCCAATTCGCCCCGCCGTCGGTGGACTTGTAGAGGCCCCACTTGGCGGCGCCCGGCACCGGGCGCGTGACACCGGAGCAGCAGACAGAGCTCATCCCGCGCAGTGCGGTCGTGCTGGCGACGTACAGCGTGTTCGGGTCGCCCGGCTCGATCAGGATCTGGCCGACCCCCTTGCCCTGGAACTCGGGCTGTCCGATGGGCGCGCTCCAGGTGGTGCCCCCATCCGTGGACTTGTAGATGCCGGTACCAGCAACGCAGCCGGAGCCGCAGATGTTGGCCTCGCCGGTCCCGGCGTAAATGGTATTGGCGGTCGGGTCGTTCGGATCGATGGCGATCGTGCCGGTGGCGTTGATGCCGAGCGGTCCGCCCAGGTACTGCCACTTCACGTCGTCAGCCAATGCGTTCTTCGTCCGCCACACGCCGCCGCCGGCGGTTGCGATGTAGTACTTGCAATCGCCCGGTCGGCAGTTCTGAGCGATGGCGGCGCTGGTGGTGCGGCCGCCCGCGAGATAGGCGTTCGGCACGTAGAGGAACGACGTGAGGAACTCCGAGCGTGGGTATAGAGCCTGACTCGGCCCGACCATCGCCCAGTTGCCCGGCTTTGGCTTGCCGCGCGGGAAGGGCCGCTTGGAGGTGGCAATGAACGCGGACCTGGCCCTGCTCATCTCGGCAACGGATATAGTGTCAGCTGGGTAGGCACGCGCCATAAACGCATCCTCGGCCGCGCTGGCGGGGCCCTCCTCGGCCATTCCCTGGTTGCCGGGCAGCGTCTCGGCTAGGGCTTCGAGGTGTGCCGATAGCGCCGGCGGGAAGGCTTCGGCCTCGCCGCGCATCTTGTCTTGTTCGCCCTGCTCGCGCGGCTCGCCCGGTGCGTTGGCCTGCGGCCCGGCGGGCGCCGTGGGTCGGCCGACCGAGAATACGAGTGCAATCGTCGTCATGAGGGCGACCAGGGTTCCCACTGTCGCGATCCGCTTGCGCCTGCTCACTTCACCCTCCCGGTGATCTGCTCGCGAGGCCGCGCGGCAATAGTCGCCGCGCGCAGTCCCGCTGCTGCGCGATTGGCGCGCGAGCCGGGACGGGGTGCAGGAGGCCGGCTCTCAGCCGGCTCCCACAGCACAGGCGGTTTCCAAACCGGGCAGGCGGCTTTCGACCGGCGTCATTTGGGCTGCGCGTCGAGGTGAGACGGTAGCAAGATTCGAACCATTTCGGCGGCAGGGGCGGGCTGGATGCTGGCACTATGTGGTGCGAATGCGCACCATCTATCGCAGCGAGCCGCCGTGGCCGCACCGCGTCCTGATCCTGGGCGGCGGCTTCGCCGGGGTGATGACCGCGCAGGCGCTCGAACGCCGGCTGGGCCGGCGCACGGACGTCGAGATCTGGCTGGTCAGCCGCAACAACTTCATGCTCTTCACGCCGTTGCTGCCAGAGGTCTGCTCCGGCGTCCTGGAGCCGCGGCACGTGGTCACTGCGCTGCGCGGCATGCTGCATCGGCCGAGCAGCTGGTGCATCACCGCCGACGTCGAGGCGATTGAGCTGGACGGCAAGGTTGTGACCGTCCTGGGCGGTGACGGCGACCAGCATCTTCTCCATTACGACAGCCTGGTCCTGGCGCTGGGCGGGATCACCGATACCTTCGGCATCCCAGGCATCGAGGAACACGCCATCGGCATGAAGTCGCTCGCCGACGCCTTCAGCCTCCGCAACCGGATGATCGAGATCCTGGAGCGCGCCGATCTTGAGGACGATCCGACCGAAAGGCAGGCGCAGCTCACGTTCGTGGTGGGCGGAGGAGGCTTCTCCGGGGTCGAGACGGCCGGCGAGGTCGAGGATTTCATGCGACACATCCGGAAGCGCTACTTCCCGAAGCTGAAGCAGGCACAGATCCGCGCGTACCTTGTTGAGCTGCGCGATGCGATCCTGCCTGAGATGCCGCCCGAGATGGGTGCCTACGCGCGTCAGCGGCTCGAGCGGCGGGGGTTCGAGGTGCTGACCGGCACGCCGATCACGGACGTGGCCGAGCACGGGGTGACCATCGGCGAAGGAGACGCACAGCGCACCATCGCGACCCGCACCGTGATCTGGACCGGGGGCGTGCGACCGGCTCCTGTGGTGGCGCAGAGCGGTGTGACTGTAGATAAGGCCGGGCGGGCGGTCACCGCGGCGACCATGGCCACAAGCCGCGACGGCGTGTTCGCCATTGGTGACTGCGCTCTCATTCCGAACGTCGACGACCCGGAGGGCCCCCCTCACGCCGCCACCGCGCAGAATGCCGTGCGCGAGGCGAAGGTGCTGGCGCGCAACCTGGTGGCGCACATCGACGGCCGCGAGATGGAGCCGTTCCGCTACCGACCGCTTGGCCAGCTGGCGTCGATCGGGCACCATACCGGGGTCGGTGTCGTGTTCGGTGTGCGGGTGCGCGGCCTGCTGGCCTGGTTCATGTGGCGCGGCTACTACTGGAGCCGCACCCCGGGCTTCAATCGTAAGGTCCGCGTGGCGATCGACTGGATGCTGACTGCAATCTTCGGGACCGATCCGGTGCAGCTCAAGGTCGAGGACGCGCACAGCGCCATGGGATCCTCCGGCCGCCGGCGGCCGCCGGCGCGCGACGACGGCTGAGGCCCGCGCTACACTCGCGCCGATGTCACGCGCTGAGCGCCGCGCCTACAAGCGCATGAGCAAGAGCCAGGACCCGTACGCGCCGCCGGGCGGATCAGCCGCGCGCGCCCGCGCGCAGCGGCGGCGAGCGCGGCCAGCACGGCCGACCGGCCCGTTTCAGTTCGTGACGGGCCGCTTCGTGGCCTGGTCGCTGGGCGGCGCGGTCGTCGCCGGATTGGTCGCCTTCTCGCTCGCTTGGCCGAACGGGATGCCTCTGGCCGCCTATGCCGGCCTGGGCGCCGCGGCTGGGTGGGGGTTGCTGGCTGTGGGCTTGCGCTTCATGCAGCAGCGCATGGCCACCCCGCGAGGCTGAGCCGCCGGTGAGCGGTCCTCTGGGGGCGGTGGTCCTCGTGCTGCTCGCCTACCTGATCGGTGCCATCCCGTTTGGCGTGCTGGCCGGCCGGCTGGCCAAGGGAATCGACCTGCGGCGGCACGGCTCGCAGCGCACCGGCGCCACCAACGCCTTGCGCACCATTGGGCTGCGCTGGGCGGCCGCAGTCTTCGTGCTCGACGTGAGCAAGGGCGTGGCGGCCATTCTGCTGGCACGAGCGCTGTACCTGGCCGGCCCGCCAGGGTTCGCGGAGTGGGCCGTCGCCGCATGTGGCGTGGCTGCGGTGGTCGGTCACAACTGGTCGGTATTCATTGGCTTTGGCGGAGGGCGCGGTGTCGCGACCTCGGCGGGAGGCTTGCTCGCCATCTCGCCACTGACCCTGGTGGCCGTCGTGCCGCTGGTGGCGCTGGTGGTATGGCGTACCCGCTTCGTCTCGCTGGGATCGCTGACGGCGGCCACGGCCGCCCCACTGATCACCGCCGCGCTGGCGGCGACGGCTGTGGTCGGCTGGTCGGCGGTCGCCTACGCCCTGGTTGCCGGAATCCTGGTCGCGGTGTCGCACGGTGATAACGTCAGCCGTCTCCGATCCGGCACGGAACGTCGCATCGGCGAACGAGAAGTGGTGCATTCGAATGGCGGAGGCTGAGCGCGCGGTCGGGTCGGCGACAACGGTGCGCCCGGCCCGCCTGACCTCGCTGCCGAACCTCCTCGGCCTGTCGCGCATCGCAGCCACGCCGGTGGTGGTCGCGCTGCTGCTCTACCCCTTCCCGGGCGGTGGGCTGCTGGCCTTCGGGGTCTTCGCCCTGGCGGCCGCCACCGACTTCGTCGACGGCAAGATTGCCCGCGCCCGGGGCGAGGTGAGCCCGCTGGGCATCTTCATGGATCTGACTGCCGACAAGGTGCTGGTCGCCGGTGTGCTGGTGGCCATGGTCGAGGTGGGCCTGCTGCCAAGCTGGCTGGTGGCGCTGCTGCTCATCCGCGAGCTGGTGGTGCAGGGTGTGCGGCAGCTGGCCGCCAGCGCCGATGTCGTGATCGCCTCACGCAGGCTGGGCAAGGGCAAGACCTTCGCCACGCTTGTCGGCATGGGTCTGCTGCTGCTGGCCTTCGACGCGCACCATGGAGGGCCGCTTGCCGGCGTGGGCGTCGGCGGCCTGCTGCTCAGCGTCGGTTATTGGACCGTCCTGGTCGCCACCGCGCTATCGGTGGCATCCGGCTGGGGCTACATCCGCGGGGCCCTGCCGCTGCTGTTGGGCACCGCACCCGAGCAGCCTCCTACTTGATCAGCTTGCGCTCCATCTGCCGCATGGCCACCCACAGGCAGATCCCGCAGAAGGTGACCAGGTAAGCGAGGTCCCAGAGCATGCGCGGCTCCAGGAGGCCAACGGTCAGGCCGCGCAGCAGGTTGACGCCATGGTAGAGCGGCACCAGCTCCATGAACCATTGCACCGGCAGCGGGTAGCTCGACACCTGGAAGAAGGTGCCGCTGAACAGGAACATCGGCATCACCACCAGGCCCATCGGCAGGTCGAAGTCCTGCACCGTGCGCAGGTACGCGGTGGTTGCCAGCCCGGCCGCCGAGAACGCGGCCCCCAGCAGGACCGCCGCCGGAATCACCAGCAGCGCCCAGGGTGACAGGATCAGGCCCAGCACCAGCATCACGCCCAGGAATGCGATGACGTACAGGCCGCCGCGCATCAGCGACCAGACCAACTCGCCAATCGCGATGTCGCGGATGCCGAGCGGCGTGGCCAGGATGCCCTCGTACGTACGTGAGAAGTTCAGTTTGAAGAACACGTTGAAGATCGACTCGGCGATCGCGCCGTTCAGGGTCGACATGGCCACCAGGCCGGGTGCCACGAACGCCTGGTAGGAGATGGTGCGGCCGTCGGCGAGCTCCACCCCGCCGAGCAGGCTCCCCAGGCCGAAGCCGATGCCCAGCAGGTAGAACAGCGGCTCGAAGAAGCCGGACACGATGATGATCCAGCCGTGGCGGTACACGAGCAGGTTGCGCTGCACCAGGCGACGCGCCCGCAGCAGCGAAGCGACCAGCGCAGGCGTCGGCGACGGGACACCGCCGCGGGGGGCCGCAGCTTCCGCGATCGGTCCGGCCATCAGCTCACCAGCCTCCTGCTCAGCAGCCGATGCGCGACCACTGCGAAGATCCCCGTGAAGGCCACCAGGTAACTGACGTGCCAGTACCAGCCAGCCAGCAGCGTGTCGTCGCCGAGGATCAGTCCGCGGGTCAATGAGACGCCGTGGTACAGGGGCGTGGCCGCAGCCAGCCAATGCGCCGGAGCCGGCAGCTGGCTGAGCGGGAAGAACGTGCCACTGAACAGGAACAGCGGGTTGATCACGAAGCGGAACATCCAGGCGAAGCCGGCGTCGTTGCGCTGGGTGGCGGCGAAGCTGATGATCGCCGCCGAAAAGGCGACGCCGGTGAGCACCGCTGCCGGGATGCCCAGCAACGCGAGCGGCGAGCGGGGAATGGCGAAGAGGGTCAGAACGCCCAGGAAGACGGTCGAGATGAGCACCATGCGGAAGGCGATCCAGAGCAGCTCACCGCCCAGGATGTCCCTGACTGCGATGGGCGTGGCCAGCATCGCCTCGTAGTTTCGGCGCCAGACGATCTTGCCCATGATCGGGAAGGTCGACTCGAAGACCGCCGATTGCATGCAGGTGGCCGCCATCAGGCCCGGCCCCAGGAAATGGGTGAACTCGTAGCCGCCGATCAGGCGGGACCCGCTCGCGGTGACCATCGAGCCGAGCCCCACGCCCATGGCGGTGAGGTACAGCAGCGGCGTCACGAACGAGCTGAAGATGCTGCCCCGGAAGGTGCGGCGGTAGACCAGCAGATTGCGATGCAGGATCTTGGTGGCGGCGGTCATTTCCTACTCGACCAGGCTCCGCCCGGTCAGCCGCAGGAAGACATCCTCCAGCGACGAGCGGCGCACCAGGGCCGAATCGACCGGGATCTGGCGGGCATGCACCGCCTCCAGGGCCCGCTCGCCGTCGTCCACATAGAGCAGATGCCGATCCGGCAGCGCCTCCACCCGTTCGGCAATTCCGTCGAGCCGACCGTCGAGCGACTCGCGCACGTCGTCGGGCAGCCGCAGCTCCAGCACTTCCTTGGTCGAGTAGCGGTCGATCAGCTCGCGTGGCGATCCCTCGGCCGCGATGGCGGCCTTGTCCATCACCACCAGCCGGTCGCACAGCTGCTCCGCTTCGTCCATGTAGTGCGTGGTGATGATCAGCGTGGCGCCACCCTGCTTCAGGCGGTAGAGCCGCTCCCAGAGGAGGTGACGAGCCTGCGGGTCGAGCCCGGTGGTCGGCTCATCCAGGATGATGAGCTCCGGCTCATTGATCAGAGAGCGCGCGATGGTCAGCCGCCGCTTCATCCCGCCAGACAGCGGATCGACCTGGTCGCCGGCGCGTTCCGACAGCTGCACGAACTCGAGCAGCTCATCGGTCCGCTTGCGGGCCACCTCGTCGGGGATGTCGAAGTAGCGGGCGTACATCTCGAGGTTCTCGCGCACCGTCAGCTCGGCATCCAGGTTGTCAAGCTGGGGCACGACGCCCAGCCGTGCCTTGATCTGGGGCGCATTCGTGCCTGGGTCCATGCCGATCACCCGCAGCTCACCCTCCGTGACCGGCGAAGAGCAGGCGATCATGCGCATGGTGCTCGTCTTGCCCGCCCCATTCGGCCCGAGGAAGCCGAATGCCTCGCCGACGCGGACATCGAAGTCAATGGCATTCACCGCCGTGAAGTCGCCGAAACGCTTCGTCAGACCGCGCGCGTGGACAAGGATTTCTTCAGCCAGGGGCATGGCCCGATTCTAGCGGGCAGGCCCGCGGCCCTCACCGAGCCGTCTGAGGCCTTGACGTTCGTGTTTCTGTGACAGATACTACGCGGCACGTAGTAGCGGTCCTTCGTGGGCCGCGGGAGGGCAGCGCTTGGCCCAGCGGACGTCCACCAACGATCCGAGTCTCCTGCTGCTCATAAGCCTGGCGAGTGGGCCGAAGCACGGCCACGCCATGCTGCTGGACGTCGCGGACTTTGCGGGCGTCCGCCTGGGGCCGGGAACCCTGTATGGCGCGCTGAGCCGGCTGGAGGAAGAGGGCCAGGTCGAGGGGTTGCCGGTCGATGGGCGGAGGCGACCGTATCGGATCACCCCGCGTGGGCGTCAGTTGCTGGCGCGCCGGCTTGGCGGACTGGATCGCGCGGTGCGCACAGGCCTGGAAAGGGTAGGGGCGTGAGCGAGCGAGCTGGCCGCCTGAGCCGATTGCTCCTCCTCTGCTATCCGCGCAGCTGGCGGCGGCGCTACGGCGACGAGTTGCTGGGGCTGCTGGTCGACACCCATCTCACCCCGCGCAGCGCACTCGACGTGGCAGCAGCGGGCATTCGGCAGCGGCTGCATGCCGCCGGCCTGTCAGTCAGTGGAGGCATTGCCGTGACCATCGGGCCAGCCTGGCGCCACCCCACCGCCTTCGCGCTGGTGGCCGCCGTCATCCTGTTGCCGACCTTCGTGTTCGTTGGCGCGTCGATGCTGGCCTACGAGCTCGACCTGGGCCCGGTCCGCGCGCTGGTTGAGCCGACCATGGAAGCTCTCGCCAACTGGCGAGTAATCGATCTGCTCCTGGTGGCTGCGCCGCCGCTGGCGGCGATCGCCGCCGTGGCGCCGCTGGTGCGGGTTGGTATCGGCCGGCGCACTGGCACCCTTGAGGCGGTGGTGACGATCCGTGCGCTGGCGTTGAACCTCTTCGTAGCGTTCGTCGCGCTGATCCTTGCCGGCATGCTGATCTGGCACATCGTGGTGGAGTCTGTCCTGCAGGCTGGCGCCTGACTCACGGGTGTAGGCGGTCCTCGATCTCCCAGGCGTGATCCAGGGCGTGCCACGCGGAACGCCGCACGAAATAGCGCGGGGCCCAGGGGCGCTTGGTCTGGCGCGGGTTGGCAATCGGCCTGCCCTCGGCCAGGGCCTTCAGCGTGGCTCTCACCGTGCCGCGGACCGATGCCACCTCATCCTTCTTCGCAGCCTTACCCCGGTGACTGCCGAGCATCGCGAGGTGGGCCACCTCCGCCTCCAGGACGTGGTCGGTCATCTTGGCGACGCTCCGGCCTCCACCACGCGGACCGGTCTTCAGCGTGCGTCCCTTCGCCGAGCGGGCCGCGGCGTCGAATGCCTTCCAGCTCGCATCCAGTAGAGCCTGCTGGCGAGCGAGCTCCTTGTCCTTGAGCGGATCTCCATCCTTTGATGGCGCCTCGCTGGGGACCCCGAAGTCGGTGCCGCCGCCCCCTCTGAGCTCCTCGACGATGGCGACGTTGCCGTCCGCCGGTGAGCGGAACGCAACCTTGGCGGATTTGGCGACCTTGGCATAGCGGGGCGCATATGCGAGCAGCCGGTCGAGCGCCTCCTCCTCGTTTCGGCCGCTGCGGCACCATCCCGGCCAGTCGATGGCACCGGCGAACGTCCGTTTGCTGCCGCGCTCCAGATAGACACGGAGGGCAGGCTGTTTGCCACCCATCGGGAGGTCAGGCAGATACGTCCGACGCGGTTGATCGGGCCCTGGTGGCGGCTTCGGTGGCCTTCGCCACCAGCGCATCCATGTCGATCCCAACCCGCCCCAGCAGCATGGCGTCCAGCCGGTCCGTGCCAGCCGCGCCCAGTACGGCCCCGACCCAGAATGCCATCCGCAGCCCGAGCACCGACCCAACCGCACCGCCGATCAGGGCGGCCACCGGCGAAACGCTGATGTTGATGGTGGCGGCCGCTGGCGCAGGGACAGCCTCGACCGACTTGTCCTGATCACCAGGCTCGGTTGCCTGCGCCGAGAGCTGTGCCTGGGCCATCAGCATGCCACCGCGAGCTGCCGAGCCGACCAGGCTGCCGAACAGGGCCGCGGGAATCGAGATGAGCAGGTGCATCGTCAGGCCTCCCAAGTCTGTCCCGGGTCCAGCGCCACAATCTTCGCGGACGTCTCCGCGGCCAGCTCAGCCGGCGTGCCGGCCAGGATTGGAAACGTTCCGTAATGGACCGGGATCACGGTCCGGGCACCGATGAGTCCGATGGCACGCGCCGCGTCGCGCGGGCCCATGGTGTAGTGGCCGCCGATCGGCAGGATCGCGATCGATGGCGCCCATCGGTCCCGCACCAGGGCCATGTCACCGAACAGATCTGTGTCGCCCGAATGGTAGACGCAGGTTCCGTCCTCGAAGTGGATGACCCAGCCCCAGCAGCCAACCTCGCGGGTGGTGGGACCGCCACCTGAGAGGGTCACCGCCCCGGAGTGCTCGGCATGCACCATGGTCAGCCCAATCCCTGCCGCCTCGAAGGTGCCGCCCTTGTTCATGCCCACCGCCTCGACGCCCTTCTCGGCCAGGAAGAGGCTCATCTCGTGCGAGCCCACCGCCGTGCCGCCGATGCTCGCCAGCTCAACCACGTCGGCCGCGTCGTCACCGACATGATCGAAATGGCCGTGCGTGGGCGCAACCACGTCGACCTGCTCCGCGGTCCGGTAGGCATCAGGGTAGGTTGGCGCGCCGGTCCAGCGGTCGACCCACATCCACTTGTCGCCGGGCGAGCGGTACAGGATGCCGGCGTGTCCCAGCCTGGTGATCCTCAGCTTTGCCATCTGCCGTGGCTCCTCTTCGTCGGATCCGAATCGTAGACCGATGGGTGCATCAAAATCACCCGGGGATCAGCAGCTTGCCAGCGCCGGCGATACGCTCCATCCAGGGCCGCTCGCGGCCGATGGTCGTCTCCTGCCCATGCCCTGGGAGGACCCGCACCGCATCGGGCAGATCGCGTGCCAGGCGGGCCAGGCTGGCGACCATGGCCTCATCGTCGCCGCCGGGCAGATCGGTCCGTCCATAGGAGCCGGCGAACAGAACGTCGCCTGCCAGAAGCAGGCCGTGCGCCTCTTCGTACAGGCAGACCGATCCCTCGGTGTGTCCGGGGGTATGCAGCACGTCGAACACCAGGTCGCCGACGCGCAGCTGCTCACCCTCGCGCAGCTCGATCTCGGCGGTGGTCTGCTCGATCTCGAATCCGTAGTTGTTGTCGCCGTTCAGCCGATAGGCATCGTCCGGATGGATGGCCAGTGGCGCCCCAGTCGCCCGCTTCAGTGGCCCGTTATCGAAGATGTGGTCGATGTGCCCGTGCGAGTTGCCGATGACATGCACGCGCAGGCCGTGCGACGCTGCGCGTTCCGCCAGTGGCTGGGCTGAATTCATGCCCGGGTCGAGGACCAGCGCCTCCGGCGAGTCGCCGTCCCAGACCAGATAGGCATTGGTGTCCCACGGGGGAAAGGCGCCAACCTCGATGCGCGGCGCGTGCGTGGCCGGGCCCTGGGCCTGCTCGACGACGGGCTCGCGGGCGCTCATTGCTCGGTCGATCCCGCCGGACCGGAAATGCCCGGCGCGCCCGGCGCCAGCGTCAGGCCGAGGCCCGTTGCCAGTGCGGACGCCATGGCGTCCTCGACGGCTTCCATCGGAACCGGGTGGCGAAGCTCGCGAGCCAGGCTGGTGACGTCCTTGTCTCGGATTCCGCAGGGGATCATCTCGTCGAACCAGCGAAGCTCCGTGTTCACGTTCAGCGCCAGGCCGTGGGTGGTCACGCCGCGCCGGACCCGCACCCCGATGGCGGCCAGCTTGCGCTGACCGTCAACCCACACCCCGGTCAAGCCATCGACGCGGCCGGCAGCCACACCAAAGGCGGCCGCGGCTTCGATGATCGCTGCCTCCATGGTGCGCACGTAGCGCCGCAGATCCAGCGGGTCGCGCAGTGCGACGATCGGGTAGGCGACCAGCTGTCCGGGCCCATGGAAGGTGATGTCGCCGCCGCGGTCGATGCGCACGAACTCGGCACCCAGCTGTCGCAGCCGGTCCGGCCCAGCCAGCAGGTTGCCTTCGTCGCCGCCGCGGCCGATGGTGTAGACCGGGAAGTGCTCGAGCAGCAGCAGCCGGTCGCCGGCGCGCCGCTCGCGCCGCTGCTGCGCCAGCTCGTCCTGCAGCTCCCAGGTCGGCTGGTAGGGGACGGTGCCCAAGCGCTCGACGGTCAGCACGCCGCCGTGTGCGGCGAGCAGGGGGTGCGTGTCGCTGGCGGGCGCGAAGGGCAGGTCCCGGCGCGGTCGCCGAAGGCGCTCGGCGGCGGGGGAGGCGGACGGCGTGCTGATGTCACGCATGGTGGTCATGAGATCCGGCGTGGTCAGATGGCCGCAGCGGCCTGACCGGGCACCTGCTCGGCCGCGTGGTAGCTGGAGCGCACCAGCGGCCCGGCCTGGACGTGCTTGAAGCCCATCTCCAGCCCGATGCGGCGCAGCGTCATGAACTCGGCCGGGGTGTAGTACTTGTGCAGAGGCAGGTGCTGGCGGCTGGGGCGCAGGTACTGCCCGATGGTCAGCACGTCGATATCCGCCGCACGCAGCTGCTGCATGGCGTCCAGCACCTCGTGCCACTCCTCGCCCAGGCCCAGCATCATGCCCGTCTTGGTGACCATGTCGTCGAAGCCGATCTCCGTTGCGATGCGTCGGCCGCTGGTAAGCACCCCAACGCTGCGATCCCAGCGAGCGCGGCGGCGCACCGAGCGCTGCAGGCGCGGCACCGTCTCGACGTTGTGATTCAGGATCTCGGGCTGCGCCTCGACAACGGTGCGGATGTCTTCCTCGCGCCCGTTCAGGTCGGAGATCAGCACCTCGATGCTGGTGGCGGGAGAGACGAGCCGGATCTGGCGGATCGTCTCGGCCACGATGGCGGCTCCTCCATCGGGCAGGTCATCACGCGCGACCATGGTCACCACCGCGTGCTTGAGCTGCATGAGACGAGCAGCCTCGGCCACGCGACGCGGCTCGTCCAGGTCGGAGACCTGAGGGCGCCCGGTATCGATGGCGCAGAAGCCGCAGTTCCGGGTGCACACGGTGCCCAGCACCATGAAGGTGGCCGTGCCCAGAGCCCAGCATTCGCCCTGGTTGGGGCAGCGCGCCTCCTCGCAGACGGTATGCAGCGATTCCGCCCGCATCAACCGGCTGACCGATGCGTAGGTCTCGCCCATCCCGATCCGCACCTTGAGCCAGTCCGGGCGACGTCCGCCCGGCGCGGCATTCTCGGGAAGCGGATCGCCCGGGGCCAGCAGGCCGCCATCCATGGTCGGGCCGCCGGGATACATCACCTCTGATGGCGAGGCATGGCCGGGCGGCGGACCGATCACGGCGAGCTCGCCGAGTGCCGAGAAGTCAGGTCGCTGGTCCAGGGCCACGTGAGGAGTCTACCGAAGGGGTTCGGGATGCGCCGGATTCAGGCCGGCTGGGTACGCGGCACCGGCCGCGCGGTGCTCTCGTCCGGGCGCAGCCGAAGGCCCCGCAACAGCTGGGCGTTGAGCGCGACCACGATGGTCGAGACGCTCATCACCAGCGCTCCCACGCTCATGGGCAGGATGAAGCCCCATGGCGCGAAGATGCCTGCCGCCACCGGGATGGCGATGGCGTTGTAGCCCGTTGCCCAGACCAGGTTCTGGATCATCTTGCGGTAGGTCGCGCGGCTCAGCTCAATCGCGCCGGCCACGTCACGCGGGTCGTCGCGGACCAGGACGATTCCGGCCGACTCAACAGCCACGTCGGTTCCGGCCCCGATGGCAATGCCGACATCCGCCTGCGCCAGCGCCGGCGCGTCGTTCACGCCGTCGCCGACCATCGCAACCCGCACCCCGCCGGCCTGGAAGGCTCTTACGGCGTCCGCCTTGTCAGCCGGCAGCACCTGTGCGGCGGTCTCATCGATCCCCAGCCGAGTGGCAACCGCATCGGCGACGTCCTGGGCGTCGCCGGTGATCATGGCCACGCGCAATCCCATCTCGTGCAGCCGCCTGACGGCCTCGGCCGACTCCGGCCGGATCTCATCCTCCATCGCCACCGCACCGAGGAGCCGCCCACCCCTGATCGTGTACAGCACGGTGCGGCCCTGTGAGGCCCATCCGTCGGTCGCCGCGAGGAGGACAGACGGTAGCTCAGTTTCGAGCTCCGCCAGCAGGCGAGGACCGCCGACGTTGACCGCGCTGCCGTCCACCGTGGCTCGCGCTCCGCGCCCGGCAAGCGCCTCGAACCCGCTGGCCTGCCGCACGGCGACTCCCCGCTCGCTTGCCGCCCGCACGATGGCGCGCGCCAGCGGATGCTCGGAGTCGGCCTCGACGGCAGCCGTGATCGCCAGCAGCTCTGTCTCATCGACGTCTGGCGCGGCGGCGATCGCCGCCAACACCGGCTCTCCGCGAGTGAGGGTGCCGGTCTTGTCGAAGATGACGACCCGGACGTCCCTGGCACGTTCCAGCGCAAGACGGTCCTTGACCAGCAAGCCGTTGCTGGCACCAAGCGTGGTGCTGATGGCGATCACCAGCGGGATGGCCAGGCCCAGCGCGTGCGGGCAGGCGATGACCAGCACCGTCGCGGTCCGAATCAGAGCGTCCTCCGGCTGGCCCAGCGCGATCCAGACGGCCAGGGTGATGATTCCGGCGCCCAGGGCCACGAAGAACAGCAGGGCCGCCGCCCGGTCGGCCAGGACCTGGGCGCGAGACTGCGAGGCCTGCGCCTCGGCCACCAGGCGCATGATCCCCGACAGGGCAGTCTGCTCGCCGACCGCGTTCACCGTGACCCGCAGGCTGCCGCCGGCAGCCACGGTGCCGGCCACCACCCTGTCGCCGGCCTCCTTGCTGACCGGGCGCGATTCGCCGGTGATCATCGACTCATCCACATCGGCGTCGCCCTCCGCCACAACGCCGTCGGCAGGGACGCGGGTCCCAGGCCGGACGAGGACCACGTCGCCGACCTGGAGGGCGGCGAGCAGGACTGTCTCCGTGCCGCTGGCGGTGACTCGCTCGACGCTGTCGGGTAGGAGCTTGGCCAGCGCCGACAGGGCGCCCTGGGCCTGCATGATCGATCGCATCTCGATCCAATGGCCCAGGCTCATCACGGTGATCAGGGTCGAAAGCTCCCACCACACGTCGACCGCGAACACGCCAACGGTCGCGGCCCAGGAGGCGACGAGGGCAACCACGATCGCCAGCGAGATGAGGTCCTCGCCGCCGCCGACGACCACGGCATGGCGATGCTGTTTACCGGCGAGCGTCACTTCCGTCACTAGCCCAC
>JBDUEE010000091.1:0-7733 GCA_040002615.1 Chloroflexota bacterium | reverse complement strand
ACGGTTTCCGAGGCGGCGGCCGCAGAGGAGGGGCCCGAATCGGAGCGAACGGCGACCGATCTTCGCCTTTGCCATGTCTGTGGCGAGGAGAACCCAAAGGAATTCCTGCGCTGTGGCACGTGCGGCAGCGGCCTCGCCGACCGCCTTCAGGTCCAGGAGACGCGAAAGACAGTGACGATCGTCTTCGCCGATCCCAAGCCATCGAGCACCGACGGCAGCCAGCCCGGCCCGGAAGCCATGGGCGAGGTGATGACCCGCTACTTCGAGGGCATGCAGCGTGCACTCGACCGGCACGGTGCAACCGTCGAGAAGTTCATCGGCGATGCCGTCATGGCCGTCTTTGGGCTGCCCACTCGCCACGAGGATGATGCCCTGCGCGCCGTCCGCGCCGCGGCGGACATGCGGCGGGCGCTTCCCGAGCTGAATGCCTCCTTCGACCGCGATTACGGGATCACCCTCGCGAACCACATCGGGGTGAACACCGGTGAGGTCGTGGCCGGTGATGCCAGCTCCGGACAGCGGCTGGTGACCGGCGATACCGTTAACGTGGCGGCTCGACTGGAGCAGGCCTCCGGGCCCCACGAGATCCTGTTGGGCGATCTCACCTATCGCCTGGTCCGCGACGCGGTCACGGTGGAGTCCGTCCCGCCGCTCACCCTCAAGGGCAAGACCGAGCCGATGCCCGCGTACCGGCTTCTGGAGGTGGGTCAGGCGGGAGAGGGTGTCCGGCGTCACCTCGACACCCCCATGGTGGGCCGCGACCGGGAGATGACGGCCCTTGCCGAGATCTTCGAGCGTGCCGTCGCAGAGCGATCGTGTGTCATGGCGACAGTGATCGGCGACGCCGGAGTCGGCAAGTCCCGGCTGGTGGCCGAGTTCGCAGCGCAGCGCGAGGCAGATGCCATCGTCGTTCGCGGCCGGTGCCTGCCGTATGGCGACGGCATCACGTTCTGGCCTCTTCGCGAGGTCGCCCGAAATGCGGCCAGCATCGGTGAGGAAGATCCGTCCGAAGTGGCGCTGGCCAAGCTGCGCGCGATCGTCGACGACCCGGCCGTTGTCGAGCGCCTGGCGTCCGCCATCGGCCTGTCCATGGAATCGTTCCCGGTGGCGGAGATCTTCTGGTCCGCTCGGAAGTTCCTGGAGGGACTTGCGGCAACGCGCCCGGTGGTGATGATCGTGGACGACATCCACTGGGCGGAGGCGACCTTCCTCGAGCTGATCGATCACCTCACCACCACCGCCGAGTTGGCATCGATCCTGGTGCTGTGCAGCAGCCGGCACGATCTGCTCGAGACCCATCCTGATTGGGCGCTCGATGTCCGAAGCCTCAGGGTCGTCCTCGAGCCACTGACCGATGCCGATGCGGCGCTCATCGTCGAGTCTCTGCTTGGCGGCACCGGGCTCAGCGAACAGGTGCAGGCGCGGATCCTCCAGGCGGCAGCGGGCAACCCGCTCTTCGTCGAGCAGCTGCTCTCGATGCTCATCGACAACGGATCGCTGCGGAAGTCGAATGGCCACTGGGAGCAGGTCGGCGCCCTGGCGACGCTGGACGTGCCTCCCTCGATCCAGGCTCTGCTGGCCGCTCGCATCGACCTGCTGGCCAACGATGAGCGCGCGGTCATCGAGCCGGCCAGCGTTATCGGTCAATCCTTCCTGCAGGTGGCAGTGGAGGAGCTGGTGGCCGACCAGGTGAAGCCGGCCGTCCCCGACCACCTGACCGCCATGAACCGCAAACAGCTCGTTGTGGCCAGCGACAGCAGCGAGTCCGACGAGCAGAGCTACCGATTCGGCCACGTCCTGATTCGCGACGCCGCATATGGAGGACTCCTGAAACGAGCGCGCGCCGTGTTGCATGAGCACTTCGTCGACTGGGCAGAGGTCTACAACGAGCAGCACGGACAAAGCGGGCAGGAGTTCGAGGAGATCCATGGATACCACCTCGAGCAGGCGTATCAGTATCTGACCGCCCTTGGCACGCCCGATGACCACGTACGTGCCGTCGGGATCCGTGCCTCCGACAAGCTCGCCTCCGCCGGGCGCCGGGCCATGTTGCGGGGTGACCTGCCCGCCGCGGCCAGTCTGCTCCGACGCGCCTGCGCCACGCGCCCGGAGCTCGATCCGGAGCGGCTCGGTCTCCTTCCAGACCTCGCCGTGGTGCTGACCGAGCTCGGAGAATTCGAGGAGGTTGCGACGGTGCTGGCCGATGCGTTCGCATCGTCTTCGAAGGTCGGCGACGAGCTGGTGGCAGCTCACGCCCGCCTCGTCCAGCTCTACGCGCAGCTCTATTCCGGAGTTTCCGACGAGGACGGCGATTGGACCTCAGCAGTGGAGGCGGCCGTTGACGACGCCCTGCCGCTCTTCGAGAACGCCGCCTATGAGTCCGGTCTCACCTTTGCGTGGCGCATGCGCGCGGGCATGTACGGCGCTGCGCAGCAGACGGCCTCCTTGGCCGCTGCCGCCGAGCAGGTCGTCCTGCATGCACGCCGCTCGGGCGATCCTCGATCTGAGGTGCGTGCATCGATCGCCTACGCCTCCGCCGCTGTTTACGGCCCGACACCGGTCGACCAGGCGATCCGCCGCTGTGAGGAGCTGCTGGAAGCCGCCGCAGCAGACCAGCACGCCGCCGCGACGATCCAGCTCCTAGTGGCGCAGCTTTACGCGATGCGTGGTGACTTCAGTCATGCCCGATCCCTGTATCTGGCTGCCCGTTCCAAGCTCGAGGAACTGCGTGCCGGCATTTACGCCCTTTCGACGTCGAGCGACACGGCGCCTGTCGAGATGCTGGCCGGCGATTTTGAGGCCGCCGAGCTCTTGCTGCGCCGCGACTTTGAAGCATTGGGCGCGATCGGCGAGCAATACTCCCGCTCGACCATCGCCGGCCTGCTGGCGCGCGCGCTCGAGGCGCAGGGAAAGTTGACAGAGGCGGCAGAGGTCGTGCAAACGGCCGAAGAGATCTCGGCGCGCGACGACATCGAGGCCCAGGTGTTCTGGCGCGGCGCGAAGGCGCGCATCGTCGCGCGACAGGGCGACCTGCCGCAGGCACTCGTTCTGGCAAATGAAGCGGTGCGGTTGGGTGAACAGGGCGATACGCCGATACTTGCGGCAGAGGCGATCATGGATCTTGCAGCCGTGCTGCGCGCGGATGGCCAGCTCGAAGCGGCCGACAAAGCGCTTGTCAAGGCGCTGGCGATGGCGAAGCGGAAGAGAGACCGCTGCACAATGCGGCGGATCGCCGCGCTTCGCGATGCAACTCGCCCACGAAGAGCGCCGGGCCCGAAGGCCCGGCGCTCCGCGACGATCGACGCCTAGCAGCTGAGCTTATCGCTCAGAAGGTCCGGATCCTCCCGTTGTCGTGGAGCCAGACCGAAACGGTGACGATCTTGCCGCTCGAGGAGACCCAGATGCACTCGTTCGCATCCGTTGGTCCGCCGGCGCTCGGACAGAAATTAGTGATCGGGAGCGCCTCGTGCCATACGTCCTCCGTATCCTGCCAGAGGTGAACAACGCCCTCGATGCTGTCCGGTTTCACCCCATACATCGAAATATCGACCCTGATGAACGCGGTCTCGAAGTGCTGCTCAGAGTTGACGTCGGCCTGTGACCACTCGCCGACGAATGCGCTGCTGCCCGTCGTCTCGTGGCTTCCGCAGGTCGGGAGGCCGGTCGGACAATCGAATAGAAATCCGTCCGCGACGGCTAGGCCCGTGGAGCCATAGATGGAGTTGAAGGCTTCCGTTGGGGCGGTGAGCTCCGTGGACTGGACGTTCTTATTGCTGACGCCAAGGTTATTGAAGACGTTCAGCAAGTTCGCGTCACATGTGGTACTCGGACGGCAGAACGGGAACTGTGCTCCCTTGTCCGGGCCACCATCTGTCCGGACGGAGTCGTGCCAGTGGTATATGTCTCCGCGGCTCTTGTTCTTGCCGGGGACGAATCCCGAGCCCGAAGCGAATTGGAAGTCGACGCAGCGCCACGATGCGCCGGTGTGACCAACTCCCCCCTCTCCGGCTATCTTGCAGTTGTCCTCAGATTGTGATGGGTTGGTCGGCAGCGTGAAGGCGGCGGTGATGTTCAGTACGTCGCCGGAGTTCAGCGCCCCGAAAGTGCACAGGATTTCGTTGTTGGTTAGGTCGCACGCCTGGGAAGCCTCACTGTTGCGCGACCAATACGCGCCGACGGCCGGTGCGGTCGAGACCGCCTTCATAAAGAAGGTGTTCAGTCTGGCGGAATCGCGGTTCAGGACCCAGAGGTGGAAGCCCGCCACGTTGCCGGGCGAAACCTGCTGTGGTGTCGCACCACTGTTGTGGCCAGCTGGGGCGATACCTGGGTCGGTACCACCGCCGATGTCGACGTTCGCCAGGGCGGCGGCGGTCGGAGAAGCGAATGTGGCCGCGGCCAGCGAGGCCGCGAGAATCAATACGGCAACCTGCCGAAGCGGGCGTCGGCGAGTGGACATGTAGAAACACCCCTATATCAATGCTGCTCCCCCGGCAGACAGGCTCGGAGATGTGCAGCCTACCTCGGAGTACGCCTCACGGCTAGTACCAAAGCACTATGCACAACTGCATCAGACGGTACGGCACCGCACCAATGGCGCTCATTGGTGAGACGAGGTCCCTGAGCCGGTGACCGCGGTCACCATCGAGACACGGATACCGGTGACCGCCCGATCCGGAGGGAGTCTCTTTGGCGACGCGCGGCGCTAGGCGTCGACGGCGGAGAGGAAACCCCACCAGGCATCCAGGGCGGCGCGAGTGGCGTCGACGGCGGCGTCCTCATCGGCCTCGGAGGTGGCAAGCGACGCGATCATGTCGCGCTCCGCCCTGGAGTGCTCGACGTCCAGGGTCGAGTGCACCGTGAAAAATGAGAGGGTGCGGGCATCGTCCACGCCATACCGGTCGCGCAGGCCATTGATCTTCTCGGTCGCGACCTCGGGAACCTGGCCCTCGTACGCGTACAGGGCGGCCACGCCGGCGGCGAGCGGCCCGTCGCTCACCGCGGACCAATAGGTCGACAGCAGCTGCTTCGTCCCGTCATTGCGGGAGGCAGAGCGCACGTCATCCCGCTCGACCCCCATCCCTTCCCCGAAGCGCAGCCACAGCTCGGCATGGTTGACCTCGCCATGCTCCTCGTCCCACAGGTTGTCGAGCAGCGACTGGCGAACCTCGGGCTGGTCCGAGCGTGTGTGCAGGGCGGACAGCAGCCGCGGGAAGGTCGACTCGAAGGCGTAGTACTGGCGCGCGTATTCCTGCAGCGCCTCGCGGCTGAGGGTTCCCTCGCGCCACTTGGTGTAGAACGGGTGGGTCAGCAGGTGGCGCTCGGCGATCAGCGCGTCGATCCGGTCGAGCAGGGTCCCTTGGCGCAGGGTCATCGGTCCTTCAGTCCTCCATCTCCGCGAACGGCGGTCCGCACCGGGACCGAGTGCCTCGAAGGATAGACCGATGGCTGCTCAGCCGCCGAACCAGGCGGTCAGCCGGTCGGATTCGAAGCGTTCCTTCTCCTCACGCTGGGCATGGGTCGGCACCGTCAGCTCCACGACCGGTGGGTCAGCGAAGAAGTCGCCGCGGACCATGCTGGCCTCTTCGCCGCCCATCTCCAGGAAGCAGGCACCGCTGCCGTCGAAGGTGGCGGTGGCAGTCTCACCGCGCAAGATTGCTGCAACGCGCGCCGCCACCACTTCTCCCTCGCGTTGGGCGAAGAGGCCGGCCTTCGGCAGCGCGATCCCATTCGACAGGCCGATGGCCGTGCAGTCGCCGATGGCCCACACCCCGGCATGCCCGGTCTCCAGCGTGGCACGGTCGACCTTCACCCAACCATCGGCGGCCGCAAGGCCGGCATCGACCAGAACCGATGGCACCCGGTGCGGCGGCACCGCCAGGAGCAGATCGAACGGCACCGACTGACCGTTCGCGCACGCCACGGCATCCTTGGTGACCGACACCGCGCTGTGGCCCGGCAGAAATCCGATCCCGCGCTCGAGCAGTCGGTTGTCGAGGACGGCGCATCCGGCAGCGCCCACAATCGGCAGGCTGATGGGCGCGGGCGTGAAGACGGACACCTCCGCGTCGATGCCGCGCTCCTCGAGCCGATCGGCCAGCAGCAGCGCCAGCTCGTACGGTGCCGGTGGACAGCTGTGCGGCATGCCGAAGATACCGACCACCGCCCGGCCGCCACGGAACGCGTCGATCGCCTGTTGGCCATGCTCCAGGCCTTCGCGGCTCCACACGTTCTTCCCGTGCTCTGCAAGGCCGGGGATCGCCTGCATGTCGTGGCGCGCGCCCAAGGCCAGGATCAGGGCATCGGCCGAAATAGTCTGGCCATCGACCACCGCCTCGCGGCGTCCGACGTCGATGCGGGTGAGTTCCCCCCGTACGACCTGGATCCCCCGCCCCGCCAGCTGGGACAGGTGCCGCGTTCCGTAGGCGAGCGGCGAGATGCCGAGCAGGTGCCAGGTCTTTCGCACGCCCATCACGAAGTCCTCGCGCCGGTCGATCAGCACGACCTCGTCGTCTGCGGCGAGCCGTTCGCGCAGCGCCACCGCCGCCGCGATGCCGCCAAATCCCCCACCCAGGACCACCGCTCGCGCCATGTGCTCAGCCTACCCGACCCTAGTCGTGCCGTAGGGGCGGCAGTGGAGGATGATCGACATGCGCATCCACGACGCCGGCAACCTCCACGGGCCGCCGCTGGTCCTGATTCACGGACTGTCGAGCTCGCACCGCTGCTGGGACCGGAACCTGGCGGCATTGGGCGAGGATCGTCACCTGCGGCTGGTGGAGCTCTTCCCGCGCGACCGGAACGGCGCTCGCTTCTCCCTGTCCGAGAGCGGGCGGGAGCTCAGCGCGATGCTGGCGGCGGGCCCTCCGGTATCGGTGATTGGGCATTCGATGGGCCCCTCATCGCGCTGTATCTTGCGGCGCAGACGCCGGAGCTCGTCGATCGCCTGGTCCTGGCTGCAGCCCCGGTCGGAAAGCCCACGCGCTCATTGCTTGCTCAGCTGAGTGGTGTGCTGGCCTCGGGCACTCGGACGGATCTGCAGTCGGTCCGCATGGTGATGGGCACGCTGCTCGCGGCAGGACCGATGCGCATCCTTGCGGCCACCAGCGCTACGCTGCGGGCGGACCTGGCCGCGGAGGCAGCTTCGCTGCCGATGCCCACGCTGCTGATATGGGGCGATCGAGATCGGCTGGTCCCGGTCGATGCGGGGCGCCGGCTGGCGCGGACCATCCCCGACGCACGATTCATCGCGATCCCCGGAGCCGGCCACCAGGCGATGTGGGAGGCGCCGGAGGCGTTCACCGCGGCCGTGCTGCCGTTTCTCGCATCGCCAGGCTAGCGTTCGCTCAGTGCTTACACTTTGGGAATGCCCGCAGACCACGATCCCGGTCCCGACTCGTCGGCGGACCGCGGAGAGGCGCACGCCGAGGCTCCGCGGCAACCGCTGCGCATCGGCGACGGCATCGTCCGCATCGGCACAGCTTCATGGACCGATCCGACGATGACCGCACCAGGCGTCTTCTACCCACCCGATGCCAGCACCGCGGAGGATCGGCTCCGTTTCTACGCCGACCAGTTCCCGATCGTCGAGGTGGATGCCACGTACTACGCCCTGCCCAACCGGCATATGGGCGAGGTGTGGCTCGAGCGCACCCCGCCCGACTTCACGTTCGACATCAAGGCCCACGCCCTGATGACCGGCCAGCCCTCCGAAGCCAAGCGACTGCCGAAGGAGA
>JBDUEE010000090.1:0-7415 GCA_040002615.1 Chloroflexota bacterium | reverse complement strand
GCGAAGAGACCGGCTCGATCAGCCTGGTGCAGCGCGGCCGGATCGAGCGCAACCTGACCGAGGAGCAGCTGCGCCGCCGTATCTTCCACCTCATTCGGCCCCAGGCCCCACGGCAGCGCATGCCGCTGCTGCGCCGCTCGATCGAGGGGCGCTGGCAGCTGAGCCGGGATCCCGGGCCGGAGCCGCCGATCGACCCCGACGCGAGGATCGTGTCCAGCGCGTCGGCCTTCCCTCCCGCGCCGGCCGCCCCGCCCGTCGCGGCCGTTCCCCCTCCCCCGGTGGTGCCCCCTGCGCCGGCCGACGGCGCCACCGGGGTCGCTCGCGCCGGGCGACGTCGATAGATGCGCTGGCTCCTGCGCAACTGGCACCTCAAGCTGGCGGCGATTGGCCTGGCGACGGTGCTGTACACAGGGTTCGTGTACTCCGGCTCATTCAGTGAGCAACTGTTCCCGGGCCATGCCATCGAGGCGATCAACCAGCCGGATGGTGCCTTCCCGCTGACCCAGTCGCTCGGCAGCGTCGACGTCCAGTACCGGCTCTCATCGGGGGTCACCGAGCGCGTCACGGAAGATTCGTTCTCTGTCACCGTCGACCTCGCCTCGTACGACATGGCCCGGGCGCCGCAGCTGCAGTCGCTGGAAGTGCACGTCGACTCGCTACAGGATGGAGTCGAGGTGCTGAGCTTCCGGCCCACCAGCGTGCCGGTCGCGCTCGATCGGCTTGTGCAGCGCCAGGTGCGCGTGGAGGTCCAGACCGGCGACGTGCCGGAGGGGCTGGCGATCGGCACGCCGCGCCTGAGCCGGGACGAGGTGACCGCCAGCGGGCCTCAGAGCCAGCTGGGTCGAGTGGATCGCGCAGTTGCCAGGGTGCAGATCTTCCAATCCGGAATCGATGTCCGGCAGCCACAGGTTGCGCTGGTGCCGGTCGACATCGACGGGCGGCAGGTGGAATCGGTCGAGCTGCAGCCGGCGACCGTCACCGTTGAGATCGACGTGCGCACGGTCGAGACCAGCAAGACCGTGCCGATCCGTCCCCTCCTGACCGGCGCGCCGGCCGAGGGCTTTCGCATCAGCGGCGTCACCGTTGAGCCATCGGTGGTGACCATCTTCGGGGTGCCCAATGCCCTGCAGGACGTGGCCGAGGTGACGAGTGAGCCGGTCGCCCTCGAAGGCGAGAGCATCAGCCTGACCCGCGACCTGCAGCTGGCACTGCCTGAAGGAACACGCCTTGCGGCCGACGCCGCCACGCCGGTCGTCAGCGTGACCATCGTGCCGGCGGTGGCGACCCAAACCTTCCTCGTCGGCGTCACCTGCAGGGGAGCGCCAAATGGCTCTGCGTGCCTGCCGCAGCTGACGCAGCTGTCGGTCGTGGTGCGCGGACCGGAAGGTGTTCTGGCCGGCCTGGACCCTGCCGACATTACGCCCACCCTGGACGCCTCCGGGCTGTCGCCCGGCGAACACGTCCTCGCGCCAACCTTCTCGCTGCCGAGGGGCGTTGACCTTGTTTCGGTATCGCCGGGGAGGGTGACGGTCGTCATCGAGCCGCCCGCCAGCGCCTCACCAGCGCCCTGATGGGGCGCCTGTTCGGGACCGATGGCATTCGTGGAGCCGCCAACGTCGACCTGACGCCGACCCTGGCCTATGACCTGGGTCGCGCCGTTGGTCACCTGATGGACGGATCACGACGCAGCGTGGTGGTAGGCCAGGACACCCGCCGATCCGGGGACATGCTCACCGCGGCGCTGACCGCGGGCCTCACCGCCGTCGGCACCGATGCACTGCAGCTCGGGGTGGTGACGACGCCGTGCCTGGCATACGTCGCGGCCACCGGTGGCCATGCCGCTGGAATCATGGTCTCGGCGTCCCACAACCCCGCCGACGACAACGGCCTGAAGGTCATTTCAGGCGGTCGCAAGGTCGATGACGAGGTGGAGGAGCAGCTGGAGCGCCTCATCCTCCAGGCGGAGGCACTGCCCGGTCGTCGCAATGCCGAGCTTGGCCGGCTGCAGCATGACCCGTCTGCGCTCGACGGCTATCGCGCGCACCTGCTCGAGGCCGCCGGCGATATGTTGTCGGGCCTCAGAATCGCGCTCGACTGCGCGAATGGCTCGGCATCGGTCATCGCGCCGGATCTGTTCGCCCGGATGGGGGCAGAGGTGACGGCCATCAACGCCACACCGGACGGCACGAACATCAATCTCGAGTCAGGGTCGACCCACCCGGAGCGCCTCGCCGCTCTGGTCAGCGAGCGCGGGCTGGACATGGGCTTCGCCTTCGATGGCGATGCGGATCGGCTGATAGCGGCCGATGCGAACGGGCAGCTGGTCGATGGTGACGCGGTGATGGGCATCTGCGCGCTGCAGATGCTCGCGGCCGGCACGCTGCGCAACGCGACACTGGTGGCGACCGTTATGAGCAATGGCGGCCTGCAGCACGCGATCGAGGCGGCCGGCGGCCGGATGCTGCGCACGCCGGTGGGTGACCGCCACGTGTTCGAGGCCATGGAGCGGGCGGATGCGGCGCTCGGCGGTGAGCAGTCGGGGCACATCATCTTTCGCGATCGCGCCACCACTGGAGACGGGATGCTGACCGCGATCGAGCTGGTCAAGGCGGTACGCGCCGCGGGCGGGCCCGCGCTTGGCGAGCTGGCAGCCCGCATTCCGAGGCTGCCACAGGTGATGCTAAACTCGGCCGTCCGCCACAGGGATTCGTGGCAGCTCGACCCGGTCTTCGCGGGCGCCGTGGCGGATGCTGAGGCCCGCCTGGGACCTACCGGGCGGATTCTGGTGCGGCCCTCGGGAACGGAGCCGTGGCTCCGTATCATGATCGAGGGCGATCGGCTGGACGAGATCACTGAGATCGCGCGCGGGCTCGACGAGCTCGCCCAGGCGCGCCTGAACTAGGGAAGGAGGCGCCCATGTGCGGCATCGTCGGCTACGTCGGCCCACGTGACGCTGCCCCGATCCTGCTCGACGGACTGCGGCGCCTCGAATATCGCGGCTACGACTCGGCCGGCATCGCGCTGCTGACCGAGGCGGGCGACGTGTTCGTCGAGAAGAAGGCAGGCAAGCTCACCAACCTGACCGACCACCTCAACGGCAGCGCGCCGGCCGGCCACCCCGGCATCGCCCACACCCGCTGGGCCACCCACGGCCGACCGAACGACCTCAACGCGCATCCGCACATCGACTGCACTGGCCGCCTGGCGCTGATCCACAACGGCATCATCGAAAACTACCGCGAGCTCAAGGAGCAGCTGCTGGCCGGCGGGCATCGGTTCACCAGCGAAACCGATACCGAGGTGCTGGCGCACCTGATCGAACAGCATTACGGCGGCGACCTGGTTGAGGCCGTGCGGACCGCGCTGAACGAGGTGCGCGGGGCGTACGCGATCGGTGTCATGCACACCGAGCACCCGGATCGGATCGTGGGCGCCCGTATGAACGTGCCGCTGATCGTTGGCCTGGGCGACGGTGAGGGCTTCCTGGCCAGCGACGTGCCGGCCATCCTGGAGCACACCAAGAACGTCGTCATCCTGCACGAGGGCGACATCGCGGACGTGTCCGCCGCCGGCGTCCGCATCCTGCAGCTGGATGGCAGCGAAGTGGAGCGCGAGGTGACGCGCATCAGCTGGAGCATCGCGGCCGCCGAGAAGGGCGGCTTCGCGCATTTCACGGTAAAGGAGATCTACGAGCAGCCGCACGCCATCCAGGAGGCGCTGCGCGGCCGGGTCGACGAAGCCGGCAACGTCACGCTGCCCGAGCTGGCGGCCATCGAGGATCGGCTGCTCGCCGTGGAGCGGGTGTACGTGGTCGGCTGCGGCACCGCACGCTACGCGGCCGACGTGGGCGCACACCTGATCCAGGCATGGGCCGGCCTGCCCGCCGTGAGTCAGATCGGCAGCGAGATGCGGTACTCGCCACCGCCGATCGACGAGCGCACGCTGGTCATCAGCGTCAGCCAGTCCGGCGAGACGGCCGACACCCTGGCGCCGACCAAGATGGCCGATGAGCGCGGCGCGACCATCGTGGTCGTGACCAACGTGGTCGGCAGCGCGCTGACCCGTGATGCCGACGCGGTCTGCTACCTGCAGGCGGGGCCGGAGGTGGCGGTGGCCTCGACCAAGGCATTCGTGACGCAGGTGGTCGTCCTGGAGCTGATCGCGCTGCGGCTGGCCCAACTGCGCGGCCGCATGACCGAGAAGCGGGTGAGCGTCTTCGGTCGCGCGCTGCGCGAGCTGCCGCGCCTGGCGGCAGAGACGCTCAAGATCGCACCTCAGATCAAGAAGCTGGCGCAGCGCTGGAGCCGGGTGCGGAACGTCATGTACATCGGCCGAGCGCTCGGATTCCCGATTGCCATGGAGGGTGCCCTGAAGCTCAAGGAGCTCTCGTACGTTCACGCCGAAGGCTACGCCGCCGGCGAGCTCAAGCATGGACCGATCGCGCTGCTCGACGAGGACACGCCACTGGTGGCCGTCGCCACCCGGGGCGCGACCTACGAGAAGGTCGTCAGCAACGTGGCTGAAGTCCGCGCCCGCGAAGCGCCGGTGGTGGCGGTGGCGACCGAGGGCGACGAGGAGATCGCACGCTACGCACAGGACGTCCTGTACGTCCCGGAGACGCTCGAGGAGCTGACGCCGATCATCGCCATCCTGCCGCTCCAGCTGCTGGCATACGAAGTGGCGGTGGCGCGCGGCACGGACGTGGATCAGCCGCGCAACCTGGCGAAGTCGGTCACGGTCGAGTAGTCGATTCCACCCATGAGCCGGCACGAGATCGGGGTCGACCTGGTCGACATCGATCGCATCGTCGCGGTCCTGGACCGCTTTCCGGATCGGTTCCGCGACCGCGTCCTGACCGCCGCGGAAGCGCGCTACTGTGGCCGCAAGGCTGAACGCATCGCCGGCCGCTGGGCGGCGAAGGAGGCGATCAGCAAGGTCCTTGGACTGGGCGTGCGTGGCGTCGGATGGCGCGAGATCGAGATCCTGCCCAACTGGGCCGGTGCACCGCAGGTGACCTTGCACGCGCGGGCTGCTGCGCGCGCTGCCGCTCTTGACCTGGAGGATGTCACCGTTTCGATCTCGCACGAGCGGCGCATGGCCGTGGCGGTCGCCATCGCCCACCGCCGCGAGGCCTGATCGCGCCGTGACCGTCACTCCACTGACTCGTGGCTGGGTCGCCAGTCGCTTGCCGGCGCGCGACGCCTCGGCGCACAAAGGCACGTTCGGCCGCCTGCTCGTGGTGGCCGGCTCGATGGAGTATGCCGGTGCCGCGCTGCTGGCCGGCCTGGGCGCCGCGCGCAGCGGCGCCGGCCTGGTCTGCCTGGCCTCGCCCGAATCGGTGGGCGCCCACCTGCTGGGAATGGTGCCGGAGCTGACGGCCATGTTGCTCGGTGAGGAGGCGCCGGGGTTGATCGGCCCGGCAGGCTGGCGCCGCGTGGCGATCGAGGCGCGCACCTATGACGCCGTGGTAGTCGGTCCGGGGTTGGGCCGCCAGCCATCGACCCTGCGTCGGGTGCGGGGCTTCATCGCCGAGCTGCGACTGCCCACCGTCATCGATGCGGACGCGCTGAATGCCCTGGCAGCCGACGAGCGCTGGTGGCGACCGCTGTCCATGCCGGCGGTGCTGACCCCACATCCCGGCGAGTTCGCCCGTCTCATGCGGCAAGCGCCCGATCCCGCCCTCTCCGCGGACGATGAGGCGCGGGCCAGCGCCGCAGCCACCGCTGCCACGCGCTGGGGCCAGGTGCTCGTCCTCAAGGGGCCTCGCACCGTCATCGCGACACCGGATGGAGAGCTGTTCCGGTCGGACGTGGCCACGCCCAGTCTTGCCACCGCCGGCAGCGGCGACGTCCTGGCGGGCGCAATCGGCGCCTTTCTGGCTGGCGGCTGCTCGCCGCTCGATGCGGCCGGCTGCGGTGTGGCGGTCCACGCGGCGGCCGGGCTGCTGGCGCAGGATCGTATCGGTCGCGCCGGCGTGATGGCGCGTGATCTGGCCGCCCTGCTGCCCGAGGCCATGGAGCAGCTGCGGGGCAACGACCACTCGTGATCGAGACGTCGGCGGTGAAGAGTCCACACCGGGCGTGGGTCGAGATTGACCACGACGCCTTGCGGCACAACCTGGCCGTGCTCCGTGGCGTGGCGGGGCCAGGAAAGCAGGTTATCGCCGTGGTCAAGGCGAATGCCTACGGCCACGGGGCGCCCGAGGTCAGTCGCACCCTGCTGTCGGCCGGCGCGGAACGACTCGCGGTCGCCACGCTGGGTGAGGGGCTGGCGCTGCGTTCGGCGGGCGTGGCGGCGCCGATTCTGGTGCTATGGGGGCTCGGCGAGCCGGAGGCGGGTCCAGCACTGGCCAACGACCTCGAACCGATCGTCTACGACTCGGCCGGCATCGCGCTGATCGGGCGAGCGGCCGCCGCAGCCGGCACGCGGGCATCGGTCCATCTCAAGGTCGACACCGGATTGGGACGCCAGGGGGCGAATCCCCCGGACGCCGTCGAGCTGGCGACGCGCATCGTGCGCAGCCGCCATCTGGCCCTGTCGGGCACATTCAGCCACCTGGCCGTGCCCGGCGACGATGACGCCTATACCGACGTCCAGCTGCTGCGCCTGGCTCAGACGCTCGACGCGATGCGTTCCGCCGGAATCGACCCAGGCCTGGTCCACGTATCGGCCACCGCCGGCATCCTGGCCGGCGCGGGCGAATTTGCGGATGCCGTGAGGCCAGGGCTGGGGCTGTACGGCCTGCGGCCCGTCTGGGCTGCAGATCGGGATCCGGGCCTGCGGCCGGTGCTCTCGCTCAAGGCGATGCCACTCCGCATCTTCGACCTGCCGGCTGACACGCCAATCGGCTATGGCCTGCGATTCCGCCCGGCGCAGGCGACCCGCATCGCCACGCTGGGCATCGGCTATGGCGACGGTTGGCCGCGCGTGCACGCCAACAACGGCCAGACGCTGGTGCACGGGCACACCGCGCCGATCGTGGGAGCGGTCAGCATGGACGGGCTGACCGTCGATATCGGCCAGATCGATGATGTAACCTACGGCGACGAGTTCGTCCTGATCGGTGAACAGATGGGAGCGCGCATCTCCGCCGATGAGGTCGCCATTGAGCGTCGCACCATCAATTACGAAGTGACGACCGCCCTTCGCGGCAGGCTCCCTCGGCTCCACCTCGGGGCGTAGCTGCCAGCCGCGGCTGGCAGCGGCCGTCGAGCGAGCGAAATGCCTGTCCCGATCGAGATCGACGTCTGGCAGGGGGATATTGCCGAGCTCGAGGTCGACGCGATCATCGTGCCGGCCAACGAGAGCCTGTTCATGACCAACCCGCTGGCCCGCGCGGTCAAGCGGCTGGCGGGCGAGGCGGTGGAGCGCGAGGCCGTCCAGCAGGGCCCGATCCAGCCGGGCTCGGCAGTCGT
>JBDUEE010000089.1:0-2715 GCA_040002615.1 Chloroflexota bacterium | reverse complement strand
AGCGTTGTACTCCGGTCAAGCCTTGGTTGTCTACAGCGGCTTCCGTCTCCGGGTCGATGGGCCGGCGACGCCAGCCGCTCTCGCGCTACACCCTGGACCCTTGCGCCATGCGACAAAACAAAGGGACCTCGATAGCCGGCCGGGTAAGGGCGCGAGTGGCCGAGCTATCGAGGTCTCCCCCCTCGCTGGAGGACGAGACGGCCATCATGCGAAACGGCCCGCCTGACCGTCCATCCCGGAAAGTACTGGATCGGCTACTGAATCCGGGGTCCGGATGCGGTGCGGAGCGATCGGGTGCAATCGAGGCGACCGGAGCCGGGCGCGGACGCCCGACCCCAGCAGGAGATACCCCAACGGCTGACGAGGCCGTTGAATCAATCACTGTCGGCCGCCTGCATGGCGCCGAGGCGAGCGAGACGATCGTCCAGCTTCTGGACTTCCGTCCTCGCGGCCTGGACAAAGCGAGCGGCCTCCCAGGTGACGAACTTCTCGGCGGCGACATAGGGCGCCAAGCGCCTGGCGATCTCCGTGGCCCGGATGGCCGGTGGAGGCACGGCCCGGCGCACGTCCGTGCTCGTAGTGAGGGTGCCGCTGTTTTCGTCGGTCTGCACCACCTTCCGCGCTGGGGCGGCGGGTGGCAACTCCTGCTGAATCTGAGCCGCGAGACCCGGTATCAGCCCAGCGATGAGTCTGCGAACCTCCCCGGCGCGCCGTTTGTCGCGCAGGCTCGCCTCGGCGCGCGCTATCGCTGCGGCGCGGAATGCCGTGCCGGCGGGCAGGGCCTCCGGGATGTGGATATCGCCCCGGATCTGGCGGCCGTCCTCGGATAGGGTGACCACGAATCTCATGACCACTCCTCCCGATAAGAGGCTCCGGAAGCGTCGTAATTCAGGCGAGGGCCGCACGGAGGCGTCAGATGACGAGAGAGGGCCGTTCGGTGCGGCCCTGGCCTGAATTTGACAGGAATGAGGGGCACGGCCGGCAGCCCGGCCTGTCGGTGAACAGGCGGGGCGCAGTCTAGAATCGGTCGGATGCCCACCGACCGCGCACGCACCTCAGCAGGCGACAAACGAGCCGCCCGCACGCCAGCAACCGCCAGCTCAAGCGGCCGCCCAGTCACCAGCGCCAGGGCTGCCACAGTGCGCACCGCGGAAGAGATCCTGGAGCGCCTCAATCCTCCGCAGCGAGAGGCCGTCGCACACCCGAGTGGCCCCCTGCTGATCCTGGCCGGGGCGGGCAGCGGCAAGACGCGGGTGCTGGCACATCGGGTCGCCTACCTGGTGGCCACCGGCATCAAGCCGTGGCAGATCGTGGCCGTCACCTTCACCAACAAGGCAGCCAACGAGATGCGCGATCGGATCGCGGGCCTGATCGGCGAGGAGGCGGCGCGCGAGGCGACCATCGGTACCTTCCATGCCATCTGCGCCCGGATCCTGCGCCGGGACGGCGACAAGATCGGCCTCACGCGGAGCTTCACGATCTATGACCGTGCCGACCAGGTCGCGCTGGTCAAGGGCGTCCTGAAGTCCCTGGACCTGGACGACAAGCGCTTCGCGCCGGCCGGGATGCTGGCCTGGATCGGGCAGCGCAAGGACGAGCTGGCAGACGTGCCCACCGCTCGTCGCCAGGCGGCGAACTTCTACGACGAGACCGCCGCCCGGGTGTACGAGGCATACCAGCACCAGCTGCAGCAGGACGATGCGGTCGACTTCGACGACCTGCTTATGCGGGTCGTCACGCTGTTCGAGCAGCACCCGGACGTGCTGGCCAGGTACCAGGGCCGCTGGCAGCACGTCCTGGTCGACGAGTACCAGGACACCAACCGCGCCCAATACCTGATCTGCTCGCTGCTGGCGGCAAAGCATCGCAACCTGTCGGTGGTGGGCGACGACGACCAGAGCATCTACTCCTGGCGAGGCGCCAACCTGCGCAACATCCTGGATTTCGAGAGCGACTACCCCGATACCAAGGTCGTGAAGCTGGAGCAGAACTATCGCTCCACCCAGACGATCCTGGACGCTGCCCACGCTGTCGTGAGCCGCAACGAGGGGCGCAAGGACAAGAAGCTTTGGACCGATCGCGGGGCGGGCACCCAGATCACGCTCTTCGACGCCTACAACGAATACGAGGAGGCGGAGTTCGTCACCCGGCAGATCGAGCGGTTGGTGGGCGGCTCGGGACGCGGCGGGATGACCGGTCTGCTCACCCGACGCGCTGACGACGAGGACGGGGCGATGCGCTACGGCGAGATCGCCGTCTGCTATCGCATCAACGCCCAGAGCCGGGTGCTGGAAGAGGCATGCATGCGCTTCGGCATCCCGTACCAGCTGGTCGGCGGAACCCGCTTCTACGAGCGTCGCGAGGTGAAGGACGCACTGGCCTACGTCCGGCTCTCGCGCAACAGCGCCGACCGCGTGGCGCTGGAGCGCGCCATCAACGTGCCGGCGCGGGGGATCGGCGAGAAGACGGTCGAGGAGCTGCGCGCCTGGGCCGAATCCCGAGACGGGACGCTCTGGGAGGCAGTCGAGGCGGCGGACCAGAATCCGAACCTGGCGCCACGAGCCCGCACCGCGCTGGCCGGCTTCCGTGACATCGCGCGCGGGCTTATGACGCTGGCCGCCGCGGAGCCGCCATCGGCCGTGTTCGACGCGGTCTACCACCTTTCCGGCCTGCAGGCCGTGGTCCAGGACGGGACCGATGACGGCGAGGAGCGCT
>JBDUEE010000088.1:0-10194 GCA_040002615.1 Chloroflexota bacterium | reverse complement strand
GTGAGCGCGGTCGAGATGCCGGTCCGCCAGTCATTCGCGGCCGAGTTGGTGCCGCGCCGCGATCTCGTCAACGCCATCGCGCTCAACAGCGCCAGCTTCAACCTGGCGCGCGTGGTCGGGCCGGCGGTGGCCGGGCTGGCGCTTGCCTTCTTCGGCCCGGCATTCAACTTCGGCGTCAACGCGGTCAGCTACCTGGCCGTCCTGCTGGGGCTATGGCGGATGGACCCAGACAAGCTGCACCGGGAGGAGCGGCCGGACCGCTTCGAATCGGTGCGCAGCAGCCTGGCGGAGGGCTTCCGCTACGCAATGCGCACGCCCACCGTGCTGTGGCCGCTGGTGCTGCTGGGCGGCATGTCCACGTTCGGCATGAACTTCCAGATCCTGCTCCCGCTGTTCGCACGCAACACGCTGGCGCTGGGTCCCGAAGGGTACGGCGCCCTCTTCGCGGTGATGGGCGCGGGCTCGCTGATCGGTTCACTGGGTTTGGCCTTCGGCGCCTCGCGGCGGCCGATGCTGGGACTGATGCTCGGCGGAGCCGCCGCGTTCGCGATCTTCGAGCTGATCCTGGGCCTGACCCGAACGCCGCTGGGGGTCTACCCGCTGATCCTGGTCATCGGCCTGTCTTCGATGGTCATGGTCAACACCATCAACGTGACGATCCAGCATTCGGTGCCCAACGAGCTGCGAGGCCGGGTCATGTCCCTGTACGTGACGGTGTTTGCCGGCTCGGTGCCCATCGGTGGCTTCTTCGCTGGCGCGGTGGCTGAGATCTGGGATGCGCCGGCCGGCTTCCTGCTGGGTGCCGCCCTTTCGGTGCTGTTCATCGGGCTGGTGGCCTGGCAGCTGTTGCTGCGCGACCGGGCATGGACCGATGCGTCCGCCTCCGCCCCCGTCCCGCGCGCGTCGGCGGACGAGGACGCGCGACGCGCGGCCAACCAGTGACTGCCCTTTAACGCGTGACGCGCCGCCCGGGAAGCAGGACCTGCAGCTCATCGAGGGCCGATGCCACCGCAGCCCTCCGCTCCTCGGGAAGTGGCTCGATCAGCTCCCTCGCGGCCGCCATCAGATCGCGTCGCATGGCGGCTGCCTGTCGGCGTCCGGCGGCGGTCAGCGCCAGGCGCACAGTGCGCCGATCGTTCGGGTCGCGGCCCCGCTCCACGAGCGCCGCCTCGACCAGGCTGCCGGCCAATCGGGTCACCACCGGAGCGCTGACCAGCAGGCGGCGAGCGATCTCGGCCTGCGGGATCGCTCCCTCGGCGTGGATGATGCGCAGCACGTTGTACTGCTGGTACGTGAGCTTCTTCCAGGCGCGGCGGCGCCGCGCGTGCGCCACCAGGTGGCGCATGACCTGGGGGATGGTGGCGATCAGGCGCGCCTCGAGGTCATCGACCGTGCCCGATCCCTCCCGCTGAGCCCTGGGCACGCGTGCGGTGACGGACATCGGCTCCGATCGTAGCACCCCGGCGGCCGGTCTCACCCTTGGACTGCTGGCGTTGGGCCATGCGGTCATCCACGCCCAGTCCGCCCTGATGCCCCTGATCTACCCGATCGTGATCATCCAGTACGGCCTGGCCGAGCGCGATATCGGCCTGTTCATTGCGGTCACCACCGCCGTCGGCGGCTCGATGCAGCTGCTCTACGGCTTCCTGACCCGATACGTCCCGAGGCCAACGCTGCTGGCCGGTGGGCAGATCCTGTTCGGGGCGGGGCTGCTGATTGCGGGGCTGGCGCATTCGGTCGTCCAACTGCTCGGCTCGATCAGCCTGGCGCGCATCGGCGCCTCGCCGCAGCACCCGGTCGGCAATGCGCTGCTGTCCGATGCCTTCCCGCAGGAGCGTCGCGGCTTCGCGATCAGCGCCCACATCAGCGGCGGCAACGTGGGAACCATCCTGGTGCCCTTCGTGGGCGGGGCGCTGCTGGCGACCGTCGGCTGGCAGGCCACGCTGGCGCTGTTCGGCGTGCCGGCGCTGCTGGTCGGCGCCCTCATTGCCTGGCGCGTTCACGAGGACGGGCGCGCATACCGTGAGGCCGCCCGCGAGGCGGGGTCAGTCCGCACCCAGCTGCGCTCCGTGCTGGGGCGCCGCGACCTGCGCCTGATCCTTGGTGCGGCGCTCATCGCAGCCGGTGGGCGTGGGCTGGACATCGTCGCGCCCTTCATGCTGCTCTACCTGCGCGGCCCACTGAACATCTCAGAGGACACGACGCACTGGCTTTATGCGCTGCTGCTGGTTGGCGCGGTGGTCGGGCCGCTGCTGGCCGGCTGGCTGTCGGACCGCCTCGGCCGGCGGCGGACGCTCGTCACCTATTACCTGCTGTCCGCGGTGGGGATCCTGCTCTTCCTGGCGGCGGGAGCGAATCTCTGGCTGCTTGCGCCGTTGCTGCTGCCGTTTGGCACCGCCGTCTTCAGCGAGTCGCCGGTGCTTCAGGCATACCTCGCCGACCGTGCCACCGGGCCCACCCGCGACGTCGCCTTCAGCGTGTACTTCACCTTCGCCTTCGGGATCGGCGCCTTCTGGGCGTTCGTGATCGGGAACGTGGTGTCAACGTGGGGCTATCCCGCCGCTTTCGGGATCATGGCCGCGTCGTACGTGGCAGCGGCCGTGCTGCTCGTCGCGGTGCGAGACACCGTAAGCGCGCAGTAAGCGGTCGACGGCATGCTGGCGACATGCGCAGCTTCAGCAGTCGTGCCGCCGATCTCGGCCACGACCGCGCAGTCGGCATTGCGCGGCGGTTCGGCACTGAACTGCGGATAGCCCGAACCGCGGCGGGACTGACACAGAGGCAGCTGTCGCAACGTTCGGGGGTGAGCCAGCAAGAGATCAGCCGCGCGGAACGCGGGGAAATCGGGATTTCGCTGGACGCGCGCTCTCGGATGGCGACGGCCGCCGGCCACGAGCTGAGCCTGCGCCTCTTCCCGGTGAGTAGCGTTCCCTTGCGCGACTCCGGACAGCTGCGCATTGCGGACGTGATCGTCGGCGCACTGCACGAAAGCTGGTCTGCACGCATGGAGGTCCCCGTCGCGCCCGGCGATCTGCGCGCTGCCGATCTGCTGTTGAGTCGAGCGGACGAGTCAGTCGAGGTCGAGATCGAGCGCGGCTTGGTGGATCTCCAGGCCCAGCTGCGTGCCGCTCAGATCAAGCGGCAGCGCCTGGCGGAGCGGTCCGCCATCCCGGTGCGGCTCATCATTGCGGTTCCTGACAGCACAGCGCTCCGAGAGCGTCTCATCCCTCACGCCCAACTACTGGGTCAGGCTCTTCCAATGCGCTCGCGTGACATCGCTTCGGCGCTGCGGCACGGATGGCCGATTGGCGGCGACGGACTTCTCTTTGTTCGCACCCCCGTCCGCACCCCCGTGCGCACCCCGCGGCTCACCAGCCCGGCGAGTACACGGTAGCCATTCGGTCCGTCGTCGCACGCTTGACTCGCAGATCGTGTCGAATCCTGGTAACCGACCAGCACTGGTTGTATTCCGTGCTGATTCAAGGCTGTCCGCTGGCGTGTACTCGCCGGCCTTGTGCGGAGCCCGGGGAAGTCCGGTGAGTGGCGCAGCCAGATGAGTGGCGCAGCCAGATGAGTGGCGCAGCGAGATGAGTGGCTTACTCGCCCTTGGTGATGAGGCGTTCGCGCTCGGGGCTATCCGGACGGACCAGCGTGCGGATGGTCGGCGCGGCGACGTCCGCCACGATGATCTCGCCGACCTCGTCGTTCACGGCCTCGAAGATCCCGAGCGCGAGCATCCGCTCGCATTGACGCCGATTGTCGTCGGTCGGCGTCAGGTAGTGGACCGCCGCCGCCCGATAGCGGTGGATCAGGAACAGGTGCATCAGCGTCATCAGGCGCCGACGGCGGAGCTCCGGGGCGAACGTGTTCTGGTCACGCACGGACAGGATGGTCCGACCGCGCCGGTCGTGGATGGTGGCGAAGATGATGTTGGCCAGCCGCTCGCCCTCCGCGTCGGACACGACCAGCTCCAGGACCTCTGATCCTGCGGAGTGCGGTCGCAGCGTGACCCGTGGCGCCGCCGCCATCTCGTTGTGCTCGGCCCAGCGCGCCAGCCACTCGGCCAGCACGCGCGGCGGGACCTCGGTCTGGACCAGGTGCTGGACCTGGGTCGATCCGGCGCCCATCGCCTTCGTGGTCGCGGTCAGCCCCGAAGCGGCCAGCAGGGCGGCATCGGCTCTTGGTCCGCCGACCAGCGTCTGCGGCGTTCGGTAGGGTGACTCGAGCAGGCGCAGCTTCCGCTGCAGTCGCGCGAGCGCCAACATCCCGTCATCGCGCAGCGCCGTGGTGAACTCCTCCGCAGCCAGGCCATCGATCTGGTGGCCGCCGTAGGTGATGAAATTGAAGACAAAGCCCATCCGGCCAAGCTCCTCCGGGAAGCTGCGCATCTCGTCATCCGTCATGCCGGTGGTGTCCCAGTTGAAGGACGGGGAGAGGTTGTAGGCCAGCATCCTGTCCGGGTGAAGCGCGTGGATCGCATCGGCGAACTCGCGCGCATCCTCCAGGTTGGCGGTCTTCGTCTCCATCCACAGCAGGTCTGCGTAGGGCGCGGCTGCCAGCGACTTCGCGATCGCGTACGGGATGCTCCCGCGGACCTGGTAGTAACCCTCCGGTGACTTCGCCCGCTCCGCATCCCACCAGACGCTGAGACCCATCCGCGCGGCCTCGCCCCGGGCACTCGACCACGCGGCAGTGGCGGCGAAGTCATTCCACTCGTCGACGCTCATCGGAAGCTGAATGCCCTCATCGGCCCGGAAGGCCATCTCCTCTGCCACGGCCTCACCCAGGGTCTTCAGTCCGGCGCTTGCTTCCCACACTTCGAGGAAGGCATCGGCGGCCCGATCCAGCGTTTCCTCGGCCCCACCCTCGACGTGCATCTGGGCCGCCTCGTCGATGGTCGATACCAGGCCAACCTGCTCGAGCCATGCATCGGCAGCCGCCTCCTCTTCGGAAGGAACGGCATACAGGCGATAGCCGTTGATCTCCGTCACCCCGGCGCCGTGAAGGCGACGCATGACCGCCAGGAACGCGACCTTGTAGGACGGTATGTCGGGGTTCGTCGCGCCCAGGATGAATGGCTGATCCCGCTCGTCGCCGCATCCGTCAAGCAGGTTCGCCGCCTCGGCATCTGTTCGTGCCACCACGACGCCGGGGACTGCCATGGCGTCCAGCTGGAAGCGTGCGGCATTGAGCCTCTTGATCTGCTCATCGCTTGGCACCAGCACCTTTCCGCCCTGGTGCCCGCATTTCTTGGCGCCGGCCTTCTGGTCCTCGATGTGGTACCCGGCCACCCCCGCCTCGACAAACCGTCGGATCAGGTTGCGGACGTGCGCGTCGCCGCCATGGCCGGTGTCGGCGTCGGCAATGATCAGGGGCTGAAAGTCAACTTCGGGCGTTGCCCTCCGCTGGTCCTCGGTCATCCGGGACCGTGCGAAACGTTGGTTCCGGTCGGCGGCGAGCAGCGCCCTGACGATCCCGGCGGCGTCCTCTGGGACCTGCGAGAGCGGGTAGCTGGCCAGGTCCGGACCGGGATCTTCGCTGGCGGATCCCTTGGCGGATGTCGCCCATCCACCGAGGTAAATGGCCTCCACGCCACCCCGCATCATGGCGACCGCCTGTCCGGGCGAGTACGGCCCGAAGGTCGTGATCGAGCGACCTTCTGCGAAGAGCTCCCGAAGGCGCCGATGCAGGCGCACGGCAGCGTCGCGGGCCACCGGGTAGTCGGTCGCGATCGTGCCGCGCTGCTCCACCACCTGGCGAGCCGAGTGCAGGCGCACGAGGCCGGCGAAGCGTTCGTCCTGCATCCAGCGCTGCGCCGAGTCCAGCTCCGAGCCGAAGGAGTCCGTCGGCTCCGCCGTGGTCTCCCGCGGATGGAGGGTGGCGGTCATTGGGTTACTCGTCGGGTTACTCGTTCGGGTGGTCGCGGTCGCAGAGGTCGGGGCAGTTGCACTCGGCCAGCTCAGCCACGGTCAGCACATGGTAGCGGGCTGGCTGCTTCGGGCGCCAGTTCAGCCACGAATTGAGGCGCGCGGCCCCCTGGTCCAGCCGATTGCCGCCAACCGGGCGTCGCAGCTCATCGGTCGAGCCCGTGGTGAGAATGTTGTTCAGCATGCTTCTACCCTGCCAGACCGAGTAGCATAAGGCAAGACGATTCTTCAGATGGATGTCATAAGCATGACTGATGCCAAACGAACGCGTGAACCGCACGACACCCACGAGACCGGTGGGGGACCGATTGACTTCGGCCGCATCGAGGCATTCGTCGAGGTGGCCCGAACCGGATCCATCTCGCGCGCGGCGGAGGCGTTGTTCGTCACCCAGCCGGCGCTCACCGCCCGTCTGCAGGCGCTCGAGCGATCGGTCGGCACCGACCTGCTGGTGCGCAGCCGGCACGGAAGCCGCCTCACGGAGGCCGGCCGCGCCCTGCTGCCGCACGCCCAGCGCGCGCTGGCGGCCATCAGCCACGGCCGCGACGCCGTGGAGGAGGTGCGGACCGGGGGAGCGGGGCGGCTGACGATCGGCGCCGCGCCCGCGGTGAGCACCTACGTTCTGCCGGCGATGCTCCATCGGTTCCAGGCCAAGCATCCGCGGGTGCGCCTGGCAGTGCGCTCCGGGCACTCGGAGGAGATCCTGGAGATGGTGCTGCGCGACGAGGTCGAGATCGGTCTGATGCGGCCGATCCAGCATCCGGAGGTGAGCGCCACACTCCTGTACGAAGACGAGCTGGTGCTTGTCGTGCATCGCGGACATCGGTTCGCGGCCGCCGGCCACGTTCGCATGGGCGAGCTGGCCAGCGAGCACCTGATCCTGTTCGACCGGACCAGTTCCTACCACGAGCTGACCAGCGCTATCGTGCGTCAGGCCGGCATTGCGCCCCGAGGGCAGCTGGAGGTCGACAACATCGACGCCGCCAAACGCATGGTCGAGCAACGCCTGGGCATTGCGTTACTGCCGCGGACTTCCGTCCAGGCCGATATCGGTTCAGGCCGCCTGGTGCCGGTCAGCGTCACCGACATGGCACCGGTGACTCGGCAGATCGTGGTCGCCCGCCGCCGGGATGCCGGCGAGGTCACGCCCGTCCTGGCTGCGTTCCTGGCGACGCTGGACGCGCTGCGGCCGAACGAGGAGCGTTCGCATCGGTTCCTCGCCTGAGGGCTCTGGGGACCTGGACGCGTACCACTGCTGGTTGTGCATCAGCGCCACACGGCACGTCCCTGCGCAGGCTTACCAATCCTGGTTGTGCATCAGCGCGAAATGGGACGCCCAGACGCACGTGTACCAGTCCTGGTTGTGCATCAGCGCCATATGGCCCGGACCGGCGCGGGCGTACCACCGCTGGTTGTGCGCGAACGCAGGAGGCGCCCGTCTCGCGCTCGTGCACCATTGCTGGTTGTGAATCGGCCCCAGAGGCGCGCAAGTCGCGCTCATGTACCAGTGCTGCTTGTGCGGCGCCTCCCTCCCGCCGTGCTGCGGTGCTGCGCACAGCGCTGGCGTGATGGTCTAGCCGATCGGGCATTCCGCGCTTAGCATGGCGTGGGCACAATCAACGCCCGACTTGGAGGATCCGATGGACCCTGAGCGCGCTGCCGCCATCCCCCTGCTTGCCGTCCTCGACCGTCGCGCCCGGGAGCAGGTGCTGCGTACCGCCCGCGAGCAGAGCTACGCACCCGGCGACGTGGTGGTTGCCGAGGGCGATCCGGCTACGCGCCTGTTCGTGATCGTGGACGGCACGGCCAGCGTCGAGCAGGGCGGGCAGGCGGTGGGCACCATGGGACCGGGCGAATTCTTCGGCGAGCTGGCGCTGATCGAGGAGCACGGCCGCACCGCCACGATCCGCGCTGAGACGAACCTGACCTGCCTGGTCATCACCGCCTGGGAGTTCCGCGCCTCGCTCGAGGAGCACCCGAAGATGGCCATCCCCATGCTGATCGCCATTATCGGCCGGCTGCACCGCCGCGAGCATCACACCGGCTGAACCGGGCGACATCGACGCGCGGCGGGGGCGCCTTCGCGGACGCCCCGCCCCTGTGCAACGGGTCAGACGGCCGCCTTAGCCGGCGAGAACGCCCTCCGTGGGACCTTCTTCAGGCATGGCCTTGTCGCGGTCGTCGCCGCCCACCTCGTCCCAGATCCGGACGTCTTTCGTCTCGCGGATGTATAGCCCGCCGATGATCACCGACATGATGGCCACGGCAATCGGATACCAGAGGCCCGCGAACGTTGCGCCGCCGGGCGTGATCGCTGCAAGCCCGGCAAGCAGCCCGCCGGTACCGGCGGCGGCAACGACCGCGGTCGCGATGAATGGCAGCCACCCACCGAACTCACCGTTGCCCAGGTGATACGGCACCGAAAGCGACGTGTACCGGATCCGCGCCGGAAAATACTCGACCAGGAATGCCGCGATCGGTCCGTAGACCATCGTCACGAAAACGATCATCAGGAAGACCATGGCGGTCAGCCCGACGAGGTTCGGGTTCTGCGCGACCATGGTCGCCACTGTTACCGGATCGGTCTCGGGAATCGGGTTGGTGAACCCGTGCATGGCGTTGAAGATCGGGAAGTAGGCGATTGCCGCGATCAGGCAGCCGCCCAGGATGATCGGTTTGCGTCCGATCTTATCCGAGAGCCAGCCGAAGAAGATGAAGAAGGGCGTGGCCAGCGCGATGGCGATGAGCATGACCGTGTACGCGTCCGTGAACTTCACGCCGAGGGAAGTCGTCATGAACGCGAGCGCGTAGAACTGGCCCGTATACCAGACCACTGCCTGGCCGGCGGTCATGCCAAACAGGGCCAGCAGGATGAGCTTCCAGTTCTTGCGGGTGCCCAGGCTCTCCCTCAAAGGTTCGTTGGAGGTCTTGCCCTGGGCCTTGGCCTGCCGGAATAGCGGTGTCTCCTGCAGCCGCAGTCGGATGTACAGCGCCGCGAACACCAGGAGCGCCCCAAGCAGGAACGGAATCCGCCAGCCGAATTCCTTGAAGTCCGCCTCGCTCATGTTGACGCGAAAGATCATGATGACGGCGAGGGCCATGAAGAGCCCGATGGTCGCCGTCGTCTGAATCCAGGAAGTGTAGAGGCCGCGCTTTCGGTCGGGAGCATGCTCGGCCACGTAAATCGCTGCGCCACCGTACTCGCCGCCGAGGGCGAGTCCCTGGAGCATGCGCAGCGTGACGAGGATGATCGGCGCTGCGATTCCAATCGACTCATAGCCGGGCAGCAGGCCAACCAGCACGGTGGCGCCACCCATGATCGATACCGTCAGCAGGAAGGCGACCTTGCGGCCGATCTTGTCTCCGATGCGGCCGAACACCACGGCGCCGAACGGGCGCACCGCGAAGCCGGCGCCGAACGTGGCGAGGGCGCTCAGGAGCTGGGCGGTGGGATCCCCTGGGAAGAAGACCGGCGCCAGGAAGGTCGCCAGCACGGCATATAGGTAGAAGTCATACCACTCGATGACCGTGCCGATTGCGGAGGCACCGATCACGAATGGGATGCGGTCTTCGAATCGAGAGGGCGCGGCGACAGCCTGGGATGTGGTCATGTCCTCACTCCTTCATGAACCCTGGGGCGACATGTCGAGCTGGGATCGACGACGACGATGGCGGCGGGCGGACGCTAGCCGGTTCTCCGCTACCTCAAGGCTCCGGCCCTCCATCTCGGCTGCAGGCGCACGCGATGCGACCGCCCGGGTTGTCGGTGTGCTATTCCAAATCCTACGCTTGGTATGCAATACCGTTGCGTTCGCGGCTAGAATCGGGGTCCACGAGCATCGCCTTCACGCGGGCGACCCACCCGCGCGCATTGACGGAAGGGATCGTGAGCCGTGAGCACCGAACAGCGCACCAACGAACAGCGCGATCAGCAGCCCGGGCAAGAGCCCGTCGAGGGCACCATCGAGAACCTGCTGCGCGAGGAGCGCAGCTTCCCGCCGCCGCCCGACTTCGTGGCGCAGGCCAACTTCAACGATGCCTCCATCTACGATCGCGCAGCCTCCGAAGAGGGCTTCCGCGCCTTCTGGGCGGAGGAGTCGAAGCAGATCGACTGGATCGAGCCGTGGACGGAGGTCCTCGACTGGCAGCTTCCTTATGCGAAATGGTTCGTGGGTGGCAAGCTGAACATCAGCGTCAACTGCCTGGATCGCCACGTGGCCAACGGGCTGGGCGACAAGGTCGCCTACTACTGGGAGGGCGAGCCCGG
>JBDUEE010000087.1:0-6165 GCA_040002615.1 Chloroflexota bacterium | reverse complement strand
ACCGCCAACGAGCCGCAGTTCACCGGTCACTTTCCCGGCCGGCCGATCATGCCCGGCGTGCTGATGGTGGAGGCGCTGGCCCAGACGGCGGCGGTCGCGGTCCTGTCGATGGACGAGTACCGCGGCAAGCTGGGCCTGTTTGCCGGGATCGATGACTGCCGCTTCCGGCGTCTGGTGCAGCCTGGCGACACCCTGCTGCTGAAGGTCGAGGTGGAGAAGCTGCGCGGCATGTTTGGGCGGGTGCGGGCCGTGGCCAGCGTCGACGGCGAGGTGGCGGTCGAAGGGACCCTCTCGATCATCATCCCGCGGGATCAGTCGATGAGCGGAGACGTCACCGGTGGCTGAGCGTCCCGGCCCGCGCGGCGACCGACGCGTGGTGGTGACCGGGATGGGGGCGATCACGCCGCTCGGCAACGACGTGGCGAGCTTCTGGGACGGCCTGCTGGCCGGCCGCAGCGGGATCGATCGCATCGCCTCATTCGATCCCAGCCGGGTCGAAAGCAAGGTGGCCGGCGAGGTGCGCGGATTTGAAGCCGATACGGTCATGCCCCGCAAGGAGGTGCGCCGCAACGACCGCTACGTCCACTTCGCCTGGGCGGCTGCCGCGGAGGCTATGCGCGACGCCGGACTGGACAACCCGATCACGGACGAGTCCCTGGCCGAGCGAACGGGGGTGATCATCGGCTCGGGAATCGGTGGCATCAACACCATGATTCGCGATGTGATCGAGGCCCACGACCTGGGCGTCGAGCGCATCGGTCCCTTCCTCGTCACCGCCCTGATTCCTGATATGGGTGCTGGGTACGTCGCCATCTATGCCAACGCTCGCGGTCCGAACTACGCCACCGTCAGTGCCTGCAGCAGCAGCAACCACGCCATCGGCGACGCGCTGAACATCATTCGCCGTGGCGACGCGGACCTGATGATCGCCGGCGGTGCCGAGGCCGGCATCGGCGAGATCCCGGTGGCCGCCTTCGCCGCCATGCGCGCGCTTTCCACCAAGCGCAACGACCAGCCGCAAAAGGCCTCGCGCCCCTTTGACGCCGACCGCGACGGCTTCGTGATGGCTGACGGCGCCGGCCTCCTCCTGCTGGAGGCGCTGGAACACGCCCAGGCCCGCGGCGCCCGTATTCACGCCGAGCTGATGGGCTACGCGGCCACAGATGACGCCTCGCACATCACTCTGCCGGCGCCGGGCGGCCGCGGTGCGGCCGGCAGCATGTCCCGCGCCCTGGTGGACGCCGGTCTCACGACCGAGGACGTGGATTACATCAACGCGCATGGCACCAGCACGGGACCGAACGACCGATCCGAAACGGCAGCCATCAAGACCGTCTTCGGCGAGCGGGCCTACGGGGTCCCGGTCAGCAGCACCAAGAGCATGACGGGGCACCTGCTGGGGGCGGGTGGAGGCGTGGAGGCGGTCGCCTGCATCCGGGCGATCGAGGAGGGGATCATCCCGCCGACCATCAACTACGAGTTCCCGGACCCCGAGTGCGACCTGGACTACGTGCCGAACCAGGCACGCCGCGCGCCCGTCCGCACCGTGATGAGCAACTCGTTCGGCTTCGGCGGTCACAACGCGACGCTGATCTTCCGCCGGTATGACGCATGAGCGCGCGTGGCGCCGGCGACCCGATCCTGGCCGCCGTCGACCTGTTGACTCCCGCATTCGAGGCCAGCGGCCTGGACGAGCTGGAGGTGGAGGCCGGCGAGCTTGTCGTCCGGTTGGCTCGACCAAGCGCAGTCTCCGCTTCGGCGCCGAGCGCCGCGCAGGGCCCGGTTCCGGGTGCGCCGGTGGCCGAGCCCGGCAGCCCTTGGGGTGAGCCGGCGGCCGGGATGCGCTTCGTGGCGGCACCCCTCACCGGAGTCTGGTACTCCGCCCCGTCACCGGGCGCGCGACCCTACGTTCACGAGGGCGACGAGATCGGGATCGGCTCCGTGGTCGGTCTGATCGAGGCCATGAAGCTGTTCAACGAGATCAAGTCGGACGTGGGCGGTCGAGTCACCCGGACCATGGTCGAGACGGGCACACTGGTAAAGCGTCAGCAGCCTCTGCTGGAGGTCGACCCACGTTCATGAGGCACAGCGCTAGGAGGCAGGCATGACGTCGAATGCGGTCATCACCGGATGGGGGATGTATGCGCCGTCGCGCGTCATGACCAACGATGAGCTGGCGACCATGGTCGACACCTCGGATGAATGGATAGTCACGCGTACCGGCATTCGCGAGCGCCGGATCGCCGCCGATGACGAGACGACCACCACCCTCTCGGTCAACGCGGCGCGGGACGCGCTGGCGGTGGCTGGCGTCGACCCGATGGATGTCGACCTGGTCATCGTGGGCACTTGCTCGCCCGACTATCCGCTGCCCGCCACCGCGGTGCTGGTCGCCACCGAGCTCGGCGCGCGCCGCGCGGCCGGCTTCGACCTGCAGGCCGCATGCTCCGGCTTCCTCTACGCGCTGGCCACCGCCAGCGGCTTCATCCGCAGCGGCATGTACCGCAATGTTCTGGTCATCGGCGTGGAGGTGCTCAGCCGCTTCATCAACTGGCAGGATCGCGGCACCTGCGTCCTGTTTGGCGATGGTGCCGGCGCGGTCCTTCTGTCCGCCTCCGACCAGCCCGGCGGGCTGATCGGCTGGGAGCTCTTCAGCGATGGGACCGGCTGCGAGGGGATCATCGTGCCGGCCGGCGGCAGCGCGAGGCCGGCGTCGGCCCAGACCGTCGCCGACAAACTGCACTACATCCACATGGCTGGCGGCGAGGTGTACAGGTACGCGACCCGCCAGATGGCCGATTCGGCGGTTGCCGCCCTCACGGCCGCCGGCCTGGGTGTCGACGACGTCGACCAGTTCGTCTTCCACCAGGCCAACCTGCGCATCATCAAGCACGTCGAGCGCGAACTGGGCATCCCCGAGGAAAAGGTCTTCATCAACATCGAGAAGTACGGCAACACGTCGGCCGCGTCTGTCCCCATGGCGCTGGTCGAGGCGGTGGCCGCCGGCCGGATCAAGCCAGGCGACAAGATCCTGATGGTCGCCTTTGGCGCCGGCTACACCGCTGGGGCAGCGGTCGTCGAGTGGACGGCGGACCCGAACCGCGCCTTCCTGGCTCCCGGCGACCAGACGCGGCTCGGCAAGCCACGCGGTGGGGAGCCCCAGCTGGCGGCGGCCGGCTGATGTTCGACCTGACCGGCAAGGTGGCGCTGGTCACCGGCGGCGGCCGCGGCCTGGGACGCGCAATCGCTCTCGCCTTCGCGGCCCAGGGTGCTGACGTGGCGGTCAACTATCGCGGCAATGTCGAGGCCGCGGACGAGACCGTGGCCAGGATCCGCGCCGCCGGTCGCCTGGGCGAGGCGATCCAGGGCGACACCTCCGCCGGGCGGCAGGCGGCCGAGGCGATCGTCAAGGCGGCGCTCGACTCCCTCGGCCGCATCGACATCCTGGTCAACAATGCCGGCATCACGCGGGACAACCTGCTGATGCGCATGGACGAAGAGGAGTGGGACTCCGTGCTGGCCACCAACCTGGCCGGCCCGTTCTGGATGACGCGGGCCGTCGCGAGGCCCATGGTCAGGGCCCGATCCGGACGCATCATCAACATGTCCTCGGCGGCGGGTCGGATGGGCAACCCGGGCCAGGCAAATTACGCAGCGGCCAAGGCGGGGCTCATCGGCCTCACCAAGACCACCGCCCGCGAGCTGGCCAGTCGCGGGATCACCTGCAATGCGATAGCCCCGGGTCTGATCGAGACCGATCTCACTGCCGACATGCCTGCTGCCGCCACCGAGGCGCTGACCTCGATGACGCCGCTGGGTTACGCGGGCAGCGTCGAGGATGTTGCGGCGGCAGCCGTGTACTTCGCCTCCGACGAGGCGCGCTACGTCACCGGCCAGGTGCTGGGGGTGGACGGCGGCATCGTGATGGGCAGCTGACGTCGTCTGGTCGCTGACCGACCTGGCGATTGACGGCTTGCCGATGGGGGGCGGAAGATGCCCGGACGGTCCCGGCACGCCACGTGCGGGTTGGGAGGTGAAAAAGCCAACCACCGATGGAGGACCCCCGTGTTTCTGATCGGTTCCCTGCTGCGCCCGAAGCGACACGTCTACGCCCACTGTGATATTCCGTGCGGCATCTACGACCCCGAGCAGGCTCGTATCGAGGCCGAATCGTGCCTCCGCATCATCGAGAAGCATGACGCCAGCGAGGACAAGCTCTTCCGAGCCCGATGCATCCACGTGAAAGAGGAGCGTGCCGAGCTCGTCAAGCACCATCTCGATGTGCTCTGGCACGACTACTTCAAGCCGGAGCACCTGGACAAGTACCCGGACCTGCACGACACCTTCTGGAAGGCCACCAAGGCGGCGTCCAAGGTGAAGCAGTCGATGGATGTGGCAGCCGCGCGCGACCTCCTCTCGATGATCGACACCGTCGACGAGATGTGGAAGGCGACCGGCGGCCCTGACAAGACGCGCGTCAGTGGCCGCCCATCGTGACCTCCCCTCTGGGCCGATGACCACGGAGATGGGCCCCAGCCGGGCCCTTTTCCTTGTGTTGGGGGCACTCGCCGGCGCGGTGGCAACCACGCTGCTGAGTCGGCGCGCCGTCGACGTGGTCGAGGTCCATGGCCTGTCGATGGCGCCGACACTGATGCCCGGGGATCGGCTGGTCGTAGAGGCGCTGAGCTACCGCTATCGGCTGCCGCGGCCCGGCGAGATCGTGCTGGCGCAGGACCCCCGCGCGCCGTCGCGCGAGCTGGTGAAACGAGTCAGCTGGGTCGATGCTGCGGCCGCCAGCGCCGAGCTGATGGGTGACGCGCCTGACACGAGCACGGACTCACGGACCTTCGGCGTCATACCCCTCGCCACAATCCGCTGGCGCGTGGCTGCCCGCTACTGGCCGCCGCGTCGGGCGGCGATCGCGACGACCAGGACGAAGCACCTCTTCCGAGTTTCTTCTCAGGCGCCGCCCTCAGTAGCGTTAGAGAAGCCGCCGGGTGGTGTTCGGCCCCGATTCACGCTCAGATGACAGCCAGCGATCGCTCCAAACCCGGCATTCCGGCCTCTAACGCTACTCACAACGGCATTTGAGAACCTACTGACGAGGAACCCCCCGGCGTCTCCCGGCTCAGCCGCCACAGATCGCGACGACCCGATCAACGAAGGGCCCAAGCTCGGCCGGCAGCATCTCGACATCAGGCCCAGCCTCGGCCGCGACAAGCCATTCAGCGCCGGCGGTGGGCCGAACGGCAAGGCGCGCTTCGGGCGCTCGCTCGTGCAGGAAGCCGACCACGGGGCCCAGCCCGGCGTCGCCGAACTCCTGGCGGATCGCACCGGTGTCGACCACCACCACGTCGGGCACCCGCAGGATCACCGCCTGGTGCAGGCGCGCTGCGTCGTTGTAAAAGAAGGCAAGCCAATCGGTCAGGCGCGCGTCGATTGCGGCCGCCAGCTCGTGGTCGCGCGTCAGGCAGTAGACCAGCATCTCGGAACAGCTCCGTGGGGCGTCAGACCGGGCGCGGTTGCGGGCGCGCCCGAAGGGTAGCAGTAGAATGATCGGCCCATGGTCAGCACCAAGCCAGCCCGGCGCGACCCCGCCCGTGACCTGACCGCCCCTCGCCACCAGGCACTTGGCAGCCTGCTCGGACGCGTCTGGGCGGTAGACCAGGTCGGTGCCGAGGAGCGGGCGGCTGCCCTCGCCAAGCGCAGCATCAAGCGCGAGTCGAAACTCTGGGCGCTCGACATGGCGATCCGGATGATGGATCTGACCACCCTTGAGGGCAAGGACACGCCAGGCAAGATTCGAGCGCTGGCGGGCAAGGCCCGTCGCCCGGATCCAACCGACCCAACGATCCCCTCGGTCGCCGCGCTATGCGTCTACCCGACCATGGTGCCAGCTGCCAAGGAGGCGCTGCGTGGCTCGGGCGTGAAGGTGGCGGCGGTGGCCACCTACTTCCCATCGGGCCAGGCGCCGCTCCAGGTGAAGCTGCTCGACGTGCAAACGGCGATCAAGCTCGGCGCCGACGAGGTCGATATGGTCATCGACCGCGGCGCCTTCCTGGCGGGGGAGTACGCCCGCGTCTTCGACGAGATCGTGGCGGTCAAGGAGGCCTGCGGCGACATCCACCTCAAGGTCATCCTCGAGACCGGCGAGCTCGAGACCTA
>JBDUEE010000086.1:0-2530 GCA_040002615.1 Chloroflexota bacterium | reverse complement strand
TAGTCGTTGTCGTGGTCGAGGGCCTCGTTGGCGGTGCGGGCGCGGGCGTGGTCATGACCTGGTTCGAGATGTTCGTCGAGCAGATCACCAGGGATCCGCCGCCGTTGGCCGAGCCGTGCCCGCCTGCTCCCGATTGGCACGCTGGACGCAATGCAGAGCGCGGCGCCCTGACCGACGCGCGGGTGAGCGTGGTCCTTTCGGGTCATTCCGGTGCGGCGGGGCACCGACCCACACTATTGAGGTGACAGAGACGTCGCGACCCAGGTCGCCCCGTGCGTCCGCGCGTGTTGACAGCCTGACAGGGCTGCCCAGCCGTGCTGCCTGGACGGCTGCCCTGGAGGCGGAACGCGTGCGCAGGGCACGCTACCGGCGCCCGGTGGTGGTCATGAACGTGGATATCGACGGCCTCAAGCGCACGAACCAGCGCTTCGGGCGCGAAGCCGGTGACGAGGTCCTGCGCGGGGCCGCCGGCGTGCTGCGCCGCAACCTGCGCGACGCGGACCTGGTGGCTCGCATCGGCGAGGACGAATTCGGCGTGCTCATGCCGGAGACGTACGGCGATGCCATGGACGCGATCGTCTCTCGGCTGTACGGCGCCTTTGCCCTGTGGCGTGGCACACACGTGGACCTGCGGCTGTCGGTCTCAATCGGCTGGGCGGCGCCGGAGCCATTCGGCGACCTGCGCGAAGCACAGCGGGCGGCCTCTGAAGAGCGGCTACAGCAGGCACAGGACCGGGCCTGATCGGTCAAGGCGGCCTTACCCGCCGAACGGGCTACCATGCCGGCGATGCTCTACGACTACCGCGCCGTCACGGCCGCCACCGTCAGCGCCGAGGCGGATGCGGCAATCGAACGCGCCAATGCACTCGTGGCACCCATGGTCACCAGCCACGAGCAGCCATCCTTCGCCGATTCGCTCCTGCCGCTGGAGCTGGCAGGGGCCGAGATCGGAGTCGGCTATGGGCGCGGCGCCTTCATGGCACAGGTCCACCCACAGGCCGATGTGCGCGACGCGGCGCAGGCCGCGGACGAGCGGATGACGAAATGGCGGGTGGAGATCGCCTTCCGCGACGACGTCTACCGTGCCGTGGCCGCCTTCGCCGCCACTGATGAAGCCGCCCGACTCACCGGCGAGCGTGCCCTCCTTCTCGAACATTGGCTGCGCGACTTCCGACGCGCCGGGCATGAGCTCCCGGCCGAGCAGCGCAGCGAGCTCGAGTCGCTCCGCTCGCGGCTGGTCGAATTGGAGGTCGCCTTCGCCCGCAACCTGAACGAGTACGCCGACTGGATCGAGGTCGATGACGAAGGGCTGGACGGCCTCCCGGCCTCCTTCGTCCAGCGACTCAAGCCCGGCAGCCAGCCAGGGACGTATCGGGTCAGCCTGGACTATCCCGAGGTCAATCCATTCCTGGAGCGCGCGACGAACCGCCATCACCGCGAGACGATCTTCCGCAAGAACTGGAACAAGGCGGTGGAGACCAACCGACCGCTGCTGACCGAGGCGCTGGACGTGCGTCGCCGCATCGCCAAGCTCCTCGACTATCCGACGTGGGCGCACTACGCCATGGAGGTCAAGATGGCCGCCAACCCGGAGCGCGTGCGCGGCTTCTACGACGCGCTGGTCCCGCCGCTCGAGGCGGCGGCGCGGCGCGAGGTCCAGCTGCTGCGAGACATGCATGTCGATGCCGGCGCCGAAGACGCAGTCCAGCCGTGGGATTGGACGTTTTACGACACCCGCCAGTCCCTGGACGTGCACGGCGTCGACCAGAATGTCGTGAGCGAGTACCTGCCGCTGGACTCAGTCCTGGACGGCATGTTCGCCCTCACCGGGGAGGTCTTCGGGCTCGACTACCAGCGCGTGCCTGAAGCCAACGCCTGGGACCCATCGGTCCAGCTGTTTCGCATCCGCGACCGCGCCAGTGGTGATCTCATCGCCCACTTCTACGCCGATCTCTTCCCGCGCGAGGGAAAGTTCGGCCATGCGGCCGCCTTCCCAATAATCATCGGACACCTCGGAGCAGACGGCGAGTACGTGAAGCCGGTCAACGCCATCGTTGCCAACTTCACGCCGCCCGCAGGCGATCGGCCCAGCCTGCTGACCCACGGGCCGCACGGCGAGGTCGAGACGCTTTTCCACGAGTTCGGCCACATCCTGCATATGAGCCTGACGCGCGCCCAGTTCACGCGTTTCTCGGCCGCGAACACCGAATGGGACTTCGTCGAGGCGCCTTCGCAGATCATGGAGCACTGGGTCTGGGAGCCCGATGTCCTGGCCCGATTCGCCCGCCATTACCTGACGGGAGAGCCGATCCCCCGCGAGCTGGTGGAGCGCATGGCCGGGTCCCGCTATCTCAATGTGGGCTTGCGGGCCGCGCGCCAGGTCTTCTTCGGCACCATGGACCTGGCGCTGCATCACACCACTGACGAGCCGGACCTGGATGCTGCCACACGCGACAGCTGGCAGGTCACGCAGCTCCCCTATCCCGAGGACACCTTCATGTTGGCGGGATTCGGGCACCTGATGAGCGGC
>JBDUEE010000085.1:0-9436 GCA_040002615.1 Chloroflexota bacterium | reverse complement strand
TGCTGTCCACGAAGGAGCGGCTGGTGATCGTGATGCGCTACTTCTTCGACATGGTCCGTCCCACGCTGGATGACATCGCCGTACCGGACTTGCCGGATGGCATCGAGATCCGTCCCGTGGCTGGACGGCAGCAGCTCCGGCAGCTGTTCGATGCCGACATGGAGGCGTTCAAGGACCACTGGGGTGGCTTCGACGCCTCGGACGAGTCGTTCGAAGGCTGGATCACCGATCCGGACTACGACCCCGCCCTGTTCCTGGTCGCCTGGGACGGCAACGAGATCGCGGGCGCGGTGACGAACGTCATCGTCCAGCACGAGAACGAGGAGCTTGGTCGCCGGCGCGGGCTGCTGGACAGTGTCTTCGTGCGTCGGCCGTGGCGCGGCCGCGGGCTGGCGGCTGCGCTGGTCGGGCGCAGCCTGCAGCTGCTTCGCGACCGGGGCATGGACAGTGCCTGGCTGGGCGTCGACGCCGACAACCCGAATGGTGCGCTGCGCCTGTACGAGAATGCCGGCTTCGCGATCGACGTCCGTGGAACGGCGTACCGCAAGCCAATGGAGGTGAATTCATGAAGACCGATGTGGGGGCGGCGGTTGCGGCCCGCCCGCGGATCGCCGGGTTGACGCTGCGGACGTATCGGTCCGGCGATGCGGAGCCGATGAGCCAACTCTGGAACCGTACTTTCTCAGCGGACGGCGTGCCGTGGCGCACCGAGCCGGCAGAGCTGGAGAACTGGTTCTCGACCGCGAATGACAAGTTCGACGCCAGCCGAGACACGTTCCTTGTGGAGGTGCAGGGCACGTTGGTCGCCACCGCCGACGCTGAGTGGGTAGACACCACCGACGGTCTGCGCGAGTTCAGGATGGGCGCCATGGTCGATCCTCCGTGGCGCCGTCGAGGGATCGGCACCTGGCTCCAGCATGTGCTGGAGGAGCACGCCGCGGAGCTGGCGGAGCGCTACCCGACCGACAAACCGAAGCTGCTGGGAACCTGGGCGGCCGACTCCGAGGCGGACAGGATCGCCCTGGTCAAGCGCTTCGGCTTCGAGCCGGCGCGCTACTTCTTCGACATGGCCCGGCCGTCGCTGGACGACATCGAAGATCCGGTCCTGCCGGATGGCCTCGACCTCCGGCCGGTGGATACCGACCGGCTCAAGCAGCTGTGGGACGCGGACGTCGAGGCCTTCCTGGACCACTGGGGCGGCTTCGATGGCTCCGCCGAGCGGTTCGAGCAGTGGAGGACGGATCCGAAGTTCGACCCGAGCCTGTTCGTGGTCGCCTGGGACGGCGACGAGATTGCCGGCGGGGTCGTCAATGAGATCAACGAGGTAGAGAACGCGGCCTTCAACCGCAAGCGCGGCTGGCTGCGGAGCGTCTTCGTGCGTCGACCGTGGCGCCGCCGCGGTCTCGGCCAGGCGGTGGTGCTGCGTTCGTTGCAGGTTTTCCGCGATCGAGGCATGACCAGCGCCGGGCTTGGGGTCGATGCCGACAACCCGACCGGTGCCCTGGGCCTCTACGCGCGCACCGGCTTCGAGGTCGAGATGCGCTCCACGGCGTATCGCAAGCCGTTGGTGGCGGTCGCATGATCGAGACCGATGTCGAGCTCGAGCGGCTGGCGGCAGAGGCGGCGGGCATCCCTGGCCTCACCTTCCGGCGCCTTCGCCTGCCCGATGACCTGGGTCCGCTCGCCGAGATGCACGACCGCGCGGCGGTTGCTGACGATATCGACGAGCGCGACTCAGCGGAGGATTGGGCACATTGGTTGGCCCACCCATCGGGCTTCGATCCCATGACCGACGCCGTCGTTGCGGAGCTCGGTGGCGCGATCGTGGCCTACGCGCAGGGGCGCGCGCAGGATGACAGCGATGGTGGGCGCAACTACACCGCCGGCGGCGAGGTGGATCCGGAATACCGGGGCCGTGGCATCGGGCGCGCCCTGCTTCGCCACAACATCCGCCACCAGCGGGCGCGAGCCGACCGCGAAGCTGGGGCTGGCGCCCCCGTGGATCTCGAGCGCCGGCTCGAGAGCTGGGCCTACGAGTCCCAGACCCGGCGCACCCGCCTGCTCGAGTCGGAGGGTTTCAAGGTCGTGCGCTGGTTCTTCGAGATGCTGCGCCCGGACCTGGACAGCATCGCCGACCTGCCGATGGCCGATGGCCTCGAGATCAGACCCGTGGTGCCGGACGACCATGGGGCGATCTGGGCGGCCGATGTCGAGGCCTTCCGCGACCACTGGGGAGCGATGGAGGATACCGAAGCAGGGTTCCTGCACTTCTTCAGCGGCCCGGACTTTCGGCCGGAGCTGTGGCGCGTGGCGTGGGACGATGACCAGGTGGCCGGCGTGGTCATGAACCGCATCATGACCAACTTCAACGAGCAGTCAGGGGAGCGGCGTGGCGAGCTTGCCGGCGTGAGCGTTGGGCGCCGGTGGCGCGGACGAGGCCTTGCCCGGGCCCTGGTGGCGGACTCGCTGCGCGGGTTGCGCGACGACGGAATGACCAGCGCCGTGCTGGGCGTGGACGCAGAGAACCCGACCGGTGCGCTGGGGGTCTACGAGGCGAACGGCTTCAGGGTGCATCGCAAGGGCCTCAACCTCCGCAGGCCGCTCAACTGACGGGACCTAGCGCCCGACGGCTACCCGCTCCCGGACCTCGTGGTAGAAGTCCACGATCTGCTCGGTGACGCGGTCCCAGCTGTACTCCGGCGCCAGCGCGCGGCCCGCCTCGCCCATGCGGTGGCGCAGCTCCTCGTCGTGGGCCAGCGTGTACAGCGCCGCCGCCAGCGCTCGTGGGTTGCGCGGCTCCACCAGCAGTCCCTGCACCCCGCGCTGGACCACGCGCTTATAGCCGTGGATGTCGCTGGCCACGATCGGCACCCCGGCCGCCATTGCCTCCAGCAGCACGATCCCGAAGCTCTCCTGGCCAGTTGCCGGCGCGCAGAAGATGTCGGCGCTGGCGAAGTAGCGCGCCTTGTCGTCGTCGCTGATACGGCCCAGGAACTCCACGTCGCGGATCTGCCGGAGTCCGACGTAGCGGCGATACTCGCGCAGCTTGGGCCCGGCGCCGGCAACCAGTAGCCGGGCATCGACATGGCGCTTGCGCAGGCGGTGGTAGGCCTTCAGGAGATCGATGAGGCCCTTGCGCTCCTCGAGACGGCCGACGAAGAAGATGTTGATCGTGCCGTCGCGCAGCTCCTCGAATGGCTCGGCATCGGCAAATCGGTCCAGGTCAACCCCGTTGGGGATGATCGTGTACTCGCCGGGAAAGTAACGGCTGATGAAATGCCGCGCGGCGCCGCTCACCGCGATGCGGCCGTGGAGCTTGGCGGCAAGCTGCCCGGCAAACCGCTTGCCGACCCAGTACGAAGGCGAGAAGCCACCGAAGGCATGGAACGTGGCCACGTTGACCGTGTCCGACTGGTCGAGCACGGTCGGGGACAGGAAGGGCACCAGCGGCTCGTGGAAATGCAGCACGTCGAAACGCTGCTCCGCCAGCAGTGCCCGCGCCTGCTCCTTGAAGCGCCAGCTGAGCGTGACGCGGCCCATACTGCCGTTGGCCGGGAAGGCGAAGCCCGTGCCCAGCCGGATCACGTGGCTCTCGGTCTCGCGCTCCTTGCCGTACTTGCTGGTGATGATCCACACGTCGTGGCCCAGCCGGCTCATGGCCTCATAGGTATGCCGCACGTGTTCGTTCACGCCACCGGGGTGCGGATAGCCGTATGGACTGACGATTCCGACCTTCAGCGGCCCGCGCACCGGCTGTCCGTTGTTGGCCGATGGATCCGCGGCACGACGCCCCTCGGCGAGATTGGCTCGCGTCATCGCCACTCTCCTGTGGGACGGAGAGTATGCCGCAGGTGCCGGGCCTTGGCGACGAGCTGGCGGCCGTAGACCGCCACGTTGTGCCAATGGCTCCAATGCTCGCCATCCGGCTCGGTGGCATGGTCGAGCACCGCGCGCCGATAGTCGGCGGCCGATGCGCCGGGGAACCAGGTCCAGCCGCTGCCCACGTGCTCGAGGACGTGCGCATCCGAGTTGCCGACCGCCGGCAAATGCAGGAGCTCTTCGTTGAGATGCAGGCGATCGAGGCGTCGGGAGCGCCCCGCCGCACTGGGGTTGAGCAGCTCGATCGCGTCGAGGTGATGCCGCACATCGGGGTCCTGCTGCAGCGCCAGCAGGCTTCGCCGGCCCAGGCTGGGGGTCAGCGGCGCGAGCGGGTGCGCGGCGATGGCCAGGCCACCCTGGTCGTGGATGCGCTCCAACGTCTCGTTCAGCGGCCGCAGGGCGGGGATGCGCTCCTCGACGAAGAGCGCCAGCAGGTGGCCGCGGCGCGTGGTGATCTCCTCGCCGACGACCAGCTCAAAGCTGAAGGCGCCGGCGGCATGGATCTGGCGCGCGCGCAGCGCCCCGTCCAGCCGCTCGTGGTCGGTGATGGCAACCAGGTCCAGGTCGGTCTTCCGCTCGATGTGATCGAGGAGGGCCTCCACTCCGGACGTCCCGTCCGAGTACAGGGTGTGGAGATGCATGTCCGCCGTGCCGCGAGCATCGGTGCCCCGCGACGTCATGCCTCTCGCTCCGGCTTGCCAGTGGTGCGCTGATCGGTCCAGAAGGGCTGGAAGGCCGCCCACCATTGCTCCGGCGCCTCGGCGATGGCTGCCTCGAACCGAGCCGCGAGAGCGTGGGTCAGGGCGGTCACGTCAGCTGCGGTCTGGCCGGTGCGCGGCGCCTCGACCGCAACGGCCCGCACGCTGAAGCGCTCCGGGGCGGTGCGCAGCACACGCGCCATGACCAGCGGCTTTCCGGTGCGCAGCGCCAGCATGGCCGGCCCCGCCGGCAGGGTGGTGGCGTGGCCGAACATGGTCACCGGCAGGCCGTCGCCTACAAGGTCACGGTCGGCCACCAGCGCCACGAGCTGGTCGTGGCGAAGGGCGGCCAGCATCGGGCGGAACGCATGGCTCAGCGGGATCACCTCAACACCCTTGCCGCTGGCGCGCCGCGCGCGCAGGAACTCGAACAGCTCCGGAGGGTCCGTCTCCTCGACCGGCGCCACGCCGCCGAGCCCGTGGGCGGCGACGAAGTGGCCGTAGGGCTCGAAGTTGCCCAGGTGCGGCACGGCGACCACCGCGCCGCCGCGCATGATCGGCTCCCAGCGTTCCCAGTCATCGATCAGCACGATCTTCTCCAGCTCCCCGGCCGGGTAGTGCGGCGAGCGCAGCACCTCCAGCCAATAGCGGGCATGGCTGACGAAGGCCTGCTCCACCAGCCGTCGGAAGGCACGGCCCGAGGTCGGGCGGCCGGTGTGGGCTGCGATGCGCGCCAGGTTGTCGGACACCAGCGCGCGGCGGCCGGGCGCCAGGCGATGCCAGGCACGCCCTGCCAGGTCAGCCAGCGCGTAGGCCAGCCCGCGCGGTAGGGAGCGGGCAACGAGGTCGGCCATGTTCAGCCCAAGACGCAGCGCGGTCCCTCGCATCGGTCAGGCGGAGGCCGCCCGGGTCCAATCCTCGCCGCGGCGGGCCATCTCGAGTGCTGCTCGAGCACGCTCGCGGTCTTCATCGGTCTGCGGCCAGATGGGGCGGAACATGTACCACTGCCCCGGATCGGCGGCGATCACCGTGCCGAGCTCGTCAGCCAACAGCTGGGTCGCGCGATGCATCTCGGCCGGCTCGTTGCTGGCGGCCTGGATCAGCGGCAGACCCTTGGCGTAGAACCGATCGCCGCGAGTCCGCTGGCAGGCAACGGGCAGAATGGGCGCCCCACTACGGGCCGAGAGGGTGGCGGGGCCGGCCGGGAAGGTGGTGGGCTCGCCCAGAAACTCGACCGGCACGTCCCCGGCGCGGTAGCCGCCGTCACAGAACAGGACGAGGTTCTCGCCGGCCCGCAGGGCGCGGAACAGGGCGCGAAGGTTGCGCCAGCCGATGAGCGTGAGTCCGTGGCGTGCGCGCACCGCCTTGAGGTGGTCGTAGAGGCGTCCATAGGTGGTGTCATCGGCCACGACGTTGATCTGCAGGCCGTACTTCTTCAGGGCCGGCGCGATCAGGTCCATGCCACCGACGTGCACGGTGCACAGCAGCACGCCCTTCTTGCTGGCGCGGGCCTCCCACAGGATCTCGATGTTGGCGATGTCGACCAGCGCGCTAACGTCCGCCGGCTCCTCGCCGGCCAGCCGCATGACGTCCACCAGGTAGCGCGCGTAGTTGCGGAATGCACGCCGGGCGGCGCGGTCGACCCGCCGATCGTCGCTGGGCAGCTTCATGGCGCGCGCCAGGTTGGCACGCACGATGGCGCCCTTCTCACCGGCCAGGTCATAGGCCGCGTTGCCTGCCGCGGCGGAGATCGGCAGTACCACGCCTCGCGGCAGGGCACCGATGGCCCATTCCGCCGCCCGATAACCCCAGAATGCGAGGCGCTCGCGCTTGCGCTCAGCTCCCGTGGCCTGGGTGGCCGCGCTGGCGGTCACGAGCTCCTCGCGCCGCGCCGGCGGATGATTGGCATCGGCTCAGCCGACGCTCGCGGCCGCCTTAGCCTTGCCGCTCGCGAGCTTGCGCAGCTTGCGGCGCTCTGGCACCTGCGTGCCGTCCAGCGTCTCGTTGTCGTCACCGCGGATGAACGCCTCGACCCGGTTGTACGCCACATCGTCGTGGATCTGCAGTGGTGGGCTCTTCATGAAATACGAGGACGGGGCGACCAGGGTGCCGGCCAGGCCGCGGTCGAGCGCCAGCTTGGTGCAGCGGATGGCATCGGTGATGACGCCGGCGCTGTTCGGCGAATCCCAGACCTCCAGCTTGAGCTCTAGGTTGAGCGGCACGTCGCCATAGGTGGTGCCTTCCATCCGGATGTGGCACCACTTGCGGTCCTGCAGCCACGGCACGTAGTCCGACGGGCCGACGTGCACGTTGTTGCCATCGATCTCGTAGTCGAGCATGGACGTCACGGCGTTCGTCTTGCTGATCTTCTTGGATTCCAGGCGCTCCCTCTCCAGCATGTTCAGGAAGTCGGTGTTGCCGCCGAAGTTCAGCTGGTAGGTGCGGTCGATCCGCACGCCGCGGTCCATGAACAGGCGGGTCAGCACGCGGTGGGTGATAGTGGCGCCCACCTGGCTCTTGATGTCGTCGCCGATGATCGGCAGGCCCTTGTCTGCGAAGCGCCGCTGCCAGTACGGTTCACGCCCGATGAAGACGGGTATGGCGTTGACGAAGCCAACGCCGGCCTGCAGCGCCTGCTCCACGTACCACTTGGTTGCCTCCTCGCTGCCGACGGGCAGGTAGGAGACCATCACGTCGACCTTGCGCTCCTTCAGGATGCCGACCACGTCGGCTGTCGGGCCCGGGGCCTTGTGGATCACTTCGCTGAGGTACTTGCCCAGCCCGTCGTGGGTCATGCCACGGTCGACAGTGACGCCAGTGTGCGGCACATCGGAGAACTTGAAGGTGTTGTTCTGCCCGGAGAAGATCGCCTCGGAGAGGTCCTTGCCGACCTTCTCGCGATCGACGTCGAACGCGGCAACGAACTCGATGTCGCGGACGTGATACCCGCCAAGGTTGACGTGCATCAGCCCCGGGACGAAGTCCTGCTCTTTGGCATCGGCGTAGTAGGTCCGGCCCTGCACCAGGCTCGAGGCGCAGTTGCCCACGCCCACGATCGCGACTCGGACCTTGCCGTCCGACGTGCGCTTCCCGTTGGTCGCGCTCTTTCCGTTTCGATCAGCCACTTTGTGTCAGTTCTCCCTTGTGGAGTTGGTCGCCGCTTCGCCCGCCAGTGCCGTGCTGAGCCGGTGGACGTGCCAGATTCGCTGCACGGTGGTCGCCACCGCGAGGATGGCGATGATGGCGAGGGCGCCGATCAATCCACCTTCGAAGCCGATGCCCGCAAGGGCTATGCCGGCAACGATCAGGACGAGCCGCTCCAGGCGTGGCGCCAGCCCAACCGACGCGGTGAGGCCGATTCCCTCCGCTCGGGCGCGCGTGTAGCTGACCATGAACGAGCCCGCCAGCGCCACCAGCGCAAGCAGCACGGGTCCGGCCGGGTCAGCCGCGGCGCCCAGGTAGTACGCCGCCACGCCACCGTAGAGCACGGCCTCGGCGGCGCGGTCCAGGGTCGAATCCAGGAAGCTGCCGAAGGCACTGCTGACGCCGGTCGCACGGGCCAGGGCTCCATCTACCGCGTCCAGCAGCGATCCGGTCGTCAGAACCACGGCCCCCGCAAGCAGGCTGCCGGTGCCGATCAGGACCGCCGCCGCCACGACCACTCCGAAGCCGAGGACGGTGATTGCATTCGGGGTCAGGTGCAGCGCCACCGCCAGGCGGACGACCGGCGCGAGCAGCGCGCGCGCGGCCTCCTTGGCGCGGCTCGACAGGAGCGAGTCGCCGCGGCGCAGCTCGTCGGCGCGAGTGTGGCTAGCCGACATCGGGCACCTCTCCGCGGCTGCTCGCCGGCGTCAGCTCGATGCCGGCGGTGCCGCTGATCAGCCGGGCCTCGGATTCGTGCAGCTCTTCGAAGGCGGCGATTCGCAGCTGGCAGATCACCTCGCGCCCATGACGCCGTGTGTCGATCAGGCCCGCGAGCCGCAGGATGCGCAGATGCCAGCTGATCAGCGGCTGCGAGAGCCCGACGCGCAGCGAGAGGGCGTTGACCGGCAGCGGCCCGACCTCTGCCAATAGGCCGATGATGCGCAGCCGGGTCTCATCGCCAAGGGCGCGGTAGAACGTGCGCAGCCTGCGGAGGTCACGCTCTGCGCCGGTTTCACGGGGCATCGTCATGTCGTAGTGGTTCTTTATCAAATGCGGATTGATATAAGCGGATGCTTATGATATCGGCACGGCGGAGGAACCGTCAAGCCGGTGTTAGACTGCGGCCCGCCGGCACCGCTGCGGCATCGCTGCGACCGAGGAGGTGCACCCCTGACGAGCTCCACGCCGGATGCGCTGTGGGCGTCGAGATCGGTCCGGCTGCTGCGTCCAGCGGCCGTGGTGGCCACTCGGCTGCGTAGCTCGGTCGACGGACGGTGGCTCCTCGACGGGGTGGACCTTCGCGTTCCGGTCGGTGCCCGTCTGCTGATCGTCTCGGAGCCCCACGGCGCCGGCTCGCTGCTGCTTGGCATCCTGGCAGGCCTCGTCCGGCCTCGCTCCGGCACCTTCGACCTGGCAGGTCTTTCGCGCGACGACGACTCGAGCACCGGCTGGCGGCGGCGAGTCGCCTACCTGGCGCCGGAGAGCGGCTTCTACGAATGGCTCTCACCGTGGGAGGTGCTCGACCTGGCCTGCCGCCTGGCCGGCTACGAGCCCGCAGAACGCCTTCGCCGAATCGAGGCAGCAGTGGAACGCTATCGCCTGGGTCCGGGGCTGCGACGCCCGGTCTCGCGCGGCGGACCTGCGCTGGCGGAGAAGGTCGGCCTGGCAGCCGCTCTGCTGACCGATCCGGAGGTGCTCCTGCTGGACGATCCCCT
>JBDUEE010000084.1:0-10950 GCA_040002615.1 Chloroflexota bacterium | reverse complement strand
TGATCGCTCGCCGTCCGGCCCTGCCCGCTTCCACCATCCGGGCTCGCTGCGTGGAACCGATCGCGACGTCGAGCACTGTCTCCGTCATCGCCGTCGTTCAGTTGTGAGTCCGATGGTCGCAGCGGGGAGGGCGCGCGTCAACCGGGCGGCGCCGCGGCAGAGTGTCAGCCCAGGAGCGCCCGTCCCACCAGGGCCAGCGCAGCCAGCGCGGTGATTGCCACCAGGCCCAGCAGGCGAGGGAACCAGGTCCTCGCCGCCAGCCCGGCCAGCGCCCCTGCCGGTCCCACCGCGAGCAGTGCCACGGCCACCGGCCGCAGCTGCTCGATGGGCATCTCCAGGCGGCCACCGAACGACGCCCACAGCCACACGGCGGCGGCCGCGATGGCCGGTGCGACGACGACACCGTAGACAAGCAGCTGCTCGGTCGGAATCGGGAAGGGGCGTCGCTCGAGCGTCGCACGCTCTGCTGTGCGCCGGGCCGTGCTGGTCCGGGCTGTCATCCAGGCGGGGCGCTGCCACTGCCCGCGTCGCCGCGCCCGCGCCCGCGCCTTCGAGGTCGGTGCATCGGGGACGGGCACCGCCGGGATGAACGCAGCCATGCGGGCGGCGTCGGTGGCGGCCTGTCGCTCGGCGTCGGTGGCGGCCTGTCGCTCGGCCTCGGCGGCAAGCAGGGCTGCCGCGCGATCTGAGGCCAGCCGCTCCTCGAGCAGCGTGCGCTCGATGCCGGTCAGGAGCCTGCGCACCGCGGCCGGCGCCTCCTCTGGCACGCCGGGCGACGACATCGCCTCCGGCTCAGGCGCGTGCACGATGGCCGGCGGGGGCTCCTCTCGGATAGGGCTCACGAAGGCTCGGGCGCGCGCGGCAACCTCGTCCAGCCGCTGCTGGATGCGGGCGGCCGCGGCCAGTGCGGCAAGCAGCTGCTGCTCCGATACCGGAGCGATGCCCACTCTGCCGCGGTCGGTGGGCACCAGGATCATCGACGCGGACGGCGACAGCCGCACCACGTCCACGTTCTCGCTGCCGCGCAGCCGCGCCCTGCCGAGGCCCCAGCCCAGCGCCCCGAAACGTGGCCGCAACCGGGCGGCCTCGCTGCCGCGCAGTGCGACCCGAGTGACCGGGCCGCGCACCAGGGTGTAGCGGCGCTCGCCCCCCAGCCAGCGCAGGCGAAGGGTGGCTATCTCGACGTCCAGGCGAACGGACAGGAGCATGATCGTCAGCACGACGCTCAGGCCTGCGAGCACCAGCCCGGCGGCCACCAGGCCGATACCCATGGCATTGCCCAGCGCCACACCGCCGGCCAGCGCCACGCCGCCGGCCGCGAACAGGATCAGCGGCGGGGTCAGCAGCCGCCCGGTCGAGCGCGCCAGCGGGATGGGGGCGATGGGCACCGTGCTGCCGGTCATCGGTCCGTCAGGCCTTCTCGGTGACCCGATACTCGAGATAGCGCCCGGTGAGCAGCCGCGTCTGCGCATCGAGTGCCGGCAGGTTGCTGAAGAAGACGCCCACGAACGGCAATCCGATCCATTGCAGGTAGCTGAGGAAGCGGGTGATGCGCCCCCACTCAGGCGGACGTGGCGGCACGATTCGGTGCTCGACCCAGATCAGCACACCCAGCGCCACCAGCCCAACCGACAGCATCGTGGAGGCGTAGAGCGGCAGGTTCTGGCCCAGGGTGGTCTGGGCAAATGCCGGGTTGATGATCAGCGGCACGGTGGCACCGAACATGATCACGAACGGGGCGATCGCCCAGTTGATGTGCTCGCCGAATAGGTTGAGGATCCGCCACACGCGCGACCACAGGGAGATCTCGTTGTGCCGGATCGCGTTCTGGATCACGAACGGGATATCGGTCACGCCCCACGCCCAGCGCCGCGCCTGCAGGTACTGTCCTGCCATCGAGCGCCAGTAGGTCCGGGCGCGCACCGCGTCACCGTAGATCGGGATGAACAGCGGCACCGCCCGGAAGCGGTCGCCGTACGTGAAGAAGCTCTTCCAGTAGAAGCGACTGTCCTCGGGGATGGCGTCGGTGGCCCAGTAGCCCACGTCATGGACCAGGTGCAGCGTGGTCGAGTACGAGCCGAAGCTTTGAAGCTTCTCGGGCAGCACGCTGCGCCACATCTGCAGCTGGGTCAGCACTGCGGCGAACAGGCGCAGCAGCATCGGCGCTTCCCAGATGTTGTTGTGGAAGTACGGGATCGGCTGGTAAAGCTGGGTCTCGCGGTTCGGATCGGTCAGGTGAACCCAGGTCAGGTAGCTGAAGTACTGCGGATGGACCCGATAATCGGCATCCAGGTCGGTAACCAGGATTCGGCGGGGATCCATGCCCCGCTCGCGCACCAGCAGCCGATACAGGTAGCGTCCGCCCCAGGCCATGGCGCTGCTCTTCCCGACCACGATCCCCGGCTCCAGCGGGTCCAGGATGTGGATGAAGTCGGCGAAGTCGCCTCCGAATTCCTCCCGCAGCGCGGTGACGTTGGCGATGCCGTCGGCATCGGTCTCGCGGGTGATGATCGCGCAGATCTTGTGCTCGCTCGGCCACTCGGCCCTGGCCAGGGCGCGGACCGTTTCGCGCAGCTTCTCGAGCGGCTCGGTGTATGTCGGGATCAGGGCCAGGTGCGTGTATTCACGCCAGTCGGGCGGCGGCTCCGCCAGCCGGGCCAGCGCGTCCAGCTCCGCCAGCTCGCGCTCGATCGCCGCACGCTCGATCGCGCCGCCATCGCCCTGCGCGGCCACCAGGCTCACGGCGCCGCGTGGCCGTCGGGAGAGACCGGACAGCCGGCGCAGCAACAGCTCGCGGCGGCCGGCCACGTCGTCCAGGGACGCCAGTCGCAGGCGCCAGTCCTGCTTCAGCACCGAGCGAATCCGGCGAAAGGCAAGGATCACCGCGCCAGCGAACCACAGCGCGCGGCACAGCCAGTAGAAGTCGAAGCTCAGGACGAAATAGGCGACCAGCCAGGGATAGTTGAAGCTCAACCAGATAGGCCCCACGATGATCGCCCAGCTGACGAAGCCCGGAACCATCTCCAGCAGACGCTGAAGCAGCCGATGTCGATCCTGATCTTGCGGCTCGGACATGTGCCCTCGTCCGGGTCGCGGCGGCCGCCGGACATCGGCGGGCCGGCCCGATGTTCTTTAGTAGACCGGCGTCAGCCAGTCGCGGTAGGCATCCACGCGGCCACGGACCGCCTCGAAGTAGAGGTCACGCAGCTGACGGGTGATCGGTCCCGGTCGTCCGCTGCCGATGGCGCGTCGATCGATCTCGACGACTGGCGAGATCTGGGCGCCGGTGCCGCACAGGAACACTTCGTCGGCGATGTACAGCTCGGTGCGGTCGATCTGGCGCTCCTCGACTGGAGTCTCCAGCCGCTCCCGAGCCACGGACATCAGCCGCCGCCGGGTGATTCCCTCCAGGATGTTATCGGTGACCGACGGCGTGATGAGCTTGCCCTCCTTGACGATGAACAGGTTCTCGGCGCTCCCCTCCGACACGTGGCCGTCCTGGGTCAGCACGATTGCCTCGTCGTAGCCGTTCAGCTGCGCCTCCGACTTCGCCAGCGCTCCGTTGACATAGGCGCCGGTGATCTTGCCGCGCGCCGGGATTGCGTTGTCATCGGTCCTGCGCCAGGTGGAGATCTGCGCCCGGATGCCGCCTTCGGTGTCGATGTATTGACCGAACGGGATCCCGAAGATCACGACATCGGCGTCCAGGTTGTGCAACCGGACGCCGATCGTCTCGCTCGATTTGTAGATGAGTGGACGGACGTAGACATCCTCACGTAATCCGTCGCGGCGCAGCACCTCGATGGTATGGCCTGCCAGCTGCTCTGCGGTGTACGGCACGTCCATCATCAGGAAGCGCGCGGACGCCTTCAGTCGCTCGTAATGCGCGATCAGATCGAGCGCCCAGAGCTGGCTCTGATCGCCGTTCCAGTAGGCACGGATTCCTTCGAAGACAGCGGTGCCGTAGTTGAAGGCGTGGGTCATGACGCTGATTCGGGCGTCGCCCAACGGCACGATCTCCCCCCTGAAGAAGGCCCACAGCTCGGCCGTTCGAGGGTCGGCGGCGGTGGCGGTCGGGGTTCCCTGCTTCAGCACGAAGGTCTCCTCATGTGCTCCCGCACGGTTCGCAATGCCGGGCATACCGGCGGCTCCAGTATACGCGTGCCTCCCGGCAGGACTGCTTCTTGCCGGATGTGGTTGCGGAATCCGTGGCTCAATGCCCCGCCGCGCCCGCGCCGAGCGGAGTGAAGAGCGCCAGGTAGACGTAGCACAGGTACAGGGGGCCACCGATCAGCAATGTCCATGCCGACAGGCTGCCGCGGCGCAGCATGGTGCCGAAGATGAGGATGGTCGACACGAAGGCAACGCCGGCCGAGGCAAAGTAGATCGCGCTGTCGCCGGTGAAGGTCCAGGACGTGAAGAGCAGCCCCAGCACGGTTGGCAGGCAGCTCTGGAAGACCATCGCGCCGGTGATGTTGCCCATGGCCAGGGTGTCCTTGCCGGTCCGGACCCAGAGCACGCTATTGAACTTCTCCGGCAGCTCGGTGGCGATCGGCGCGATGATCAGGGCCAGGATCGTGGCATCCAGCCCGATCTGCAGCGACAGGTGTTCGACCGCGCCAACGAACACCTGGGCGCCAACCACGATCAGGCCCAGGGCCACCAGCACCTGGCTGACGATGATCCGCATTCGCGGCGTGGCGCCGTCGACCTCCCAGGCGTCGATCTCGCCCGGCAGGAAGTCGATGTCCAGCGTGTGCGGTCCGGCCATGCCGGGCAGCCGAATGGCATGCAGGCGGTTGAGGTCGTCCGGATCGCCCGGCTCGGCAGCATCGGTGAAATGCAGGCGCACGTACACGGCGTACGTCGCAAACAGGGCCAGCGCCGCCAGCCAGCGCATCCAGCCCAGGCCAGCCGGCAGGAACGCGGTCCCGATGGCCAGGGCATAGCCGCCCAGGAAGAAGCTCACGTCGCGCCCCAGCACGCGCACGTTGACTCGCATCCGGGTGCCACGACCCGAGCGGCGGTTGAAGATCACGATCGCGATGCCGGTGACGAACATGGCCAGCGTCGAGAGCATGAACGGAGCGCCAAGGATGGCCCCCACACCGATGGCGTGGGATGCCTCCGGGTCGCCACCGACCAGCGCCGGCCCCACGATGGCGATCACCGGGATCAACGTCTCGGGCATGGCGGTGGCCACGGCCGCCAGCACACTGCCAACGGCGCCCTCGGCCAGGTTCAGCCTGTGACCGAACCACTCGATCCCGTTCGTGAACAGCTCGGCGGCGACCAGGATGATCGCAAGCGAGCCAATCAGGAGGACGATGTCCACCTGTCAGACGCCGGGCTAGGGGCGGAGGTGCTGAGGCGCGTAGGGCAGCAGGGCGACCTCGCGGGCGCGCTTGAGCGCCACGGTCAGCATGCGCTGGTGGCGGGCGCAGGTGCCGGTCTTGCGACGCGGCTCGATCTTGGCCCGCTCGGAGAGGTAGCGACGGAGGCGGTTGACCTCCTTGTAATCAATCGTCTCGGCCTTGTCGACGCAGAAGTTGCAGACCTTGCGTCGGCGACGGTCGCGGTAGTAGTCCGCCGACTCGCGGCGGGATCGTGCACTTGGCATTCGCTAGCGATTCCTCGTGTTCAAAACGGAATGTCGTCGACGTCGATGCTGTCGGCGCCTTCGGATCGTGGTGCGGAGCTCGCACCGCGCGGGCGCGCCACCGGCGCGTCGGAGCTGCTGCCGCCCGATTCGCTGTAGCCGCCGCCCTCGCCAGGGTCGCGGCGCTCGAGCGACTGGATGCGTGCGAAGCGGATCTCGAGCGACGTGCGCTTCTGGCCGTCCTTGCCCTCCCACTCGCGTGCGCGCAGCTGGCCCTCGGCGAAGACCTTGTGGCCCTTGCGCAGGCGCTCAGCAGCGCGCTCGGCGGCCTGCTCCCACAGCTCCACCCGGAACCACTGCGTCTCCTCCTGCCATTCGCCGTCGGGGCCGCGGGACCGGTCGTTGACGGCGACGCGCAGCTCGGCGACCGCCTTGCCGCCCGGCGTATAACGCAGCTCGGGATCAGCGCCCAGGTTACCGATGATCATCATCTTGTTGAGGGTCATGCCTCAGCCTCCTCGTGGCGTGGTCAGGCCTCGACGGCCGTCCCCGCCTCCTCCGTCTGCTCGTCGCCGGCGGTCGCTCCATCAACCACGTCGGCGCTGTCTGCCGCCTCGTCCAGCGCGATGTCCGAGGCTTCGTCCGCCTCGTCCGGCTCGTCCGCCGGCTCATCGGCAGTGCCTTCCTCGGCAATGCCTTCATCGGGCCTGCGGTCGGCGCGGGCGAAGTTGCCGGCCCCAGTCTGGCCATCGGCCTCGTCGGCCGGAACCGCCGCAGGCGCAAGCTCCTCGTCGGCGGCACCTGCCCCGTGGTCGACCAGGACCGTGACCAGGTGGCGCAGGATCTCCTCGCTGATCAGCATGCCGCGCTCGATATCTCGAATCGCCGACGGTGCAATGTCGAAGTGCAGCAGGAAGTAGCTGGCCTCCCGGAAGTGCTGGATGTCATACGCCATGCGGCGCTTGCCCCACGGCGAGACCTTGGTGAGCGTCCCACCGCCGTTGACAATGGCGCGCGTGACCTTCTCCACCGCGGACTGGAGCTTGTCGTCCTCCAGGTCAGGGCGGAACAGGAGCATCAGCTCGTATCGACGCATAGACCGAACTCCTCCTCTCTATGGGCTTGCGGCCTGTGGCGGCGGGCGCCGACGGTGGCGGCAGAAAGGAGCCCAACAGACATGAAATGAGCCTCCAAAGCCGGAGGCGCAGCGGAAGTATAGCCCGATCGGCCCTACCCTGGCAACGGCGGGGGCGGCACTATACTCACGATCCACGCACGCCTGGGAAGGAGCGCATGCCCGCCAACCCGATCCTGATCTGCGCCCCGACCGACGACCTCCGGGCGCAGCTTGAGGCTCAGCTCAGCAATGCCGGCTACGTCATCTCGACGGTGGCAACCCCGGCCGATGCCGTGGCGGCGCTGCGCGATCAGGCGTTCGACCTAGTGCTGGCGGAGGGGCTGGCCGTATCCGGCTCCATCGGTCGCATCCGCACGGCATCACCGGTTCCGACTCCCGTCCTGGTCATTGCGCCGGCGGGTGACGTTGAAGCACGGATCGCCTTCCTGGAGGCTGGGGCTGATGACGTGGTCGTCGCCGGGCTTGGGCAAGGCGAGCTCGAGGCGCGCGTCGAGGCGCTGCTCATCCGCGCCGGCCGCGTCAGCCCGGAATCGGCGCGATCGGATGTCCCAACCGGTGAGATCGTCACCTTCTTCTCGCCAAAGGGCGGCGTGGGCACCACCACGCTGGCGGTGAATGCTGCCGTGCTGCTGGCGGGCGGCATGCCGGGCAGCGTGCCTGGCGCGCGGGTGCTGCTCGTCGATCTGGACCTCCAGTTCGGCCAGGTCGCCACCCATCTCAACCTGCAGCCTCGTTTCGACATTGCTGGCCTCGCCGGCGACGATCCAGCCCTCGGTGACCAAGAGCTGGCGATGAGCTACCTGACCCCGCATTCGTCCGGCGTGCAGGTCCTGGCGGCTCCGTCGCACCCAGACGCAGACTTCCGCGTCTCGGTCGACCAGCTTGAGCGGGCGCTGGCCATCCTTCGGCCGCGGTTTGACACGGTGATCGTGGACTGCGGGTCGCGCCTCGATCCGCGCACCCTGTGGATGCTCGAGCAGGCCTCAACCCACGTGTTCGTGATATTCCCGGAGATCGCCGCGCTGCGCGCCACCAGCCTGCTGCTCGGGTTCCTGGCGGAGACGGCCACGCTGCGCGCAAGGACGCACTTCGTGGTCAATCACCTCTTCCCCAAGGAGCTGCTGAAGACCCGCGATATCGAGAACCTGCTGCGTTCGAAGCCGGCCGCCGAGATCCCCTACACCGAGGTGGACATGATTCGGGCCGTCAACGAGGGCGTGCCGGTTGTCACCAGCCGACCAGACTCCGCGGTGGCCATGGCGTTGACCAAGCTCGCGCAGGCGATCGTGGGCATCCAGACCGAGGCACCCGAACTGAGCGATCGCGAGCAGCACAAACGCCGGAGCATTTTCGCCCGCCGCTGATCGGATTGGTGCCGGAGGAGGGATTCGAACCCCCACGCCCCTTGCGGGACTGCCGGGTTTAAGCCGGCTGCGTCTGCCATTCCGCCACTCCGGCGCCGATAGCTCCTGTACGGGAAGTCTTGGCTCCGTTCGTCAGCTGAACGGCTTGACCACCATGTCGAAGACCACCGCGCCGAACATGACAGGAATGTGCAGGAACTTGAAGATCGGCATCTGATTCCCTTCAATGCTTCCCAGGCACCACCGGTCCAGTCGGCGCCGGATCGGATCGGATCGGATCGGATCGGATCGACAGAGTGTAGGGCGGGATGCCGGCTGCTCACCATCGGAGGTCGACGGTCACGCTGCCGCGGAGCCCCGGCCCAGCCCATTTGGACCATTAGTACTGTCCACTTCACCGTAGGGGCCGGGTATGTTTTCGGCGCGCCGGCGGCCCAGTCTTGCTGCCAAGGGGGGCGAGGGCCGCCGGCCTACTCCGCCTCAAGGGGACCAATTAACGTGCGGCGAGACGAGATCCTCGTTGACATCGCGGGGCTGCTCATGTTCGCCTTCTGGGCAGCTGTCGTCTGGCGACTGTTGACGTAGGACGGCCTGAGCGACGACCCCCCGTCGTGCTCCTCGTGACCGTCAGCTTCGTTCCGCCGCGGCAACCGAATTCACGCTCGCGCAGGCCGATGCCAGCTCGGCTCAGTCAGACCAGCGACGCGTCCGCGGGCCAGGGATCTTTTTCGCGGCCGTCAGTCAATTCGTCGCCCTCCGGCGGGCTGTCGAGCAGGCGCAGCAAGGCGAGTGCGGTTGCCAGGGACGGCTGGCGCTCGCCCTGCAAGAGGCGCGTCACCGTGCTGTGGTTTATGCCTGTCCGCATGCCGACAAGCCGCGCCGACAAACGGCGCGCGCTCATGGCGTCGCGCAGCCAGCCGGCGAAGTCGCCGTTCAACACGCGCGAGGGTATTCGATAGCTGTCCACGTAGAGTTCCCCCGGGGCACTAGAAGAAGCTCTGGCAACGAACGTACCCCAGCGGAAGGCGTGCCGCCTCAGTGGAAATACGTACACCGGTACGGGACCCGCTTATCCGGATACTGTCTGGCGCCAAAGTACGAAACGGCTCCCGCCGGCGATTGCCGTCATGACTCAGGCACCAGCCTGCGCCTCCCATGGTTCCGCTCCCCGGTGCATATTGACAACACCCGTACGGTATGCATCCAGCCGTCGTGCCCTCGGCGCTAATGCGAGTAGCTGCCTGGGAGGCGAGGATTGGACTTCGATGCAGTCCGCGGACTGGCCCTGCTCTTCACCGTGATCTTTGTTCTGCTCATGGCCGTGGTCGCCCTGCTGGCGATTCAGCCGCGGACCTGGAAGTAGCCCTGGTGCACACGCTGCGCATGTCCTGCGAGTTGTCGTAAGCCGACGTTGCGTGGGCGGGCATGAACCGCCGCTGGGTGGCGTCGGCCGACACGCCAGAAGGCCTGAGCCTGGCTTGGCCTTGACGCCGGCTCGGGCGCCGGTGCTGGCCTGGAGCCATTCGATGGCGTGATCCCGGAGCTGCTGGCGACTGCGCCGCCCGAGCTTCTCGCTCACGGAGCGATGGGCCATTGAACGACCCAGCCGGCCGCGGAGCTACCTTTCTCCCCCCGAGGTAGCTTCGCGGCCCGCTCGGTTGTCCGGCAGTAAAAGGTGGAGCTCGAACCCCCTACCCCAGGGCGGAGAGCGCGGCGCTCACAGTTCGTCGTACTTCAGACGCCTGACCTGCTCGAGGTCATGGCGCCACGTGTGGCGAATGCCGCGAGAGTCCATGAGGCGGCTCACGCGCCGATCGAGCATCTGTTGAAATGGCGGGTCCGGTGCATAGAAGAGCCGCAGAAGGGCCCCACGCAGAAAGCCCCGTCGAAAGCCCAGTGCGTTTTCGAGCTCCGACAACGGAAACGAGAGCTGGTCTAAATGCGGAGGGGATTTGCCCTCAAGCGCGAACAGCGCCCTGAGCAGATGCAATCCGCCCTCCGCTGCGTGGGCCCGCGCACCGAGGTCGTCACCCCGCATCGACGACTTCAGCGAGTGAGTGAACCCATTGAGGTACCCGTCATATTCCCTACTCACCCGCTCGTATGCGGGCTCACGGGCGGCGACGGAGGCGGTCACCAACGGGTTGATGTCCCCGCCCTTGTCCACCAATACTATCGAGGTGGCAACCATCGCAGCTCGGACCCCGCCGCGATGGGCGCTATGCCTCAAGCGTCCCAGGCTCTCATACGTAATCGCGACCATTGGGCAGCCCCGACTGACCCGCCGCTCCTCAAGGGTGCCGCGCTCCTTGCGCTGCGCATAGGCGGCAAGGTTGAGGATCGCAATCAAGTCATAGGTCGAATCAGGTCGGGCAGTACCTAGGGCCCTAGAGCCGTGGAGCAAAAGGCCCAGGGCGTCTGGATCGTCGCGGATCTCGCCAGCAACCTGCATCAGCACGGAGTCGCCGCTGCCCAAAAGAGAACCGGGCACCGTCGGAGCGACGGCGGCGCCGTGCCCCGGAAAGCCGCCCACTAGCCCGCTCTCGCGTCTGGCATCGGGGCTCATCAGTCGATCGATATCGCGCTCGACCGCTGCGAGGTCGCTGGGCGCAGCTGGATTCTTCAGCATGCGGGGGGCACCTTCGCGTTCGCTGAAACCCGGGCTTGAAGGATGGCGAATGATGCGACGAGGCGCAAGAGGAAGTTTCCAGTGGCCGCAGGGGCCGCGATCGCCGACTATTCACCAGTTTGGAGGAGGCTCGCCACCAATGCCTGGGTACGACCACGATAATGGTGGAGGCGACGACGGGAATCGAACCCGTGTAAACGGTTTTGCAGACCGCTCCCTG
>JBDUEE010000083.1:0-3908 GCA_040002615.1 Chloroflexota bacterium | reverse complement strand
GTGCGCGCGACGCCGAGCATTCTCAAGCGGTCCGACGTGGCGGTCGCCGACCACGAGTGCCCCATCATGCCGAACGAAGGATGGGCGGCGAACCAGACCGACTCGCTGGTCTTCAGCGTCCCCGAAGCCGTGGTCGTCCAATGGCAGCGCAAGCTCGGCCTTGACGTCACCTACCTCGCCGCCAACCACATGAGCGACCAGGGGGTCGCCGGAATCGAGTCGACGCTGCGGCTGCTTGACAAGCACCATATCCCCCGGACGGGCCTGGGAATGAATCTCGACCAGGCGCTGGAGCCAGCCTACGTCGAGGTGGCCGGCCTGAAGGTGGCGTTCGTCGCCTGGAACGACGTCAACGGTGTCGCCCGCGCCGAGGCCGACACGCCCGGCGTGCCGTGGATCACGAAGGAGAACATCAACGAGTCCGTCCGGCGTGCGCGCGCGGCCGGCGCGGACCTGATCATCTGCGACCCGCAGTGGTGGGGCGGAGCGGAGTACCACGACGATCTGTGGCCCGTCCAGGCCGAGCAGTTGCGGTGGTTCGACAAGGCCGGCTGCGACCACGTCATCGGCGCCGGAACGCACGTCGCCGGGCCGCTGCTCCTCGGCGAGCTGCGTGGCAATCCCCGGCTAGTGATGGCCAGCCCGGGGAACTACATGTTTGGCCAGATCTGGTGGCAAGAGGTGATGGAGGGTGTCATCGTCGACATGACCTTCCGCGGCAAGGCGCTCGTCAACGTCCGGCTTCACCCCTATTTCATGGTCGGCTCTGCTCGCGCCAGCCTGCTCGACCCGGAGGGCGACGGCCACTACGTGCTCGATCGCATCTGGCAGTACGCACAGCTTGACTATTGAGCAAGGCGCCTGACGATCTCGTCGGGATACTCCGGAAAGTAGCGGCCGATCAGCGGCAGGTCGAAGCTGCGCACGATCGATTCGCGTGGCTCACGCTCAAGCAGGAAGGCGAATGACGCCTCAACCAACCTCGTCGGCTCTGATGCCTCCGGGGCAAGCTTCGCGAGCGTGCCGCCCGAGACGCTGACCTGGTGGTGAGTGGCGCCAACGTCGTCGCCGACCGTTACCCCGCATGACCAGCCCGCGCCCACCGGAAGGCAATCAATCCGAAGTTTCGTCATGTCGCGTCGTCGGCCGGCTCGAGCGAGGCGGTCTCCGGGCTCGGCCCGGACTCCTCGGCCTGGCGCGGGCGCCCGCTGACCATGGCCACCACCGCACCGATGATCAGCGCAGCCGCGAGCAGCGTGCGCGGGGTCATCGGCTCATTGCGGAACATGATCCCCAGCGACACCGCAACCACCGGGTTGACGTAGGCGTATGTCGCCACCGTGGTCACCGGCGCGTGGTGGAGCAGCCAGACATACGCGGTGTAGGCCACCAGCGAGCCGAAGACGACCAGGTAGGCCAGGCCCAGCAGGGATGCCGCCGACACATGAGCCAGATCCGTGCGCCCCGGCTCGCCGATGGACAGCCCGACCACGGCGAGCACCACGCCGCCGGCCAGCTGTTGCATGCCGGTGCCAAGCAGCTGGTTTCGTGGCAGCGGACCGCGCCGGGCATACAGAGAACCGATGGCCCACGCCATGGCGCTGACTGCCACCATGCCGATCCCGATCGGGTCGAGCGAGTCGAGGCCGTCGGTGGGCAGCAGAAGGATGATGGCGCCCGCCAGCCCAACGGCAACACCGCCCACAGCCAGCATGGTGGGCGCCCGGCGGGTGAGCACCGCCTCGAAGAGGCTCATCCAGATCGGGACGGTCGCGATCATCACCGCCGCGATACCGGATGGAATGCGCTGCTCGGCGAGCGAGACCAACCCATTGCCGCCGAGCAGCAGCAGCGTGCCGACGATGAGCGCGGTGCGCCACTCGACCAGCCGCGGGATGGTCATGGTGCGCCCCTGACCGCGCGCCAGCCTCCATCGGTCCTGCACCACCAGGAAGACGACGATCAGACCCCCCGCCACCAGGAAGCGAGCTCCGGCGGAAAGCAGTGGAGGAAGCGTTTCCACCACGTAGGCGATCGCCAGGTAGGTGGAGCCCCAGACGATGTAGACGGTCCCCAGCGCCAGGGCGACGGGCAGCGCCGAAGACCGGCCGGCCGAGTTGGGCATGGCGATATTGTGGCGGACACGCGCCGGACGCGATTGCGGTCGATTCCGGAGGCGGCGGATCGTCGTCACAATGAGCGTGACCGGAAGGTCGCGGACCAAGCAGAGGAGCCGTCGATGAAATACATGGTCCTGATCGCGGGCAGCGACGAGGCCTGGGAAGCCCTGGACGCCGATACCCAGCGGGCGCAGATAGCGCGCGTCCGGACGTGGTGGGACGGCCACACGGCAACTGGCGAGATCCTTGAGGGCTACCAGCTCCAGCCGGCGGACACCGCCACGACTGTGCGCCTCGACCAGGCCGGCAACCCGACCGTGACCGATGGGCCGTTCGTCGAGGGCAAGGAGATGGTGGGCGGCTACGGCATCATCGAGGTTCCTGACCTGGATGCCGCGATTCGGCTGGTCTCCGGCTGGCCCGGCGAGACCACCATGGAGATCCGGCCGGTCGTAGAGCGGTAGCGCTGGCGCACCTTGGCTGAGCGGCCGACCGTCGATGCCTCCCTCGAGGCCGTCCTGCGCGAGGAGCGCGCGCGCCTGACCGGCGCCCTGGTGCGCATCATCGGCGATTGGGAGATCGCCGAGGAGCTCGTGCAGGACGCCGCCGTGGCGGCACTCGAGCATTGGCCGGCGGAGGGCATCCCGCGCAATCCGGGTGCCTGGTTGATGACGACAGCGCGTCGCCGTGCGGTTGATCGACTACGGCGACAGGCCCGCTATCGCGAGCGGCTCACCCAACTCGGCAATGAGGCGACACAGATGGATGCATCCCCGGAGACCGGCGGACCGATGGCGGCCGACGATCGCCTGCGGCTGCTCTTCACCTGCTGCCATCCCGCATTGAGCCGCGAGGCACAAGTGGCGCTCACGCTGCGAACCGTCGGCGGCCTGGACACGCCCGCCGTTGCTCGCGCCTTCCTCGTGCCGGAGGCCACGATCGCGCAGCGGCTGGTCCGCGCCAAGCGCAAGATCCGGGACGCGGCGATCCCCTATCGCGTGCCGGAGATGGCAGAACTGCCGCCCCGTCTCGAGCAGGTGCTGGCGGTGCTCTACCTCATCTTCAACGAGGGCTACCTGGCCAGCGCCGGCGAGGCCGCGGAGAGGCGCGACCTGGCCAGCGACGCGGAGTGGCTGACTTCGCTGCTGGTGCGGCTGATGCCGGACGAGCCGGAGCCGATCGGCCTCTTGGCACTGATGCGTCTCCACCTCGCTCGCGCCGAAGCCCGCTTCTCGGACGAAGGCTCGATCGTGCTGATCAGAGACCAGGACCGCGCGCGCTGGAACACGTCGGCCATCCACGATGCGGTTGCCCTCGTGGAACGGGCCCTGCGCATGGGCCGCGCAGGCCCGTATCAGCTGCAGGCGGCGATCGTGGCAGTCCACGCTGAGGCAGGCGCATACGAGGCGACCGATTGGGCAGAGATCGTGGCCATCTACGATCGGTTGCTGATCCTTCAGCCGACGCCCGTGGTGGCGCTCAACCGCGCGCTGGCCGTGGCCGAGCTGCGCGGCCCCCAGCAGGCCCTGGGCGAGATCGAGCCGCTCGCCGCGCGGCTGGCCGGCTACCACCTCTTCCATGCCGCGCGGGCGGAGCTGCTACGCCGGTTGGGACGGGAGGACGAAGCGCGGCAGGCCAACGAGGCGGCCCTGGCATTGACCGAGAATCCGGCGGAGCAGCGCCTGCTCCGCGAGCGTATCGGCGGCAAGCTGTCGTAACGAATTGGCATCCGTCATCGTTTCATTGGGACCCGGCGACCGTGTCGCAGACGCCCTACAGGAGAATGGA
>JBDUEE010000082.1:0-7528 GCA_040002615.1 Chloroflexota bacterium | reverse complement strand
TGGCCTGGGGGCCGTGGGCGTCTCGCTGGCGGTGGGAAGCTGGCGCTTCCTGTTCAGCTAGCGGCGGGCCGGTATGCTCTCGCGTGCACCGACCAGGTGACCCGAGCAGCCGGCAGCTCGCAGTGGCCGGGACCCTTAGATCATGATCCGCAAGACTCCGTTCCATGAACGCACCAGCGCGCTCAACGAGACCGGCCTTTGGCAGCATTGGTCTGGCCACCTGGCCGCCAATCGCTACCAGGCATCGGACAAGTTCGAGTATTTCGCCGTCCGCAACGCAGCAGGCATCTTCGACACTTCGCCGCTCTACAAGTACCGGATCGCCGGCCGCGATGCCGAGCGCTTCCTGTCGGGAATGCTGGCGCGCGACATCCGCACCTGTCCGGCGGGGCAAGCCCATTACACGACCTGGCTCGACGAGCGCGGCTTCGTGCTGGAGGACGGCGTCATCCAGCATCGGGCGCCGGACGAGTTCCTGCTGACCTCCGCGGAGCCGAACTTCGCCTGGTTCGCGGATCGCATCGGCCGCCTGGCGGTGACCGTCGAGGAGATGAGCCTGGACATCGGCGCGCTGGCCATCCAGGGCCCGCGCTCGCGCACCCTCCTCTCGCAGCTGGTGCCGTCGGTGACGGACCTGCCCTTCTTCGGCATCACTACCGGGTCGATTGCCGGTCGCCCGGTGACGGTCACTCGCACCGGCTACACGGGCGACCTGGGCTACGAGGTCTGGGTTGGCACGCCGGACGCACTCGCAGTGTGGGACGGCCTGTGGGATGCGGTCGACGGCCAGGGCGTGCTGCCCTACGGGCTGGCGGCGCTCTACATGCTGCGCATCGAGGCCGGCCTGCTGCTGCTGGCCGCCGACTTTGACTCCAGCCGGTTTGCCTTCAACGATGCGCATCGGTCCACGCCGCTGGAGCTCGGCTGGGCGTGGATGTTCAAGGGCCTGGCCGATGACGACCGTCCGTTCGTCGGTCGCCGCGCGCTCGAGCTTGAGCGGGCGGAAAAGACGTCACGCTGGCGGATGGTGGGGCTTGTGGTCGATTGGCAGGACTACGAGCGGGTCTATACCAGCGCCGGCCTGATTCCGCCCAAGCAGCATGCTCCGATCCACGAGGATTGGATGGTCTATGACGACGACCGAGCGCGCGTCGGCTACGCCACCAGCTTCATGTACTCGCCCATCCTTCAGCAGCACATCGCGCTGGCCCGGGTGCGGCCTGACCTGGCCAAGCCGGGCACGCGGGTGTACCTCGAGTTCACGGTGGACCACCATTACCAGCAGGTGGCGGCGCATGTCGCACGACTGCCGCTGTACAACCCGGAGCGGAAGACGGCCTGAACATGGACCGATACGACGCGATCGTGATTGGGGGCGGGCACAACGGCCTGGTGAACGGCGCCTACCTGGCGCGCGGCGGATTGAAGACCCTGATCCTCGAACGCCGTCACCTGGTCGGCGGGGCGGCAATCACCGAGGAGTTGCGGCCGGGCTTCTCGTTCACGACCTTCAGCTACGCGCTCTCGCTTCTGCGACCCCAGATCATCCACGAGCTGGAGCTGACCAGCCACGGGTTCCTGCCATTGCTGATGCCCACCCGCTTTGCGCCGATGGACGACGGTGACTACCTGCTCTTCACACGCGACCACGACGAGAACCTGCGGGAGATCGCTCGCCACTCCCCCCACGACGCGGATGCGTACGAGCAGTACAGCCACGACCTCGACCGGGTCTGCCAGGCCATCAAGCCGCTGCTGGACACCGTCCCGCCCGACCCCTTCAGCGACGATCCCGAGGAAATGGTGGCTATGGCCGCCCTGGGCTCGCGGCTGCGCTCGCTCGACAAGCGGACGCTGCACAACGCGGTGCGGTTGCTGACCGGCAGCGCCGCCGACTTCCTGGACGACTACTTCGAGTCCGAGATCCTCAAGGGGTACCTGGCTTCGTCGGGGATCATCGGCTCCAAGGTCGGCCCCCGATCGCAGGGCTCTGGCCTGGTGCTCCTCTTCCATTCGCTGGGGGAGCATGACGGTGAGTTCGGCTCGTGGGCGTTCCACAAGGGCGGCAACGGTGGCTTCACGCAGGTGCTGGCGCGTGCAGCCACGGCCTTCGGCGCCGAGATTCGCCTGGAAGCCGGCGTGGAGCACGTTCTGACCCGTGATGGTCAGGTCACGGGCGTGGCCCTCAGCGACGGGACCGAGCTGTCCGCCGACATCGTGGTCAGCGCCCTCGACCCGCGGCATACCTTCCTGGACCTGGTGGACCCGCGTGAGCTGCCGGACGACCTGGTGGAGGACATTCGGCGCATGAAGTTCCAGGGCGTCTCGTCGAAGGTGAACTTCGCTCTCGATGGTCTCCCGCGATACCCCACGCTCGGCGATCGGGGGGACATGTTCCGTGGATTCACAAACATCGGTCCCTCGATCGACTACCTGGAGCGCGCCTTCGATGCGGCCAAGTACGGCTGGTACAGCGAGCATCCCTACATCGACTGCGCCATTCAATCGACGATCGACCCCGACATGGCGCCGCCAGGCAAACACGTCCTGTCCTGCTTCGTGCAGTACACGCCCTACGCGCTGCGTGACAGCAGCTGGGACGCCGAGCGCGAGCCGATGGCGGACCTCGTCCAGGCCAGCCTGGAGCGCTACTTCCCGGGCTTCGGCGACCTGGTCCTGCAGCGCGAGATCCAGACGCCGCTCGATATCGAGCGGACGGTGGGCCTCTCCGAGGGCAACATTTTCGCGGGCGAGTTCCTGGCGCCGCAGATGTTCTTCTTCAGGCCGGCGCCAGGCTGGGCGCAATACCGGACTCCGCTGGCCGGTTACTACCAGTGCGGCTCGGGGACCCACCCCGGCGGCTGTGTGATGGGCGCGCCCGGGCGACTCGCTGCGGGGCAGATCCTCAAGGATCGCTCTCGCTGATCAGCCGCACGTCGGCGTGCACCATGCGGCGCTCGACTTACGGTATGCGAATGGGGTTAGCGTTACGTGGGGCGGCGCGGAGCCGTGAGGCTTGCGTCGGCCGCTTGCACGCTCAGCGAACCGGCCCTGCGCGCCGCATCGCTCCCTTTGACCTGCGCAACGCTACGGGGATTCGCATCCCGTGGGTCCGGGGGCGCTACTCGCGGCCGCACCCACGGCATCGCCGTTTTCGCCTCCTGCTCGATCGCACGACTATCCCGTACCCTCTTGAGCGTGGCGCGGACCGAGGAGCTGAGCATCCGCGCCGGCGAGGCCACCCTTGCCGGCACCCTGACGCTGCCGGACGCGCCACCGCCGCCCGATCGCCGGGGCCGCCACCCGGCGGTCCTGCTGCTCCCCTCGTGGCTGCCTCGCGACCGTGACGGAGGATGGGACCGCGGCGCGCACCCGGCCTGGTTCGCGCCTCGGCTAGAGAGTGGCGCTGGCCTGCTGGCGCGGATCGCCGCTGCGCTCGCCGGGCATGGCGTGGCCACGCTGCGTTGCGACCCGCGTGGCTGCGGCGCGTCCGACGGCGCCTGGGAGGCGACGTCGCTCTTCACCAAGATCGACGACGCACGCGACATGCTGGCGGCCATGCGATCCCACGGATCGCTCGATCTGCGGCGGACCGGCATCGTGGGGCACGGGGAGGGGGCGACGCTCGCCATGAGCGTGGCGATCGGCGACCCGGCAGTCGGCGCGCTGACCCTCATCGGTCCACCCGCCCGGTCCTGGCGCGATGTGCTGCGTCGCGGAGTTGCGGAGCGCGCTCGCACGGGCATCGACCGGCGGCATCCTGTCGTGCGCGCGCTGGATCGCTGGAGCGAAGAGATGATCGAGCGTGCGGAACGCCGCGAGGCTTCCATGGAACTGCCCGTTTCGGGCGCCGACCCGGTGGTCCTGGACCTCGCCGCCGTGGAGCAGGCGATCCATACCCCGCCGCTGGCGCTGGCCAGCATGCTGCACCGCTCGTTGGCCCTGGCTCACGGCGCCGAGGATGCCTGGGCCGATCCGGATGAATCCGCCCTGCTGGAGGCCGTGCTCATCGAGGGCGGCAATCGTCCCAGCCGTCAGGTGGTTGCCGAATCCGGGCATGACCTGGTGCAGGCGGGTGACGAGCTGATCGGAGAGATGGCCGCCGATCTTGCCTCGCGGCTGGTGCCCGTGGAGCTCCCGCCCGTGCTGGTGGCGATCGAGGAGATGGGCGACGGCGTGGGTTAGCATGGCCCGATGAAGCCGCAGCCAGGCGACAACGCGCCCGACTTCAGCATGACCGCGGACGACGGCGCAACGGTCAGCCGCGAGAGCCTGCTCGGCGAACGCTACATCCTCTACTTCTATCCCAAGGACGACACTGCCGGATGCACGGCGCAGGCATGCTCGATGCGTGACAACTTCGGCCGTGTCATCGGCACCGGCGTCGAGGTATTCGGCGTCTCGCCCGACTCGGTCAAGAGCCACGTCAAATTCCGCGCCAAGTACGACCTGCCGTACCGCCTCCTGTCCGACGCGGGCCACGCCGTCGCCGAGGCCTTTGGCGTCTGGGTGGAGAAGAAATACCTGGGGCGCACCTACAACGGCGTCGAGCGGTCGAGCTTCATCATCGGTCCCGACGGGAAGATCGAGCACGTGCTCGAACGGGTGAAGCCGATGGAGCACGTCGATCTGCTGCTCGAAGCCCTGGCCGCATAAGACCGATGATCTGGACCCTGATCGCCATCGCGCTGGTCGCTTGGTTCGTTGGCCTGGTGCTGCAGCTCGGTCCGCTGGTGAACCTGCTGCTGGTGGCGGCCGCCGTGCTGCTGGTGGTCCAGCTCATCAACGAGCGCGAATCGAGCGGCTGAGGGTAGGCACGCATCCTGCTTGGTAGGTGAGCAAGGAGGTTCACCCCATGCTGTGGACGCTACTCGTCATTCTGCTGGTCCTGTGGTTACTGGGATTGATCACCAGCTTCACGGCCGGTGGCCTCATCCACATTCTGCTGGTGGTCGCGGTCATCGTGCTGATCTTCAACCTGCTCTCCGGGCGCAACACCGCCTGACGCTCGGCCGTGACCGTGCTCTGACCGCGGGCGCACCACGGCGCCGGCGGTCATTCGTGACGGTCTAGCTGTCGCGAGCTTCGCTACCCTTCTGGGCAGTGAAGTTGTTGCTATTCGCCGACCTGCATCTGGACGCCCCGTTCGCCTGGGCGCGGCCGGAAACTGCCCGCCTGCGCCGCGCCAACCGCAGGGAGACGCTTGGCCGGATCCTGCAACTGGCGGAGCAGGAACAGGTCGACGCGATCCTGAGCGCGGGCGACCTGTTCGAGCACGATCGGGTCACGCCGGACACCGTCGCCTTTCTGCAGTCGAGCTTCGCACGGACGGATCGCCGCATCCTGCTTGCGCCGGGCAACCACGATTGGCTGTCGCCCCGCAGTCCATACGCTCTGGCGGACTGGTCGCCGAATGTGCACGTCTTCCGCGAGTCGAGCCTGACCGCTGTGCCTCTGGAGGATGGGCTGACGCTGTGGGGCGCGGCGCACCGTGCGCCGGCCAACACGGATGGGTTCTTCGCCCATTTTCGACCTGACCGCGGTGGCGTCCACATGGCATTGGCCCACGCCTCGGAGCGCAGCCTGCTCGGCTGGCAGGAGGCCGGCAAGCAGCCGCATGCCCCATTTGACGCGGCGGAGATCGTGGCCGCCGGCCTCAGCCATGCCTTCCTGGGCCACTATCACCTGCCACGGGATGCGGAGCGGCACACCTACCCCGGCAATCCCGATCCGCTCGAGTTCGGCGAGGACGGCGAGCGGGCCGCGGTGCTGGTCACCGTCCAAGGAGACGGATCGGTCCTGCGCGAGCGGAGGCGGGTGGCGGTCAGCGAGGTGAGCGATGTCACGGTTGCGATCGATGGCGCCCTGCATGCAACCGACATCCACGATGCCGTCGCTGCCGCGCTTGCCGAACTGCGCGGCTGCGTGCGAGTGACGCTGGACGGGGAGCTGGCCCCGACCCTTACCCTCGACCTGGATGAGCTGCAGCGGCTCGGCGCTCATCTGGACGGACTGGTCGTGCGCGCCGGAAAAATCCAGGTCGGCTATGACCTTGAGGCAATCGCCACAGAGTCGACGGTGCGCGGCCAGTTCGTGCGCGATGCCCTGACGGAGATGCCGGACGAGGAGCAGCGGCGCAAGGTGGTGCTCACCGGCCTGCGTGCCCTCGAAGGCCGCTCCGACCTGGACGTGGCCTGAGCAGATGCACATCGAACGAATCGTGGCCCGCGCCTTCGGCCCATTCCAGGGCAAGACGCTGGAGCTTGGACCGGGGATGACGGTCGTGGCCGGGCCGAATGAATCGGGCAAATCGTCGTGGCACGCCGCCTTGCGCCTGGCCATCACCGGCGTCCGCCGTGGCAAAGGCCCGGGAACCGCCGCGGAGCGCCAGCTCGTCGAGCGGCACCGACCCTGGGACCAGCCGGAGCGCTGGGAGGTGGAGGCTCGCCTGGCGCTCGATGACGGACGAACGATCGATATCAGCCAGGACCTGGCCGGCAAGGTTGCGTGTCGCGCGATCGACGTGGAGCTGGGGCGCGACGTGTCGGACGAGATCATGGACGGCACGCCGGACGCGTCGCGCTGGCTGGGCCTCGACCGGGAGTCGTTCGCGGCCACCGTGAGCGTCAACCAGGCTCAGATCCTTGCCGTTGCCGACGCGGCCGATCAGCTTCAGGAGCACATGCAGCGCGCCGCCGCCACCCGCGGGACGGATGCGACCGCCGCGGAGGCCATCGCCCGACTCGAGCAGTTCCGCCGCGATGCGGTCGGCGCCGACACCGTTGCCGCCAAGGGACCCCTGCGCACCGCCAAGAGCCGAGTGGATGCCTCAGCCGGGGCGCTGGCTGAGGCGCAGCGCCTGCATGCGGATTACCTGGAACGCGGGGCGCGCCTGGACGAGGCTGAGCGGCTCTCGGACGACGCGCGGCTCCGCCTTGCGGGTGCGGAGGCCGCATACGCGCGCATGATCGCCGCGGAGGCAGCCGGACGTGCGGCTCGAGCGGCCGAGCTGACGGCGCGGTATCCGTCAGCTCCGGTCTCCCTGGCGGCGCGCGACGAGCAGGCCGACCGGGTGGCCGCTGCGCTCGAGTCCTGGGCCTCACGCCCCAGCGGCGTGGCGTTGGCCGGCCGATCCTCTGCGGAGATCCAGTCCCAGATCGATGCCCTCCCTGCGCCGCCCGCCGGCGATACGCGGCCGCATCCCACGGTGCTCGAGGCTCAGCACGCCGGCGCCCTGTCGGCCGAGTCGATCCGCGTTCTCGGTGACCGGCCGCAGGAGCCAGAGCCGGTCATTCGAGGCTGGGAGCCAGCCCGGCTGCGCGAGCTGGCGCGCCGCTTGCGGACCCGGCAGCTGCCGCAGGCCGCCGTCCTTGAGGCAGAGCTTGCCCGCCTGCGCGACCAGGTGACTCCCGGTGCGCGGGCGATCACGATCCGGGCTGCGGCAGCTGGAGCATGCCTGCTGGCAGCCGGCCTGCTGTTTGCAAGCGGCGCGTCGGTCATCGGCGCCGCGCTCCTCGTTCTCGCCCTG
>JBDUEE010000081.1:0-2935 GCA_040002615.1 Chloroflexota bacterium | reverse complement strand
CGAGCCGCGCTGACGCGCCGTCCTACACTCGAAACGTGAAGGTGGCGGCTCCAACGGTGGAGGGCAATGTGGGGTTGATCGGGTCGTCTCCCACAAGCATGCTCCTCAAAGCCGGGCGCCTCCATGACGCCGTCCAGCGTCATGAACTCGGCCACCACCAGACGTCGCATGGTCAGGACGCCTGTGGTGCGCCGGCGTCGACTGGCTCCGAGGGCGAGGCCAATTCGATCATGTCCTCACGATACGACGCGTCACCATGACATGCCGCGTGCATGACCCACTCAGAGGCACCATACCCGCCGGGCTATCCTTCGACTCAGGCTGGGCCCGGCCATTCGCGGCGATATGACGGGGTTCTGATCGTCCGCCGCGGGACGCTCATGGCACATGGATCAGCCGCGAGCCGCCTGCGCAAGTGTCTCGGCTGCCCGTGTTGGGTAATTGGACTCGCCGGCTGAAACAAACGGCAACGCGATGACGAAGAGGGCTCCTTGCAGATGATCGATCGGGTTGTGGCCATTGCCGGGGCGACCGGCAGCGCCGGGCACGCGGCGGCCGCGGCCTTCGCCGCGGAGGATGCACGACTGGGCCTGATCGGCACCGATGAATCCAGGTTGCGCGCACTGGCTGCCGAGCTGGGGCTGGCGAGCGACCGATGGCACCCCGGCGTCGGCGACCTGCGGAACGCGGCCGGAGCACGGAACGCAGTAGCACCGATCGCAGAGGCACTCGGCCCAGTCGACGTCCTGCTGCACCTCGTTGGCGGCTGGACCGGCGGCACGCCGACCGTCGACGTCAGCGTCGACGATTTCGACTCGATGCTGGGCCAGCACCTGTACAGCACGCTGAACATGATCCAGGCCACCGTGCCGGGCATGCTCGAGCGGGGCTGGGGACGAGTCATGGCCATCTCGACGCCTCTGGCCTCCGAGCCGGGGCCGCGTGGCGGAGGGTACATCGCCGCCAAGGCGGGCCAGGAGGCGCTGCTGCGCACATTGGCGCGTGATACGGCTGGAACGGGCGTGACCGCCAACCTGATCCTGGTCAAGAAGATCGATGCCAAGCACGAGCGCGACACCGCGTCGACGCCCAAGAACGCTTCGTGGACCACGCCGGAGGAGATCGCAGGGGTGATGCTCTTCCTGGCCGGCGATGCGGCGGCGACGATCAACGGTGCGCGGATACCACTCTTCGGTCGTTAGGGCTGGCCCGATCGTCATCTCACCTGCGGTTATTCACTGCAGGTATGGTGGCGGCAAATTGGGACGGAAATCGCGCTCCGCCGCATCGTTTCATGCACGCGTGAGCATGTTCTGACGTCAAATCGTGCTCAGCCTGCCGACGGCATGTCCAGGTTGAATGAGGGAGGGGTCCATGGAGCCGATTGAAGGGCGCTGGGTCTGCCGCCGCTGCTTCGAATCCAACGAGGCGGCTGCGACAGCCTGCGAGCGCTGCGGTCTGGAGCGAGGAGCAGATCCCGCGACGGCTGATCCGGGCGTAGCTGATCCCCAGCAACCGCAGCCCTGGGCGGCCCCAACGCAGGCACCCGCGCGCCCGGTGTGGCAGAAGCTGGCACTGCGCTTCTGGTGGGTCGGCCTGATCGTGGTCGTGGCCGCCGGAGGGTGGTACTTCTCCGCACGCCGCGACGACAGTGGACAGATTGCGAATTCGGGCAACCTACAGATGAATGACCTTCGCGTCGGTGATTGCTTCGACCTGAAGGATCCGGGCGCGGAGGTCGTGGATGAGGTTGAGGCGAAGCCGTGCACGCAGGCGCACCAGTTCGAAATGTTCCATGTCAGCAACATGCCGGACGGGGAATACCCGTCAGATGAACAGTTCAATGCCTGGATCGAGCAGAACTGCCTGCCGGCCTTCACAGCGTATGTGGGCCAGAGTTTTGAGGAATCATTGCTCGAAGTCCTGCCCGTTACGCCTACCGAGGACGCGTGGGACGACGACACCAGCGTGCAATGCGCGCTCGCCGGCCCGGAAAATGAGCAGTTGACCTCGTCGCTCCGGGGCTCTGCTCGCTGAGCGAGTCGGTACTTTCGGGGGATGGGTGTAGTCCGGTTCGGTTCGCTACGGTCCGCGTGATGCGACCGGCCTTGCCTTGGCCTTCCCGCGCGCTCCTGCTGCCCGGCGTCGGGCGGCTGGTCGGCGACCGCCCGCGACCGGGTCAGGCTCGGCGCCGCCGGGCGGCGCCCCTGATCATGCGCGACCCATACCTGGCCTACTCGGCCGCCCTGGCTCCGATCGCGGCGCTGGTGCTCTTCGTCTCGCGCCGGCCATCCGCCCTCGTCGCTCTGGTCGTGCTGGCAGTGCTGTTCGTCGGCGCCCAGCTGGTGCTGGCGCAGGTCCCCGCTCGGCTGCGCCCACTCACCACGCTGGGCTGGTCGTTCCTGCGGCTGGCCGTGGTCCTGTTGTTCGCAGCGGGCATTGTCGAGCTGTCCGGGGGCGCGGGCGGGCCAATGGACGCGCTCTTCATCCCGGTGGTCGTGGCGGCCGCTGTACTGGGGCCGATGCAGGCCGTGGTGATCGGTGGGGTGGCAGCGCTCGTGTACCTGGCACCCGAGGTGACCCGCATCGGCTCCACGGCGGACCTCGCCCTGCGCGGCATCACGCTGGCTGGCGTGACCGTGCTGGTGGCCTACGGCATTCGGCGCCTGGTCGTCACCGTGGAGGGCACGAGCCGACAGCTGCGCTCCGCCATCCGAGCCGAGCGGCGTCGGTCACGCCAGATCGCCGGCATGGAGGCCGTGAGCCGGCTGCTGGTGGCCGGCGGGCCGACCAACGAAGTGCTCGATCGGGCGCTCGGCGTACTGGTCGGTCGGTTCAGTTACACCTACGTCTCCATCTACATCGCCGATGAGGAGCGCCTGGTCCTGGGCGCGCAGCGCGGTTACGAACAGCCGATCGAGAGCTTCGACGGCAC
>JBDUEE010000080.1:0-2991 GCA_040002615.1 Chloroflexota bacterium | reverse complement strand
AGGCGATCCCAGGTCTCGATCGCGCCACCGACCATGCCGGTTGCCAGCGCGCCTTCGATGATCTCGGGCGATCCCATGTGGCCGATCGACGTGACCTTCGTCCCGCCATCAACTTCCTCGAACCGGAACGTCTCCGGGCCGCCCTGCGGTCCGACGCCCTCGACGTCGAACATGAAGGTCCACTTGAAGCCGTTCGGCGGCTCAACCTCCAGGTACTCGCCGTAGAAGGCCACCTCATCGCGGTCGGCGGCGCGACTCACGTACCGCCAACGGCCACCCGGTCGAACGTCCATCTCGGCGACGATGGTGGTGGTGCCGTGCGGGCCCCACCAGCGCGGGACGAGCTCGGGATCGGTGAAGGCCTTCCAGACCTGCTCTCGGGGCGCGGCGAACGTTCGCTCGAATACAAGGTCGCCGCCCTCCGAATAGATGGTCGTCGACGCGGTGCTACCGCGGTCGATGCGGGTTGGCGTCACGGTCGTCTCCATTTCGTTGCTCCTTGATGTCCTGTAGTTCACGGAAATAGGCGTCCAGCCGTTCGAAGCTCTCCTCCCAATGTCGGCGGTACTGGCTGACCCAATCGGCGACGTCGCGTAGTGGGCCGGCGCGCAGCCGACGCGGCCGCCATTGGGCCTGGCGTCCCTGCTCGATGAGCCCCGCTCGCTCCAGCACACGCAGGTGCTTGGAGATGGCGGGCTGGCTCATGTCGAAGGGGGCGGACAGGTCCTTGACCGATGCCTCGCCCTTGGCGAGACGGGCCAGGATCGCCCGCCGAGTCGGATCGGCCAGGGCTGCAAACGTCGTGCTGAGTGTGTCGGGCTGCTGCATGTCCATCACTGCACGGTTATATAACCTATCGGTACTGTACACCGCCGGAACGTGATGTCAAGCCTCAAATTCAGCGGTGGGTCGTTTCCGATGCAGCCAGCGCATACAAAGCCGAAGCAGGGCGAATCGTGGGCAGCTCCATCGACGCGTAGGCAGCGGGTGCATCGAATCTGCGCGAACTGCGGGTTCCTTCGACTATGCAGTCACCCACCGCATAGCAGGCGTATTGCGGCGCCGGCAACCTGCATGACGGGCAGGCGGAGGGAGCGGGCCTAGAGGCCAACCTCGGGCGCCACCGGGGTCAGGAAACGGACCATGTTGGCGGCGTGCTCATCAAACTCGAGCCCCAGCTCTTCCGCGCCGGCGATCAGCATCCCGCGCGGCACTGCGCGCGCGAAGGCCTTGTCCTTCATCCGCTTCCGCACGTGGCCCGGCTCCACATCCGCCAGGCGCCGGCTCGGACGCATCAGGGCGACTGCCACCAGGAAGCCGGCCAGCTCGACGCAGGCGTAGACCAGGTGATCGAGCCGCGTGCTGCGCGGGATGAGAAGCGCGTCGTTATGGCGACGGACCGCGTCGACCACCTCGCTGGGATAGGCGCGACGCGCCAGCTCATCGGCCCCAATGGCACCGTGGGTCGACGCGTCCGGGAAGCGCTCATAGTCCAGGTCGTGCAGCAGGCCGGCAATGCCCCAGCGCTCAACAGTCGGTGCATCCAGGCCGCCGTCGGCCGCATATCCCCGAACGCCAGCCTCCACGAGGAGGCCGTGCTTGCGCAGCGAAGGGCTCTCGTTCCACGCGTGCAGCAGCGCCAGTGCGTCCGCGCGGGTGGGCTCGCTCACACCCGGCGGGCGATGCGCAGCTGCAGCAGGCCGGCTCCGACAACGATCAGCAAACCCACGATGATCAGCGGCAGATTGGAGTCGCCCAGGACGCCGAGAAGCAGCAGTACCATGCCGATGATCACCAGCACGCTGGGCACGGCGTTCGACAAGACCTCCCGTTCGAAAGCGTTCCGAGTCAGGGATCATAGCGCCCGCATCAACACATTCAGCGGCGAACGATCCGATCAAAGCCGCCAGCCGGTGACGGTATCGGCCACGAAGTTGCCGGTGACGGTACCGGCCACGAAGTTGCCATGTCGACGCACGTCGGAGCAGAACCGCCAGTGGCTGACGATTCCGGACCGATGGGGCCCCGGGCGAAAGAGAATCGAGCGGACAGCCGCCCGCCGTAGGTGGGAAGGGGTTCAGGCCGGAACCGCTGCTCGGGCTCTGGTCCGGGGCGCCGGCTCCGCTCGTCCCTGATCCAAAGCGCGGCGCAGGTAGCGGCCAGTGTGCGAGGCGGCGGAGCGCGCCACCTGCTCTGGTGTGCCGCTCACCACCAACGCGCCGCCGGCATCCCCGCCCTCAGGCCCCAGATCGATCACCCAGTCGGCGCTCTTGATGACGTCCAGGTTGTGCTCGATGACCACCACCGTGTTGCCCGCATCGGCCAGTCGCCCAAGCACCTCCAGCAGCCGAGCAACATCGTCGAAATGGAGGCCGGTGGTCGGCTCGTCCAGGATGTAGAAGGTCTTGCCGGTGGCTCGCTTTGACAGCTCGGTGGCCAGCTTGACGCGCTGCGCCTCGCCGCCTGACAGCGTGGTTGCCGGCTGGCCGAGGTGGATGTAGCCCATCCCCACGTCGTGCAGTGTCTGTAGCTTGTTGCGGATTGACGGCACGGCACTGAAGAACTCGAGCGCCTCGTCCACGGTCATCTCCAGGATCTCGGCCACGTTGCGACCCTTGTAGTGGATCTCGAGCGTCTCGCGGTTGTAGCGCTTGCCCTTGCACACCTCGCACTGGACATAGACGTCCGGCAGGAAGTGCATCTCGATCTGCACGATTCCTGCACCCTCGCATGCCTCGCAGCGGCCGCCCTTCACGTTGAAGCTGAAGCGCCCCGGCCTGTATCCGCGCAGGCGGGACTCGGGCACGGCAGCCAGGAGCTCACGCAGCGGGCCCCACAGCCCGGTGTAGGTGGCCGGATTCGAGCGCGGCGTGCGCCCGATCGGCGACTGGTCGATCTCGATCACCTTGTCGAACTGCTCGAGCACCTCGGTCATGCGGTGCGCGCCGGGCTTGAGGCGAGCGCGCAGCAGCCGGTTGGCGAGCGCACGGT
>JBDUEE010000079.1:0-35876 GCA_040002615.1 Chloroflexota bacterium | reverse complement strand
AGCTCCGCCGGGCCGGTTCGCGGGCCTCTATTCGGTTGGCTGGCCGTATCGGTCCTTCACTCCTGACCGGTTGGCCTTTGACGACTTCGTTCGACACCTCGATACCGACGGTCGAACGCCTGCTCACTCTGGGAGCAGGGCGCCGAGTATTGCAGGGCCCCCGGTACTTTGGTACCCCTCTATTTGACCAGGGTTAACACGTCTGGTGGCATTGGGTGGGGTTCGATGTCCAGATGTCGTTGACTCGCAACAACGGGGGTCCTGCTTCGGCCTTGGGACCAGGTCCTGGACGGTAAGCAGTACCCGTCGATGCGACGAGCCCTGGTCCGGCAACCGGTCCCAGTGCTGCTGCCACGGGCTGGCAATGAAAAGGCCCCCGCCGTTGCGGGGGCCTTTTCGGAGACCGGATCATCCGGTCGGTACTTAGCCGCGATTGCGCGCGGTCTTGACGTTCGCCCAGGCCAGCGTGCCGAGAGCGGCAAGCAGGATCAGTGCGAAGGCTGCCGTAGGCACGGGGCTTGGGCCACCCTGAGCACCCATTGCGGTGTCAGGCTGGCTCGCCTCCGGCGTTGGGTTGCCGCCCAGGACTGACCCCTCTGGCGTGCCGCCAGCGACCGAACCCTCCGGGGTCTCGCCAGGAGTCTCGCCCGGGGTCTCGCCCGGCGTCTCGCCAGGAGTCTCGCCCGGCGTCTCGCCCGGCGTCTCGCCAGGGCCTGCGTGGCAGACGTGGCTCAGGAGCAGATTGGCGTCGCTCGCGTCTCCTTCAACCTCGGCGTAAGCATCCACCAGGATGTCGTCGCCCGGGGTGTTGAGGTAGAAGTGCTGCGTGTTGTTCAGCACCTTCGAGGCGTCGGTCTCCAATGTGCCGGCGCTGTCGAATTCAGCGACCAGGTGGGCAGTGTCAGCGCCACCGTACTGGTTCAGGACGAAGTGCCACACGACGCCCGACGTGAAGTCGCCGCAGTCGTCTTCCTCATTGAAGGTGGTGCTGTCGGCGCCTTTGTGGGCCTCGTGCAGCGGCACCTGGGAGGTGTCGGCCAGCGCACCAACTGGGCGGGCCAGCGCGGCCAGCGAAAGGGCCAGCGCGGCCAAGACAGCCACGAAGGCTAGTGGGCGCAGGGCGGACCCCGAAGTTCCCGTTTGGTTTCTCACGATTCCGGTCTCCTATGATTCCAGCTCCCCTGTTGTTCGCTTCGGCGCGGGGTAGCCTGCGCCTACCCAATCCTCGACTGGGAGCAGGAGAATACAGGCGAGGTACCGGTCTGCCTAGTACTAATTGACCGGTCGCAGATCGATGAGATGACGTGCGGTGCGGTCCGCTGTCCTAGTGTGAACGCCGTTGCGTTGCGTCCATGCAACGAGGGGCAGGACCCGCCTGGTACCTATGCGCCGGTGACGGTCAGCCGGTGCGACCCCGTGCCTCGAGCAACACGACCTGCGTTTCGTCGGGCAGCGATGAGGGGTGGACCACCGCCTTTGGCTGGCGCGGCGGCTCACCCATCGCCATCTCGTGGACGAACTTCTCCGGGCCAAGCAGGTCCTGCGACGCCCCATCGGTCGCGTAATGCATGGGGATGACCAGCTTCGGGCTGACCTGCGAAACGACCTCCGCCGCCTCGGCGGGCGAGATGGTGAATTGGCCTCCGGCCGGCACCAGCAGGACGTCGATCGGACCCAGCTCAGCCAGCTGCTCCTCGGTCAGCAGATGGCCCAGGTCGCCCAGGTGGGCGACGTGCACGCCATCGATCTCGTAGGCAAAGACGATGTTCTCGCCACGCTGGCCGCCGCGCTCCCCATCATGAAAGGTGCGCACGCCCGTGATCAGCACGCCGTGGTACTCGTACTCGCCGGGACGGGTCAACGTCAGGCCGGCCGAGATGGACCGCGTGTAGGCGTGGTCCGGATGGGCGTGCGAGATGGTCAGCAAGTCGACGTCGTGCTTGCCCGCCACGAAGCCGGTGGCTGGCGGGCACGGATCGGCGATGACGGTCGACTCGCGGCCCTTCAGGCGGAAGCAGGCGCGGCCGTACCAGGTGATCTCCATCGGTCGGTGCAGTGTACGGCAGACAGCACGAGCGCCGGTGCCCGCCCAATGACACCGGCGCTCGAAGGAGGGAGGGTGGAGGTAGAAACCCGACTGGATCTCCAACTCGCACCGTGAACGGTATCGCTCCCGTGTGAATCCCAAACACCGGGGCGGCTTAAGAAACCTGAACGTTCGACCGGCTGGGCCTGAAGCGGATGCCACAATGGCGCCGATGACTCCGCTGCCCAGGCGCATCGCCGCCGCCGCCGCTCTGCTCGTGGCCGCGGCGATCCTCGCGGTCCTTTCGCTCCGAGCACTGGATGAGCCGGTGGCCATTGGTCCGTCGGCGAGCTCCACCGCCTTGGTTGCCTCGCCGACTGCGAGCGCGCCCTCGCCATCCGGCTCGCAGGACGCGCTTGACGTGTTCGCGCGGATCGAGCGGCAGGTCTCCGACCTGCGCGGCCTGGCGCCGCCGAAGATCGGCCCGCCCGACGTCATCACCCGGGATCAGCTCGCGGTCGAGCTGAAGGCCGTCTTCGATGAGACCTGGCCCGATGCGCAGTTGGCCCGCGACAACCTGACGCTGCGGGCGATGGGCCTGCTGACCGATGACCAGAACATCCGCCAGCTGACCGAGTCGCTGTACGCCGACCAGGTGCTGGGCTTTTACGATTTCGAGGAACGTCGGATGGTGGTGGTGACCGATGCCGGCATTACGCCTGAGGCCCAGATCACCTACGCCCACGAATTCACGCACGCCATGCAGGACGCTGCGTTCGATACTGGGCGCGATCATGAGGCCGAAGGCGAGGACGACGACGCAGCCCTGGCGCGGCTAGCGCTGGAAGAGGGCGATGCCACGGTCTCCATGTTCCAGTGGGCCTTCCAGAACCTTTCGCCCGATGAGCTCGGGAGCGTCGGCGCGACCCCGCTGCCCGATACCAGCGGCGTGCCGAAATGGATGATTTCGCAGCTGGAATTCCCGTACCTGTCCGGCGCCACGCTGGTCGGACAACTGTTTGCGACCGGTGGCTGGGACGCGGTCGACGCCGCCTACCAGGAACCACCCGCCTCGACCGAACAGGTGCTGCACCCCGACAAGTTCCTGGCGCGCGAGGCGCCCGTGAAGCTGCCCGATCCGGGCCTTGCTGACATGCTGGGCCGGGGGTGGCGCGGGGTCGAATCGAGCACGATCGGTGAGGCTATGCTGGGCATCTGGCTGCGGGAGCTGGGCATCAGCAGCGCCGATGCGACTGCCGCCGCCAGTGGCTGGGGCGGCGACCGGCTGAGCGTGGCCCGCGGGCCGGGCGGCGGGTGGGTGATGGCCTGGCGGATCGCCTGGGACGCACCGGGCGACGCCACCGAATTCGAGGATACCCACGACCCTGTCATGGCCGACATGCCCTTCGTTACGGCAGAGGTACGCGCGAGCCGCGCCGAGACCGTGGTGCTCCACGCCTCGTCAGCTGCCCTGCTCGAGCGGATCCAGGCGTTGCTCGCCGACTGACCGGGGGGTCTACATCGACTCCGGAGCGGAGATGCCCAGCAGCGCCAGCCCGTTGCCCAGCACCTGGCGCGTGGCGTCGGTCAATGCCAGGCGCGCGCGCGAGAGCGGCAGCTCGGCTGGCTCATCGGTCAGGACGCGGCAGTCGCGGTAGAACTGGCTGAAGAGCTGCGCCACCTCCAACAGGTAGCGGGTCAGCTCATGCGTTTCGCGCCGCTCGGCCGCGTCTGCTACCACGTCGGGCAGGTCAAGCAGGCGACGGATCAGCGTCTGCTCGGCCGGGTGGCGGAGCAGGCCGGCAGCCTCCGCGTCATGGGCGCTGACGCCGGCCTGGGCGGCGTTGCGCTTGATCGAGGAGGCCCGCGCATGGGCGTACTGGACGTAGTACACCGGATTCTCAGCGCTCTGCTTCTTGGCGAGCTCGATGTCGAAGTCGATGCCGGTGCTGGGTGCCCGCGAGCCGAAGAACCAGCGTGCCGCGTCGGGGCCGATCTCGCTCAACAGCTCGTCCAGGCTGATGAACTCGCCGGCGCGCTTGCTCATGCCGATATCGACCCCGTCGCGCACGAATCGCACCCAGGCCATCAGCAGGTAATGCACGTTCTCGGCTCTGAAGCCGAGGGCCTGTGCAGCGGCTCGGTTGCGCGCCACGGTGCCGTGGTGGTCCTCGCCCCACAGGTAGATCAGCTCGTCGAAGCCGCGGCTGAACTTCTCTGCCAGGTAGCCGATGTCTGAGGCGAAATAGGTGGGCTGACCATTGCTGCGGACCACGACCCGGTCCTTCTCGTCGCCATAGGCGCCGGCACGGAACCAGGTGGCGCCGTCGGCCTCATAGACGTTGCCGCTGGCGCGCAGCTTGTCGAGCGCGCGCGGCACCCAGCCCTCGTCGTGCAGCGAGCCCTCCGACGTCCAGACGTCGAAGCGCACGCCCAGCGCGGCCAGGCTGGTCTCGATGCCAGCACGTACCCGCTCCGAGGCCCAGCGACCGAGCACCTCTCCGGGATCGGCCTCGGGGGCCATGGCGGCGGCCCACACGTCGTCGGGGACCTGCGCGGCCAGGTCGATGACGTAGTCGCCGTGGTAGCCATCCTCCGGCACCTCCTCGCCGTTACGGCGGGCCAGCACCGAAAGGCCCAGGTTGCGCACTTGCGCGTTGAAGTCGTTGAAGTAGTACTCGCGCGTCACTTCGTGGCCCACCGCCTCCAGCACGCGGCTGAGCAGGTCGCCCACGAATGCGCCACGCGCGTTGCCCACGGTCAGCGGTCCGGTGGGGTTGGCGCTCACGAATTCCACGTTGATCCGATGCGGCTCGGGCACCAGCACGCGACCGTAGTCAGCCGCCGGCTGGCGGATGGCGGCCACCTGGCCCGCCACCCAGCCCGCATCGAGCCGCAGGTTCAGGAAACCGGGCGGAGCCACGCTGGATGCCAGCACCCCGGGCAGAGTGCCGAGGTGGGTGCGCAGCGCCTCGGCGATGCGCATCGGCGAGTCGCGCACAATCGGCGCCAGCTGCATTGCCGCATTGGTGGCGAAGTCGCCATGCTCCGGGCGCGATGGGCGCTCAATGTCGATCGCGGGCAGGGCAGCGCCCTCGGGAAGCCGCAGGTCGCCGGCCGCCACGGCTCGGTCGCGTGCCTGGGCGACCGCCGCCCGCAGGGATTCGCGGATGCTGGTCATGGGCGGCCGATTCTAGCCGCCCACCCCCCTAGCCGCCCTTGGCCAGCCGCAGCTCCAGGGCCTGATCGGGCGAGAAGCCACGCAGTCCAAGCGCGTCGGCGGCCACCTCCAGCAGGGCGGCGGTGGGAGCCAGGCCGATGAGCTCGCAGTGGTGGATATCGGTCCCCGCCTCGCGGGCGAGCGTCCTGATCTCGCGCACTACCCTGCTGATGCCGGTCTTCTCCCAGTCGACCAGGTTCATGCTCACCTGGGCGCGGGGCGGCTCTCCGGGGTTCTCGAGCAGGACGCCCATGGCCTGCACCGCCGGCAGGCCCCCGGACGACTCGCGTATTGCGTGGGCGATACGGATCGCTACCGACTTATCAGCCGTCGCCAGGTTGACGTTGAAGGCGATGAGCGGCTTGCGCGCCCCGACCGCCACCGCGCCGCCGCGCGGATGCAGGTGGCTCGGCCCGTAGTCCGGATCACGGTCCGGGTTGACGCCCAGCTCGGCTTTGAGGCCTTCGTACTGTCCGCGGCGGACGTCCGCCAGGCGGCGGCGCTCCGGCCGCAGCGCCGCCTCCCCGTAGAGGTAGACCGGCAGCTCGAACAGCTTCGCGATCTGCTCACCGAAGCGTCGCGCCAGGTCGACGCACTCCTCGATGCGTGTTCCGCCCAGCGGCACGAACGGGATCACATCCACCGCCCCGATGCGCGGGTGGGCGCCGGTGTGTTTCTCCATATCAATCAGCTGGATGGCTCTACCCACGGCCGCGGTGGCAGCCCGCACCACCGGCTCGGCGGCACCGGCGAAGGTCACCACGCAGCGGTTGTGGGTCTCGTCCCGCGATTGATCCAGCAGCGTGACGCCGTCGATCTGTCCGATAGCCTGGACGATCTCGTCCAGCACCTTCGGCCGGCGGCCCTCCGAGAAGTTCGGCACGCACTCGATCAGGCTGGCCACGGGGCGATCTTACCGGCCTATGCGTCGGCGGCGGCGGCCTGGCGGTGGTCCTCTCGACCGATGGTGTCGGGGTTGACGCCCCGCGCCCGGGCCAGCCGCTCGGCCAGCAGCTGGATGGGTATCGCCGCGCCGAGCGCGGCGGCCGTGGCCCGCGGCAGTCGATTGGTGAGCGGCACCGCCGCCCTTCCCGCCGGCGTGAGCTCCTGCGGAATGTCGTCGCCCAGGTCGGCGGCGATCACTGCGGCGGCCGGCATGCCGAGCGCCGCCGCCGAGCGCAGCACCGCCGTCGCGCGCTCCACTATCAACGTGCCGCGGGCTTCCGCATCAGTCAGGACCAGGACCAATCCGGTCCGCTCGTTTGCGGCTGCCAGGTGGCCATGCAGGATGGTTTCAAGCTGGAGCACGGTGGCCGGCAGGTGCGCACCCTCCTCGATCTTCAGCGCGAGCTCGCGCGCGGTGGCGTGATCCACGCCGGAGCCGACGATCAACAGCCGTTGGCATGAGCGCAGCGAAGCTGCCATGGTCTCCGCCGCCGCCATGTCGTCGGCGCTGTCCAGCAGCGCGCGCACCGCGACGCCATCCAGCGGCTCGCCGCGCACAAGGCCGCCCAGCACGGCGGCAGCCACCATCGGAGACAAATATCCGACGGTGTGGCACCAACTCTGGTCCTGCTCCCGGGTCTCGATCACGAGGTCCGCGAGCTGCGCCCCGGGCGAGCGGCCGCTGACGGTGATCAGGGCGGTCCGGACGCCGGCGTCGCGCGCCCCAGCGATTGCCAGGTTGGTCGCCCAGGTTCCACCCTCGTGCGAGACCGCGATGACCAGGCCCGCCGGCTGCGCCCTGCCCAGCAGCTCGAAGGCCTGGACCGATGCGACCCGCGCATCGGCCGCACCTGTGGCCCGCAGGGCATCGTCCAGCAGCGCGGCGCCGATCACGGCGGCGTGTTCGCTGGTGCCACAGCCGGTGAGCAGGATCGCTTCTCCGGCCTGCACTGCCGCCCGCACCGCGTCAGCCACTGCGGCAGCAGACGGGTCGTCCGACAGCCGCCGCACCAGCCGCTCGGCCAATGCCGGCTCGGCGGCGATCATCTCGGTCATGGCATACGGCGACGCATCCCGCCAGGCGGGGATACTCGACGAAGCCCAGGGATCGGGCGCGCCGGGCAGCACGCCCACCGGATCGAATGTCATGACGTCGATGCTACGCGGCCACTATCCTCGGCCGCATGTCCGGTCCGCCAGGTCTGCCGGTCCCGAGCGACACGCCAAAGGCGGGCTTCGAGGCGCCGCGAGTCGCGAACCCGGACCTCATCAACGTCTTCGACTACGAGCGCGCAGCGGCCGAGCGCCTCTCGGAGGCGGCCATGGCGTACTACGTCGGCGGCTCAATGGACGAGCGCACGCTCCACGACAACCGGGCCGCCTTCGCTCGACGTCGGCTGCTGCCGCGGGTCATGACCGATACCTCCCGCATCGACACGTCAGTCGACGTGCTGGGGCGCCGATGGCCGTCGCCCTTTTTCACCTGCCCCACCGCCCTGCACCGCCTGGCGCATCCGGACGGCGAACTGGCAACCGCTCGAGCCACCGCGGCGCGCGGCATCACCCTGACGCTCTCGACCTCGGCCAGCACCGATATGGCTGAGGTTGCCGCGATCGGCGGGCCGCGCTGGTTCCAGGTCTACCTGCTGGCCGACCCCGGCGCACGCCGCGCGCTGATCGAGCGGGCGGTCGAGCGGGGGTATGAGGCCCTGGTGATGACAGTCGACCTGCAGCGCCTTGGGCATCGCGAGGGCGACATCCGGGTCGGATTCGAACTGCCGCTCGACGTGTCGGTGCCGAACGTGGCAATCGCCGCGGAAAGCTCGCTCGACGAGGCGGCCGAGGCCAGCTTCGTGGAGAGCGTCACCTGGGCCGACCTGGAGTGGCTGGCCGGCTTTGGCCTGCCGGTCATCGTCAAGGGCATCCTCCACCCGGACGACGCCGCGCTGGCGCTCGAGCAGGGCGCGGCGGCCATCCAGGTCAGCAACCACGGTGGACGGCAGCTGGACGCCGCGATCGCCAGCCTCGATGCGCTGCCGGCGGTGGCGCAGGCCGTCGCCGGCCGTGCGCCGGTGCTGTTCGACGGAGGAATTCGACGCGGAACCGATGCGCTCATGGCGCTGGCCCTGGGCGCAACCGCGGTCGGTATCGGGCGGCCCATCCTGTGGGGCCTGGCCGTCGACGGCGAGGACGGCGTGGGCAGCGTGCTGGACATCCTGACCACGGAGCTGGAGCACAGCATGGCGCTGGCGGGCGCTCCGAGCCTGGCCGCGCTCAACCCGGAGCTGGTGATCTAGCAAGCGGCCGCCAGTCCATCGGTCAGTCGTTGGGCTGCATTGGGATCCGAACACCCCGTGCCCGCGCGACCTCGATCGCGCGCTCGTAGCCCGCGTCGGCGTGGCGAATGACGCCCATGCCGGGGTCTGCGGTGAGGACGCGCTCCAGACGGGCGGCGGCCTCATCGGTTCCGTCTGCGACGATGACCATGCCGGCGTGCAGGCTGTAGCCGATCCCAACGCCTCCGCCGTGGTGGAAGCTGACCCAGGTTGCGCCGGCGGCGGTGTTGAGCAGGGCGTTCAGGATCGGCCAGTCGGCGATCGCGTCCGAGCCATCGCGCATCCCTTCCGTCTCGCGGTAGGGGCTGGCGACGGAGCCGGCGTCCAGGTGATCCCGCCCGATGACGATCGGTGCGGCCAGCTCGCCGGACGCGACCATCTCGTTGATGCGAAGGCCCGCCTTGGCCCGTTCCCCGTAGCCGAGCCAGCAGATCCGGGCCGGCAGGCCCTGGAACGGCACCTTTTCCTCGGCCAGACGCAGCCATCGGTGCAGGCTGGCGTCCTCCGGAAAGAGCGCGGCCAGGGCCGCATCGGTCTTCAGGATGTCATTCGGATCGCCCGATAGCGCGGCCCAGCGGAAGGGCCCCTTGCCCTCGCAGAAGAGCGGCCTGATGAAGGCCGGCACAAAGCCGGGGAAGTCGAAGGCATTCTCGACGCCTGCCTCCTTCGCGAAGCTGCGGATGTTGTTGCCGTAGTCGAAGACGACGCTACCTGCCTCCTGGAAGGCCAGCATCGCCCGCACGTGCTCGGCGATGGAGCTCATGGAGCGGCGGGTGTAGTCCGTGGGGTCGCGCTCGCGCAGCTCACGCGCTTCCTCCAGGCCGATGCCTCTCGGCACGTAGCCGCCTAGCGGGTCGTGGGCACTGGTCTGGTCGGTGACCAGGTCCGGGTGCCAGCCTCGCCTTGCCAGCTCAGGCTCAACCTGGGCCGCGTTGGCGATCAGCGCGATGGAGTGCGCCTCGCGCGCGGCACGCAAGGCGTCGACCTTGGTGATGGCCTCGTCCAGGTCGTTCGTCACCTCGTCCACGAAGCCGGCGTTGTGGCGTCGCTCGGCGCGGGCATGATCCACCTCGATGGCCAGGCAGACCCCCTCGTTCATGGTCACCGCGAGCGGCTGTGCGCCGCCCATCCCGCCCAGTCCGGCAGTCAGCGTGACCGTGCCCTTGAGGGTGCCGTTGAAGTGCTGGCGCGCGGCCTCCGCGAAGGTCTCGTAGGTGCCCTGGATGATCCCCTGGGTGGCGATGTAGATCCACGACCCGGCGGTCATCTGGCCATACATGGTCAGGCCGGCGCGCTCCAGCTCGCGGAACTGCTCCCATGTCGCCCAGTGCGGGACGAGGTTGGCGTTGGCGATCAGTACCCGCGGCGCGTCCTTCGTCGTCCGGAAGACGCCTACCGGCTTGCCGCTCTGAACCAGCAGGGTTTCGTCGTCGCCCAGCCGCCGCAGCTCCGTCACGATCGCGTCGAACGCCTCCCAGCTGCGGGCTGCTCGCCCGGTGCCGCCGTAGACGATCAGATGGTCCGGATCCTCGGCCACGTCCGGGTCGAGGTTGTTCATCAGCATCCGCAGCGCGGCTTCCTGCTGCCAGCCGCGGCAGGAGAGCTCCGTGCCGTGGGCTGCACGAACGGTGCGCGGGCTTGACTTCGGTGCGGTCGCCTTCACGGATCGATCATACGGCCGCGGGATTGCTGCGGAGCTACCGCAAACCAACATGCCGCATGCTGCTGCGACTGCCCCACGAGGAGAATCCCGTCTTCGGTTGTCAACGCGGCGGTCACACGCGAACCGCTCCCCGAGCCGCCCACGGACACCGGGAAGGGGAGTGGCGACCAGGCCTGGCCGTCGCTCGACACGAAGGGATGGCCGTTCGCAATGAATCCCCCTTCGCTGCACGGAAACGAGATGGTCGTGATGGCCGCGGCGAGCGGCCTCGCTTCTTGCAGAGCCGACACGCGAGAGGCTCGCGACACCAGCCCATTGACGACGGTCAATCGACGTGACACTATGTATTAATGAGTGACACTCACACCGTCAGAGTGGGACCGAAAGGCCGGATCGTGATTCCCGCAGCCGTTCGACAGCAGCTGAGCATCGGAGTGGGTTCGGAGCTTATTGCGTCCGTCGACGACGGCGGGCTGCTGCTCCTCCCTCGGTCGGTCGTCAAGCGCCGGCTGCGGAGCATGTTCGCCGATGTCCACGCGAGCCTCGCCGGCCAGTTGATCTCGGATCGCAGACGGGAGGCCGAGCGTGAGGATCGCGAGCGGTGACCACGGTGGTGGACGCGTCGGTCATCCTCGCCTGGCTCCAGGATGAACCGGGATCCGATCGCGCCGAACCGCTGCTGATGGAAGGCGTGATCGGTGCCGCAAACTGGTCGGAGGTTCTTCAGAAGTCACGCCAGCACGGCGTCGATACAGAGCTCGTCGCACGGCTGCTCGTTTCGTTTGGCCTGGGCGTCGCCGACGTGACACAACCTGATGCCGAGCAGGCCGCCTTGCTCTGGCGGAAAGGGAGTGGCTTCTCGCTGGCGGATCGGCTGTGCATCGCGCTTGGGCTGCGCCTCGGCCTCCCGGTGGCGACCAACGACCGGCACTGGCTCGGCCAACACGAAGCGCCGGAGCTGCTTCTCCTTCGCTGATGGCGGCGGCGGCCGTCTTGTTGGTTGTCACGTACCAATCAGGATCGGCTTAGATCGCGTGGAACGCTTGAGACCGATGTGAGGACGGCGCGGAGCGTGGGCCGAGCCGTTCCGCCGTTCTCAACCCACGAAGAACCCGGCTAAGCCAACGGTGATTGGTACCTGAACAGATGAGACCCCCTTCATGGGAGTGGCCAGCAGCCAGTGAGCAGCCATGGCCGTCAGCTGATCCTGGTAAGGAAGAAGGCCGTCGCGAAGCCGAGCACGGTCACCAGCCCGACGAGGTCGCCCCCGTCGGCGAAGGCCTCGGGGATCATGGTGTCGACCAGCATGGTCAGGATCGCGCCTGCGGCGAAGGCCTGGATCAGCGGGACCCAATCGGACTGCCCCATCTCGCCGAGCGCCCAATAGCCGAGGGCCGCGAACAGGCCGGATACCACGGCTACCACCACCCACAGGCCGATGATCCAGCCAGGCTTATGACCCTCGCGCCGCAGGTCGACCGCGGCGGTCAGCGCCTCCGGCAGGTTCGAGATTGCGACGGCGAAAAGGAACGGGGTGCTGATTCCAATGCCGGCGAGCAGGGTCGAACCCAGGACGATCGATTCGGGGATGCCGTCGAGCATGGCACCCAGGACGATGGCCAGGCCGTTGTCCGCGACCTGCGTGACGCGTGACCCGCGTCGCGCGGCTCCGCCCCTCTGCAGGATCTGGTCCCCGCCGTAGAAGGTGAGCGCACCGATTCCGAGGCCGACGGCCACCGGCAGCGTGCCGCCGACGCGGAACGCCTCCTCGGTCAGGTCGAAGGCAACGGCGCTGATCAAGGCCCCGACCCCGAAGGCCAGGACCAGCGCCACGAATCGGCGGGGGATGCGCGCATACAGGCCAATCAACGCGCCGATGACCAGCGTCGAGGCCGCCGCCAGCCCCCAGAGTCCTGCTTCTAGCACGCTACTCGTCGTCGCCGAACGGATTGGGCCGCTTTGGCTTCTCCGGCAGCCGGAAGAGATCCTCCTTGGATGGGCCCTTGGGCAGCGGTAGCGGCCAGTCGTCGCCCTCGTCGGGCGGCGGTGTGCGGGCCAGCAGATCGCTCCAGCCAACCTCAGTGGTTCCCTCCGCGGCCAGCTCGCGGCGCAGGACCGGGAAGCGATCCTCGCCGGCCACCTGTGCAAAGCCCGCCCGCTGGTAGATCCCCGCCGGTCCGGGTGACGGAAGCCACGGATCGGTCACGCCCTCCGGGTAGGCCTCGACGGCCACGATCCCCCGGCGATCGAGGTCGCGGCAGACGGCGGCGAGCAGGGCCTCGGCGGCTGCCTCGCGGTCCTGCTGGGACTCATCAATCTGCAGGCAGGTGATCACCCACGGCGAGGGCGACTGGGGCAGCTCCGGGTATCGGTCGCGGATGACCTGCGCACGCGGGTATGCGGAGAGTGGCCCGAACTGGCACCAACCCACCGCCAGGCGGTCGCCGTCCCCGCCGCTCTGCCAGGCGAGCATCCCGTACGCCCCTGCCAGCCGCTCGCCGGCCATCAGCCGCGATAGCTTCACCGAGCGCGCGGCGTTGCTGTCGTCAGCTTCGCGGTGCCCGTCCAGACGCTCCCAGTAGTCGCAGGTCTGGCACCTGGCGCCGGGCTGGGCGGGCGCCGGGATGTCGGCGAACGAGTCGGGATCGACCAGCGAGAAGAGCAGCTCAGTCATCGATGGCCAGCTCTCCCACGCGCAGCAGTTCGCGCACCTCGGCGATATCGCCGGCGGGTGAGCGGTCCTCGGCCAGGTGCGGCACCAGCGATCGCAATCGCGCGTGAGCGCGCGCCACGCCGTTCCCAGGGCGCATCGGCCCACGGAAATCCAGTCCCTGGGCGGCGCACAGCGCCTCGATGGCGAGCACCGCCTCGGCACGGTCGACCACATCCCGCAGATGGAGGGCGCTGGTGGCGCCCATGGAGACGTGGTCCTCCTGGTTGGCGCTGGTCGGGATGGTGTCGACGCTGGACGGGTGGGACAGTGTCTGGAGCTCGTTGACCAGGGCCGCGGCGGTGTACTGGGCGATCATCAGCCCGGAGCGCAGCCCGGGCTCATCGGACAGGAAGGCAGGAAGGCCGGACAGGTGAGCGTCCACCAGCCGCGCCGATCGTCGCTCGGAGATGGAAGCCAGCTCGGCCACTGCCATCTTGGCGTAGTCGGTCGCCAGCGCCAGCGGCTCACCATGGAAGTTGCCGCCCGAGATCACCTCGCCCGTCGGGAAGACGAGCGGGTTGTCAGTTGCCGCGTTCATCTCCACGGCGAGCACGCGCTCCAGCTGGTCGAGCGCGTCGCGCACCGCGCCGTGCACCTGCGGCATGCAGCGCAGCGAGTAGGCGTCCTGCACCTTGTGCGGACTGCCCGCGTGCGAGGCGCCGATCTCGGAGTCGGCCAGCAGGCTCCGCAGGTGGGCAGCAACCCGGACCTGGCCCGGGTGGGGCCTGGCCTGGATAAGCGCCTCGTCGAAGGCGGCCGCGGTTCCATGCATGGCCTCCAGGCTCATGGCGCCGATCACATCCGCCGAGATTGCCAGCCGGCGCGCGTCGTGGAGCGCCAATGCCGCCAGGCCCGCCATAAGCTGGGTGCCGTTCAGCAGTGCCAGGCCTTCCTTTGCCTCCAGAGCAAGCGGCTGCAGGCCGGCGCGCTCCAGTGCCTCACCGCCGGGGCCAGGCCCGGCCTCGTCGACCCACGCCTCGCCCTCACCAATGAGCACCAGGGCAAGGTGCGCGAGCGGCGCCAGGTCGCCCGAGGCCCCCACGCTGCCGCGCGACGGGACCAGCGGGTGGACGGTGGCGTTCAGCATGCCGATCAACAGCTCGACCACCTGTGGCCTGACGCCTGATAGACCGATCGCCAGCGCGTTCGCCCGCAGCAGCAGCATGGCCCGCACGACCTCGGCCGGCAGCGGCTCGCCAACCCCTGCGGCGTGCGACCGCACCAGGTTGCGCTGCAGCTCGGCGGTCTGCTGCGGCTCGATACGGACATCGGCCAGGTCGCCGAAGCCGGTGGTCACCCCGTAGACCGTGCGACCCTCAGCCACCACCCGCTTGACGACGGCCCGCGAGGTCTGCATCCGTTCGACGGCCTCGTCCGCGAGCTCGACGCGGCGCCCGGCGCGGGCGACCTCGATCACGTTTGTGATGGACAGGTTGCGGCCGGTCAGGTGGAGAGGTGCTGTCGGTGGCGACTGCGTAACGGGCTCCTTTGCGAACTGGCCGGGGCGACACGGCTATGGCGCTGCGGCCCGGTCTGGCCGAAGCGCGAACCTATACTACGAACGTGCGACGCCTGCCGGACCCCACGAGCCGCCTGCTCGTGGACGCCGAAGGTGAGGACAGCCTGGGGGGAGCCGTTCCGAGCCCCGCGGCGGCGTTCCTGCTGACCCTCATCACCCTGCCGACCCTGTTTTGGCTGGTCACCTTCAAGCGCACCACGCTCTACACCCAGCCCGAGCAGTGGCTGATGGACAGCCTGGTACCGCAGGTGCGCGAGTGGGTCGAGACCATGCTCCCACCGCTTCACGTGCTGCTGCTCGGGATCAGCGGGCTGGGATCCGGGTGGTTCGTGACACTGGGATTCGCCCTGCTGGGTCTGCTGGCGCTGGTCATGCGACGGCGAGACCTGGCGCTGGTGCTCGCGGCTGGGACCCTGGCCTTCCCGATCGAGTGGGCGCTGAAGTACTTCACGGCCATCCCGCCGATCAGTCCCGCGCAGCTCGGCAGCGCGCTGTTCGACATCAACGGCACCGGGCTGGACGACCTGGCCGACTTTCCCGCCGGCCACGCGTTGCGAGCCACGGTCTTCTATGGCTTAGTGGCCTTCTGCGTGGCGCGCCTCGCGCCGGATCGGCGCCAGGGGATCATCGCCTACCTGGTTGCGCTGGTGGTGATTGGTGCTATCAGCGCGACGCGCATCTATCTCGGCGCGCATTTCCCAATCGACGTGCTGGGCGGGTGGATCGCCGGCGCGGCGCTGGTGTCGGTGATCGTGGCGGTCCACGTGCTGCGCGTTGATGAGCGGCTCCGCGCCTCCGGCCACGTCACCGCTCCGCCCGGTCAGCTGCAGCCTCACAAGGTGGCCGTAGCGCTGCACCACCCGTCGGAGCCAGACCCCTAGCCGATGCTGGAGTTCATCGATACCGTCATCATCCCGTTCTTCCTTGACCTGTACGACGCGGTGGGCTACGTGGGCGTGGCCATCGCCATCGGCCTGGAGACCTTCGTGCCGATCATCCCGTCCGAGGTGATCGTGCCGATGGCCGGCTGGAAGGTCAGCCAGTCCGCCGCCGATCCGTCCGTGCTGGAGCCGCTGACAAGCGCGCCGTGGAACTGGATCGCGGTGCTGGTGGTGGCCACCGTGGGCGCAGTTGCAGGGTCCCTGGCCGGCTACCTGATCGGAGCCTGGGGCGGCCGGCCCCTGCTGGATCGGTGGGGCCGATTCGTTCATATCCAGCCCGATGATCTGGATCGAGCGGACGCCTGGTTCGCCCGGTACGGCGATTGGGCCGTCTTCATCGCCCGCATGGTTCCGCTGCTGCGCGCGCTGATCAACTACCCGGCCGGCGTGGCGCGCATGCCGCTCGGGCGATTCGTGCTGTTCAGCACGCTCGGCTCCCTGCCGTGGAACGCTGGCCTGCTGCTCGGTGGCTTCCTGCTGGGCGAGAACTACAAGAGCCTCTACGACGCCGTGCGGCCATTCGAGCTGTTGATCTACGCCTTAGTGGTCGTGGGGGGCATATATGTCATCTACCGCTGGCTACGAGCTCGCGGTGGTCCGCAACAGGTCGGTTGACCGTCGGGTGCGCCGCTGTCACGCTTGCCGCAACTGAACAATTCCATCGCCTTCGGGGCGGGGTGAAAGTCCCCACCGGCGGTCGGCTCCCAGATCGGAGCCAGCCCGCGAACCCCATCGGGCCCGATGCCACGGAGAATGGCAGCGGGATGAAACCTGATAGGGCCGACCTGACCCGGCGAGCGCGACGCTCTCCGGCAGACAGGGCCGACGGTCACAGTCCGGAAGGGAGAAGGCGACCGCGAGGCGTTCCTCCGACGCATCGAACCTGATCTTTCGCCTGCGGCTGCGCAGGCGGCGGCGAACGGACCGATGCGACCGCGGGCGTCAATACGCGGCGTGCCCCCATGACGGTGGTCGAGCCACTTCAGCGGAGCGCGAATGACGACAGCAGCGAGCAGCCACGGTGCGGCAACGAGGGAGATCGACACGGCAGGGCTTGCCGTCTCCGCCGAGGACATCTCGGTCTCTTTCGCGGTGCACGATGGTCGGCCGATCGCTCTCCAGCGCTGTTCGCTGAGCGTGGCGGCCGGCAGCTTCACGGTGATCATCGGGCCCAATGGCTGCGGCAAATCGACGCTGCTGCGCGCGATCGCCGGGCTGCTTCAACCGGATGGCGGACGCGTTCTGATCGGGGGCGGCGCCGCCTCCACCTCTCCGCCCCGCCCGGGCGATGCTCGCGTGGGAATCGCCTTCCAGCAGCCGCGCCTGCTGCCCTGGCTGACGACCCTGGAGAACGTGGCGCTGCCCCTCTCGCTCCATGGCGTCCCGCCGGCCGAGCGGCTGACCCGCGCCAGCGCCGCGCTCGACCGAGTGGGCCTCGCAGATGCAGCCCACCTCCACCAACGCGAGCTGTCCGGCGGCATGGCGCAGCGCGCCGGCCTGGCCCGCGCCCTGATCACCGACCCGCCCGTCCTGCTTCTTGACGAGCCGTTCTCGGCGCTCGACGCGCTCACCCGCGAGGCATTCGACTCGGAGCTCCAGAACCTGTGGCTGGAACGGCCACGCACCGTGATCCTGGTCACGCATTCCGTGCCCGAGGCGGTGCGCCTGGCCGACCAGGTAGCGGTCATGACCGCCCGACCAGGATCCGTCGCGCGACTCCTGACGGTCGACCTACCTCGACCGCGCGACGTCAGGATCGGGGCGGACAGCCGGGCGGCGGAGACGGACGCCGCCATCCGAGCGACTCTCGCATCGGTCAAACCGCCGGAGCTTGCGCCGTGGACAAGCAGCTCATGAAACGCCTGGCCGCCTCGCTCCTCTCGCTGGCCGCCTTCCTGGCGGCGTGGAAGCTGCTCACCGTGGTCACCGGGACGCCCGCGTACATCCTGCCCGCCCCCGAGGTGGTGGGCGAGCGCGCCGTGCGGGCTATCGGCTCCGGCATCCTGTGGGTGCACGTCTGGGCCACGCTGTCCGAGGTTGTGCTGGGCTTCGCGCTGGGCGCCGTCACCGCCGCCGCCATCGGTGTAGCACTGGGCAAGAGCGTGCTCATCGAGCGAGTCCTGTCGCCCTACATCGTCGCCGCACAGGCGGTGCCGATCCTGGCCCTGGCTCCGCTGCTTGATATCTGGTTCGGCGGCGGGCTGCTGGCGCGCGTGCTGGTGTGCGCGTTGATCGTCTTCTTCCCGATAGCCATCGCCACCATGGTGGGTATCCGCTCGGCCGATCCGCTCCTGGGCGAGATGCTTCGCTCGCTGGGCGCCACGCCTGCCCAGGTCACCACCCGGCTGGAGATTCCATCGGCCCTGCCCGTCCTGTTTGGTGGTTTGCGTGTGGGCGTGACGCTGGCCGTGATCGGTGCCGTGGTGGCCGAATGGGTGAGCGCCAGCACCGGCCTGGGCGTGCTCATCAACATCGCCGACCAGGGACTGTTCGACACCCCGCTCATGTTCGTCGCCCTTGCCGCGCTCGGGATCATCGGGCTCACCTTCTACAGCCTGGTGGTCCTGCTGGAGCGGCGGCTCATCCAGACCGCTTGAGGTAGACCGATGTCTCCGCGCCGCTTCGCCATGCCGCTCATTGCTGCGGTCGTGATCCTGATCGCGGTGATCCTGCTGCTTCCCGGAATCGCCGGCGGGCCTGGTGGCCCGAATGCGACACCATCCGGCACCCTGGGAAGCGGGGCGGCCTCGGCCCCCGCCTCGACCAACCTCCGCGAGGTGAGACTCCTGCTGGGATTCCAGCCGGACGTGCAGTTCGCGCCGTTTTACCTGGCCAAGCAGGCAGGCTACTTCGCCGATGCCGGCCTCGAGGTCAGCATCGAATACAGCGACGATGTCATCCGCCTGGTCGCCGATGGCCAGTCGGAGTTCGGGGTGGCCGACGCCACTGACGTGATGGTTGGACGGACCGCAGGCATCCCCATCAAGTACGTGGCCACCCTGTACGACCACTTCCCGGTGGCATTGATCGGCGCGCCGGAGGTCGTTCCTGCCGAGCCGTCCGGCTTGGCCGGCCTGCGCATCGGCACTCCGGGACGCTTCGGCTCGTCATGGCATGCGCTGCTGGCCCTGCTGGATGCCGGTGGTCTGACGGCGGACGACGTCACCATCCGCGAGTACCCTCAGTTCAACCAGGTGGAGGGGCTGCTGAACGGCGACGTCGACCTCATCACCGGCTTTCGAGCCAACGAACCGCTGCGACTCGAGGCGCAGGGATTTGACGTCAAGCTGCTGACCGTTGACGACTTTGCGCCGCTGCCCGGGCCCGGGATCGTGGTCGGCGATGAGCTCCTCTCCGCCGACCGCACGGTGGTGAAGGCCTTCGCCGCCGCCATCGTCCGCGCCCAACAGGCGATCGCCGATGATCCCGATCTCGGACTGCAGGCCGCCGTGATCGAGGTGCCGACCATCGGCGAGGATGAGGCAACCGCGCGCGCAGTGCTGGAAGCCACGGTTGGGGCGTGGGATCCGCCCATCGACGGCGTCATTCCCACCGACGTCTGGGCACGCGGCTTCGCCACGATGGAGCGGCTCGGCTTCATTGACGGCACGGTGCCGGTTGAGGAGATGTACGACCTCGGTGTGATGGGCGAGCCGGGCTAGCGGTCGGCGTTCGTTTGGCTCTCGACCCGGAACATGTCGAGGGCCGGCTCCCCGAGGCCCAGCCGCCGCTCGGCGGCCTGTACCGTCTGCTCAAGCAACATCATGGTCGTGACCGGGCCAACCCCGCCGGGCACCGGCGTGATGGCGCTGACCACCGGCCGCACCGCGGCGAAGTCGACGTCGCCCACGATCCCGGCGGGCGTGGTGTTGATGCCGCAGTCGATCACGACCGCCGAGCGGTTGACCATCTCGGAGCGGATCAAGTTGGGCTGGCCGGCCGCGACGACCAGGATCTCGGCTCGTCGTGTTTCACGCGCCAGGTTACGGGTGCGCCGGTGGGTGACCAGCACGCTCGCATCGGCCTCAAGCAGGAGAGAGGCCACCGGACGACCGACCACCGCCGAGCGGCCGACCACCACCGCGCGGCGACCGGCGATGGGGATCTGGTAGGTGCGCAGGATTGCCATCACGGCCAGGGCGGTGGCCGGCACGAAGGCCGTGTAGCCGCGTGCCAGCCGGCCGGCGTTGAGCGGAGTGGCACCGTCCACGTCCTTGGCCGGGTCGATCAGGCCCAACACCGTTGCGGTGTCGAGGTGAGCGGGCAGCGGCTGGGCGACAACGATGCCCGAGATGCTCGGGTCGCGGTTCAATGCCCCGATCCGCGCCGCCAGGTCGGAGAGCTGCACCCCATCCGGCGGCATGACCTCCACCGGCTCGATTCCCACGCTGTGTGCCGCGCGGCCAAGGCTGGCGGCATACACCGCGGATGGGCCGCGGTCGTCAAGCCGCACGACGGCCAGGCGCGGACGGATATCACCGGTTTGGTCCAGCGTGGCGACGCGTTCCGACAGCTCACGCCACAGGTGCGAGGCGACGGTGCGACCATCGAGCAGGCGTGCGCTCACGAAGGCCCGATCCTCCTCGCCACGTGATCAAGTGCCGCTCGCTCGCCGGCGGCGGCTGCCGTTTCGAGCCGCTCGACCTCGGCCGGGGCGGTCTTGAGCAGCGGCTCGCCAGCCGGCAGGTACGGCAGGTTGATGCGCACATTCAGCAGCGCACCACGAACGGCCGCGCTTGCCAGCTGGGCGGCCACGCCGGCGTCACTCACGGCGTTGGGGTTGCCGATGGGGGCGATGCGCCCCGCCATGTCGAGCACCTCGGCCGCCACTTGGGCCGTGCGCAGGGGAACCTCGGCAGCCGTGACCATGGTCGTGCGCAGTGTCCGGGCGCGTGTCTGGCGAGCGGCCTCGTCCTCCTTCGGCAGGCGCCGCGCCGCGACGACCGCGGAGTAGGCGTCGGCGTCCTCTTCGGCCAGGTCGAGCAGTGCGCTCTGCCGCGCGACGGCGCTGTCGCGCAGATCGATGAGCTGCGCCCGGTGGTCAGACGCGTCGGCGCGACCGATGCTCAGCTCAGCCACCATGGCCACCAGCGCTGCGCCCATGGCCCCTGCCAGGGCTGCGGCCGAGCCGCCACCGGGGATCGGCTCACGGCTGGCGAGGCGGGCGGTCAGCTCCTTGAAGGAGAGGTCGGTGAGGTTGGTGGTGGGATCCTCCATGGCGAGGTCTCGTGCGGGGCGTTCCTGGCGGCGGCGCTCCGGCTCGCCATTGCGATTGTACGGGCTAGACTGCAGGCCCATGGCGGACAGCGGCTGGCGAATCGTCCTGGTCACGACCGTACCGTTCGTCGCCCAGGCACTGGCCGCAACGGTGCGCGAGCTGGGCCATCAGCCGGTGGCGTTGATCGGCGCACGCCGCGACAAGCCGATGCCTGACCGGCCATCCATGACCGATGAATCGGCGCCGGCCAGCCTGGATTTGTTGTTGCCCGCATCGAGGTACGCCATTGAGCCGCTGCTGCGCGCCTACGCACCCGACCTGCTGCTGTGCTGGGGCTTCCCCTGGAAGATACCACTGGCGGCATTGCAGGTCCCGCGTCTTGGGTCGGTGAACTGCCACCCGGCCATGCTGCCGCGCCATCGCGGGCCGATCCCCATCGCCTGGGCCCTCCGCGAGGGTGACGGGCAGTACGGCGTCACCTGGCACCGCATGGACGCCGAGCTGGATACCGGCGCCATCCTGGCGCAGGCTCCTGTCCCGATGGAGGACGACGACTTCGACATCATGGCCGTGGGTCCGCGCCTGGGGGCCGTCGCGATCGGTCTGCTGCCGAGAGCGCTGGAGCGCATCGCAGCTGGCGATCCGGGCGACCGGCAGCCGGACGAGGGCGCCACATGGGCCGGCCATTTCGCCGACGATTACGCCACGGTCGACTGGGCCCAGCCGGCGCGCAAGATCCATGACCAGGTGCGCGCCTGGGCCTTCACCTTTGGCCCGGCGCCGGTGACCGGTCCGCTCGCCGCGCTGGAGGGCGAGCGGGTGCGCCTGACCCGGACCAGCCTGGTCGACCCGGGCGGCGACGCGCGCCGTGTCGAGACGGGCGACGGACCGATCTGGGTCGTCAGCGCCGAGCCCCTCGATCCGGTCGACGGCGGTGGGCCAGCGGCTGGGGCCTAAGCGGCGTGGTCGAGCGCCTCGACATACCAGCGCCGCTGCCGTCCGTCGAACACCAGCGAGGCCTGACCGGCATCCGTCTCGACCAGGAAGGTTATGCGCGGGCCGCGGGCGGCGGGATACGCGGCCATCTCGTCGCGAACGGCATCGAGGCCCGTAACTCTCAGCTGGCGGTCGCCGATCTGGACGGAGATGGGCCTGGCGTGGCGCCGGTCCCAGCGGACTTGCGCCGGAAGCGGCGTGATCTTGGTGAGGGCCATAGTGTCTGCTGCTCCTTTGCGCTGTCCGTGTGGGTCCAAGCCCGCCGAACAGGCGTTCTAATGGAGCAGCATGATACGAACAGGCGTTCTATCCTGTCAAGGGGTATCGGGCACGGACCTGACTGGACTTGTCATTCGTCGACGGGCGGCGCCTCGGGGCGCTCGCCGAAATCGGGCCGCCGGTGGTCGCGATGCCCGATCAGCCTGGCTCGCGTGATCGCCTTCTCCCCGAAGCGCTCCCGCACCGCGTCGATCGACTGGGCGATCCGATCGGTCCGATCAGGTGCGTCGAACAGGGTCAATTGCTGCACATCGGTCAGGTTGATGGCGGTCAGGCCTATCAGCCGCACCGCGCGATCGGAGCCCAGGGCCTTGTGCAGGAGTGCCACGCCCTTTTCGTAGAGCGGCTCCGAGTCACGCACCTGGTGCCCCAGGGGTGCCTGGCGGGTGATGGTATCGAAGCCCTCGTAGCGCAGCTTGAGCTGCACCGCCCCGGCCGCCATGTGGTGATGCCGCAGGCGGGAGGCGACCGATTCGGCCAGGTCGAGCAGTGTCGCCTCCAGACGGGCCGGGTCGGTGACATCGTGGTTGAACGTCAGCTCATGGCCGATCGATTTCGGGGCCTGGCTGGGCACCACCCGCGCCGGATCGACTCCTTGCGCGCGCAGCCGTAGCTCGACGCCGTGCGTGCCGAAACGGCGATGGAGGGTGACCTCCGACAACGCGGCAAGCTGCCCGATGGTGGTGACTCCGTAGTCGGCCAGCGCCTGCCGCGACTGGGGGCCCACGCCCCACAGCCGGCTGACGGGCAGCGGTGCGAGGAAGGCTGCCTCTTCGCCCGGCGGCACGACCACCAGCGCGTCCGGCTTACGCAGGTCGGAGGCGACCTTGGCGCACAGCTTGTTGGTCGCCACGCCAACGCTGACCACCAGGCCGGTCTCGGCGAGCACGCGGTCCTTCAGCACGCGGGCGATCGTCGCCCCGTCGCCGAAGGCAGCCCGGCTGGCGGTCACGTCCATGAACGCCTCGTCCAGGCTGATCGGCTCCACCGTCGGGGTGAAGGAGGCGAAGATGCGCATCACCTGGCGACTGAGCTCCCGATAGCGGTCAAAGCGGCCGGGCAGGAAGACGCCATGCGGGCACAGCCGCGCGGCGGTGCGCAGCGGCATGGCCGAGTGAACGCCGAATTTGCGAGCCTCGTACGATGCGGCGCTGACCACGCCGCGGGCGTTCGGATCACCACCCACGATCACGGGCTTGCCGCGAAGGCTCGGGTCGTCGAGGACCTCGACGCTGGCGTAGAAGGCGTCCATGTCGGCGTGCACAATGGTGCGCATCCAAAGTCCTCAGTCGGTGCCCGGATACCGCGAGAAAGCGCCCTTGCGCAGGACAGGCAGGAGCCGATGGGACTCCGCTTCGAGCGCCACACGATCTGCGTCTGCCAGCCGGCCGAACGGGCGCAGCTCCACGTCCGGCGACCCGTCGCGCCGCAGGCGCGGCAGCCAGGTGCCGGCCACCATCCCATCGACCAGGAAGCTGGGCAGCACATCCGCGTTCCTGGTGATCACCGTTGCCTGGTGCTCGGATGGCAGCACTCTGGTGCGATCCCTGGTGCCATAGGCAAGCAGCAGGCTGTCCCAGCGGGCCAGCAGGCGCGGGGGTGCGGGAGCGTCAGCGCCGGGCCGAGGCGCGTCGACCAGGTCGACCAGCGGGCGTCCGCCCTCATCCACGAACTGAATGAGACGCTCCGCCAGGCGCTCGAGCGCACCCCGGCACCTGGCGATATTCCTGCCGCGGCCGACGTATGCGGCCAGGTCATCGGCGTTGGCGGGCCCGAAGGCAGCCAGGTAGCGCTCCGCCACATAGGCGGCGGCCCGATTCGGATCCGTCTGGTCCTCCATCGGCGGGCCGAGCCATTGCTGGGCGGCCACGTAGCGCGCACGGCCGTAGGCCTCCTGCGGGTAGGGGACCAGGATCAGCGGCAGCGCCCCGCTGACGTGCCGCCATAGCGCGCGGTTGGGAGGAATCTCCACGTCGCGCAGCTGCTCGGCCATGATCGCCTCGATCTCGCGGATGGGCAGCGGTCGCTCCTCCATGGCTGCAAGGACTGCGGCGTGGGTGGCGGTGATCCGGCGCCCGAGCGGTGAGGTGGCGGGATCCAGCTTGTACCAGGCCCGCCACTGGTCAACTCGGAACGGCAGGGTGAGCGTCGACATCGGCCAGAAATCCTCCGCGCTGACGATGTGCACCGTCATGCGCATCAGGGAAGCGCGCACAACCGATCTGCGCGAACGGGCCCGATCGAGGTCGGCGGGCGGCGCATCCCCCAGGCGCGATCGCAGCGCAAAGGGCGGCCAGTCCGGATGCTGGGCCTGCAGCGACCCCAGACGTTGGACCTGCCGGCCCAACGGCGCGCCCGCCAGCGGTTCGAGGAGCCCTGGCGGGCGAGCGTGGCGCGATTCAGCTGGCGAAGCGAGAGGGTCTGCGGGGGCATCGGTCCATCAGCCTATGCAGGTTGGATCGCCGCGTTCGGCGGCAGCGCTCCACGCGGCCTTGGCCGATCAGGCGAGCTTGCGAATGACGCCGACGACCTTGCCCTGAATCTGCACCTCACTCGCGAAGATCGGCTCCATCTCGGCATTGGCGGGCTGGAGCCGGATGCGGTTGTCCTCGCGGAAGAAGCGCTTGAGAGTGACGCCGTTGTCCTCCAGCAGGGCGACCACGATGTCACCGTCATGGGCGGTGGCCTGGGGCTGCACGACGACGTAATCGCCATCGTCAATAAGGGCGTCGATCATGCTCTTGCCACGCACCCGCAGTACGTATGAGTCGTTGCGAGCCTGCAACGAACGCGGCACGTCCAGCGACTCCGCTCCGTCTGCATAGGCCTCAATCGGCTGGCCGGCTGCGATCTCGCCAAGCACGGGCAGTGCCAGCACGTCCCGCTCGACCGGCATGCGGAAGGGCGTCACCCTGCTCAGCGCGGCCGGCTGGCGCCGCACGGGACGCTCAAGCTGCGCCTCTCCCTGCTCGGTCAGGCGCAGCGCTCGCGAGGAGTGCGAGCCGCGCTCCAGCAGCCCGTCCCGCTCCAGAGCAATCAGGTGATGGTGGACCGCCGAGGTGGAGGCCAGGCCCACGGCATCGGCGATCTCGCGAACCGATGGCGGGTAGCCGCGCTCTGCAACCGTGCGCGCGATAGAGTCCAGGATCTTCAGCTTTCGGTCAGCGTCATGCCGGGTCATGGGCGGCTCTCCCTGGGGCGGGTCACGCCAGATCCTAGCCGAACATGCGTTCTATTGTCAACTGGCGGTGATCGCTCCTCTGCTATCATCCGGACTCACCCGACCGTCAGCCCGGAGGCTGCCTTTAATGAACGTGTCCGGCCGGCTGCGCTACCTGCGCCTCGCCCGCCTCATCTGGAAGCTGCCCACCTACGCCCGCATCGTCTGGGGCCTGCTGCGCGACCCCCGCACGCCGCTGCCCCTGAAGGCCCTGCTGGGGGCCGGGCTGGCCTACGTGGTGGTGCCGATCGACCTGATCCCGGACGCCATCCCGATCCTTGGCCAGGCCGATGACCTGACCGTCCTGCTGCTGGTGCTGGACCTGTTCATCGCCAACGCCCCGCGGAAGGTGCGCGAGGAGCAGGTCGCGCGGGCGCGCGACGGGACAGCGCAGCTGGACCATGACATGGCCCGACTGCGTGAGCTGCTCGGCGACCGCTATGACCAGATTCGCGACCGGTTGCCTGAGCTGCTCGAGCGATATGGCGACCTCCGCGACTCCCGGGCGGTCAAGGCGGTGCTGCGCGATTGGCGCATGCGCCGGTTGCGATCGTCTGCCGCGGAAGATGCGTCATCGGCCGATGTCGAATCGTCCGACCGCGAGCCCGCGGCAGCCGGCAGTCGCGACGCCAGATTGAACTGATCGACGCCAGCCCAAACCGACGAAGGGAACTCGAACGCGCATGAAGGTGATTCTCAAGCACGACCTGAAGGGGCTCGGTCGAGCCGGCGACGTCAAGGACGTAAAGGACGGCTACGCTCGCAACTTCCTGCTGCCAAATGGGGCGGCGGTGGTGGCCGATGCCGGTGCATTGAAGAACTGGGAACGCCATCGTGTTGAGCGCGACGAACGTGACCGCTCCGAGCGGGCCGAAGCGGAGGCGACCGCCGAGAAGTTGCGCGCCATGAGGCTGGAGGTGGCCGTCAAGGCCGGGGAGAAGCGCCGCCTGTTCGGGTCCGTCACCAACCGCGAGATCGCCGAGCTGATCGCCCGCGAGGGGGTTGAGGTCGATCGGCATTCAATCCACCTGCGTGAGCCGATCAAGACGCTCGGCGACCACCGTGTCGAGGTGCGCCTGATGTCGGGTGTCGAGGCGCAGCTCACCGTCACCGTGGTGCCGGCTTAGGCAGCGTGCCGATGGACGGCGCGGTGGCGCGCAAGCCTGCCCGCTCACACCTGTCGCCCGCGTCGACCTTTACCTTCCGGTCCGCCGCTGGCATATGACCACGTTGTCTTACCATCGACCGGTTCGCGCCTGATTGCACGCGGGCCATGACCGCTTGTCATGGGACACGTACGGATTCCGCCCTGACTCGTCGCTATTACGACTAGGGAGTCATAACCGGGCTGACGCCACCGCCGAGGCTGTTGTCCCCGGCGGAGCTTTTGTCCCCGGCGGAGCATTTGTTCAAAGGTGGGTCGTCGGCTGGGCGGAGCTGTTGTTCAAAGGTGGGTCGTCGGCTGGGCGGAGCTGTTGTTCAAAGGTGGGTCGTCGGCTCGGCGCAGCGTCGGACTAGTCTTGTCGCATGGCCAAGCAGCCTGACAGCGATGCGGCCGTCCGCTGGGCGGAGGTGTGGAAGAGCGCCTGGGAGTCGCAGGACACCGAGGCGATCGTTGCGCTCTACCACCCTGACGTCGTCTTCTCATCGCAGCCGTTTCGAACGCCGTACGCGGGACGATCCGGCGTGCGCGAGTACGTGACCCAGGCATTCGCCGAGGAGGAGTCGGTGCGCGCCCGGGTCGGCAAACCCGTCGTGGACGGCGACCGCGCCGCGATCGAGTGGTGGGCTGCGCTGACCGAGAACGGCGTGGAGACAACCCTGGCCGGCACATCGGTCCTTCGCTTCGATGCCGCTGGGCTGGTGGTCGAGCAGCGCGACACCTGGAACCAGGCTGATGGTCGGCGCGAGCCGCCCGGCGGATGGGGGCGCTAGCGCCGCGACGCTCTAGCTGTCACAGGGTTGCCTGACCATCGGTCGATGAGCACGTCGCACACGCGGACCCATCGGCGCCGGTTTTCCACAGGAATCATCCATTTCCACAAGAGCGGGGGGTTATGCACAGCGGACGGCGAAAAGAGGGCTGGTGAGCCGCTCGCGTGGCCGCCAACCTTTCCGGTGGCATGAGCATCGACAAGCTGGCACCACAGGCGGTCGAAGGCGAGCAGAGCGTCCTCGGCTCAATCCTTATTGACCCGGACGCGATCCTGAAGGTCGCTGACTTCCTTCGCCCTGCTGACTTCTACCGCCAGCAGCACTCTGAGATCTACGAGGCGATGCTCGGCCTTCACGGCCAGCGCGAGCCGATCGACCTCGTGACCCTGGCCGACGAGCTTGCACGGCGAGATCGGCTGGATGGAGTCGGCGGCCCTGCCTATCTGGCCACACTGATGAACGCGGTGCCCACCGCTGTGCACGTCGAGCACTACGGGCGGATCGTGGAGCGCAAGTCGGTCCTTCGCAACCTGATCGCGGCGGCCGGCAAGATCGCCGCGGTGGGGTACGAGGAGGCAAATGACGCCGAGGTCGCCATCGACCGTGCTGAGGGGATCCTGTTCGAGATCAGCCAGCACCGGACTGTGGGCGGCTTCGAATCGCTGGCGACGTTGCTGGGGCAGGCCTACGACCGGCTCGAGTACCTGCACGATCACCGCGGCCAGATCCTTGGCATCCCGTCGGGGCTCTCGCAGCTGGACACGCTGCTGGGCGGTTTCCAGCCATCTGACCTCATCATCCTGGCCGCGCGGCCCAGCGTCGGAAAGACCAGCCTGGCGCTGAACATCGCGCAGCACGCCGCGGTGCGAGAGGCGAAGAAGGTCGGGGTCTTCTCGCTCGAGATGAGCAAGGAGCAGCTTGCGCTTCGCCTCCTGTCGGCAGAGAGCGGCATCAACCCGCGGCCGTTGCAGACCGGCTTCGTGGACGAGACGGACTGGTCGAAGATCGCACAGGTCATGAACGCGATGCATGCCGCGCCGATGTGGATCGACGACTCACCGATCTTGACCGTCATGGAGCTGCGCACCAAGGCACGCCGGCTGGAAGCAGAGCAGCGCGGCCTGGACCTGATCATCGTCGATTACCTGCAGCTGATGCAGGGCTCGTTCAATCAGAAGGAGGCGAACCGGGTTCAGGAGGTGAGCGAGATCAGTCGCGGGCTGAAGCAGCTGGCGCGCGAGCTGAAGGTGCCGGTCATCGCCCTGTCGCAGCTCTCCCGTGGGGTGGAGCAACGCGGCACGCAGGAGCCGCGGCTGTCTGACCTTCGCGAGAGCGGCAGCATCGAGCAGGACGCCGATGTGGTGATCTTCCTGTACCGCGAGGCGGACCAGAACTCGGAGTCCGAGGTCGAGCTGGTGAAGGCCAAGGTTGCCAAGCACCGCAACGGGCCCATCGGCGAGGTCCCGCTCCAGTTCCGGAAGTCGAACACCCGCTTCTACACGATGACCCGCGAGGCGGAAGTCCAGGCCTACTGACCGATCAGCGAGCGGGGCCATCCAGCCGTTGCCCAGGTGTCAGCCAAACGTCTATACACCCGTGGTACCCGCGTGTATAGTCCGTCGCCTGAAACGTCCGGCCCACTGCTCTCACCCCAAACCTGTCGCACGCAACCAGCCCAGGCCCAGGGGAACCAGCAAACCGTCCAAGGCCCCGGTCCGGGCGTGCGAACAGGAGGCAAGGGTAGGGTGTACGCCGACAAGACCATCCACTGTCGAGACTGCGGGATGGACTTCGTCTTCTCCGCCGGGGAGCAGCAGTTCTACGCCGAGAAAGGGCTCGTCAATGAGCCGCAGCGCTGTCCGAGCTGTCGCGCGACGGCCAAGCAGAACCGAGCGCTCGGGATCGGCTCAGGCAATGGGGGCGGCCAGCGCGAGATGCATGCTGCGGTCTGCGCGGAGTGTGGAGGCCAGGCGCTCGTTCCGTTCCTGCCCAGGAACGATCGGCCGGTCTACTGCTCAAGCTGCTTCGACAAGGTGCGCGCCACGCGGGCCTAGCGCTCGAAATCACCGCCACCGCACCGATACGAGCGCCGCCGATGCGGCGCTCGTCCGTTTCATGCGGCGCGTCATCGGCGCTACCATGGCGCTCTCCCGCGCAGTTCGAGGTCCGCAGACGCCCATGTCCGTGATTGCCGTGGTCGGCGCCCAGTGGGGCGACGAGGGGAAGGGCAGGGTCGTCGACTACCTGGCTCAGGACGCCGACCTGGTGGTGCGCTACGGCGGCGGGAACAACGCCGGCCACACGGTGGTCAACCCGCACGGCCATTTCAAGCTGCACCTCATTCCTTCGGGGATCTTCTACCCCACCACGCGCAATCTGCTGGGCAATGGGGTGGTCATCAACCCGCCGGCGCTGGTCACCGAGCTGGACGCATTGACCAAGGCGGGCTTCGACTGTGCCAACCTGTACATCGCGGATCGAGCGCACCTGGTGATGCCCCACCACGTGCTGATCGACCAGCTGGAGGAGCGAGAGCGCGGGGCTGCCAAGTTGGGGACGACGAGCCGCGGCATCGGTCCGGCGTATGTCGACAAGGTCGCGCGTCGCGGCATTCGAGTGGTCGAGCTGATGGAGACCGATGCCTTCCGGACGCAGCTGCACGCGGCCCTGGTGCGGGCGCGCCGCATCGTGGAGGGCTTCTTCGGGGCCGGCGGCGCGGACGACGAGATGCACGAGGTGATCGCAGCCGCCCTGGACGAGGAGCGCGTCGCCGCCACCTACTTGGCGGCCGGGGAGCGACTCCGTCCGCACGTGATCGACGGGCAGGCAATGGTCGACGGGGCACTGGCCGCCGGCGAGCACGTGCTGCTGGAGGGACAGCTGGGCACCATGCGCGATATCGATTGGGGCATCTACCCCTACGTCACCAGCTCCAGCCCCATCCCGGGGGGCGCAAGCCTGGGTGCGGGCATGCCGGCGGTGGCCATCGATCGCGTCCTGGGCATCGCCAAGGCCTATACCACCGCGGTGGGTGCAGGGCCCCTGCCGACGGAGCTGGAGGGCGCGGAGGGGGAGTTGCTCCGCGAGCGCGGCGCCGAATACGGCACGTCGACCGGTCGGCCGCGGCGCTGCGGCTGGTACGACGCGGTGGCGGTACGCTTCAGTGTGCGACTGGCTGGCTACAGCGGCATTGCGCTCACCAAGCTCGACGTCCTGGACGGCCTCGAGCGCATTCAGATCGCCACCGCCTACCGTGATCCGGCCAATGGCCGCGAACTTGCGACCGTCCCGGCGTCGGCATCGGTCTATGCCCGGCTGGAGCCGGTGTACGAAGAGCTGCCGGGCTGGATGACCGATACGACCGGCTGCCGCGCCTGGTCGGAGCTTCCGGGAGCCGCGCGGACCTACGTCGAGCGCCTCGAGACGCTGGCAGGCGTGCCGATCAGCCACGTCAGCGTCGGTCCGGAGCGACACCAAATGATTGTGAGGAGTTAGCGAGCTGATGGCGCGGGCGGCCGGCACCCATCACGGCTTCGCAACGTGTCGGGGCACCGGCCGCTCACGCCTTCATCCTCGCCCCGTGGAGGTTTGGCGATGAAGGTGGGGATCATTGTTCCGCAGGGTTGGACCGGGGAGTACGACGGGTGGCAGGCTGCCCCGGCGTGGGAGCGGACCACGGCGGTCGCCCGGCAGGCTGAGCGGCTCGGCTTCGAGTCGATCTGGCTGTTCGATCACTTTCATACGGTGCCGAAGCCAACCGACGAAATGACCTTCGAGTCGTTCACTTCGCTCAGTGCGCTGGCGGCGCTCACCCAGCGGGTACGGCTGGGGCACATCGTCATCTGCAATGGATACAGGAACCCGGCCCTGACCGCCAAGATGGCCGCCACGCTCGACACGATCAGCGGCGGCCGCTTCGAGCTGGGTATCGGCGCCGGCTGGAAGCGCGACGAGTGGCTGGCCTACGGCTACGGCTTCCCGGAGACGCGCGTTCGACTGGCCATGCTGCGTGATGGGCTGGAGGTGATCACCCGCATGCTGGCATCTGGCACCGAGCACGCCACCTTCCAGGGCGAGCACGCATCGGTGAACGACGCCATCAACCTGCCAAAAGGCCTCCAGTCACCGCGCATCCCGATCATGGTCGGCGGCAACGGTCCGGAGGTGACCTGGCGGCTTGCTGCCCGCTTCGCCGATGAGCTGAACCTTGACGGCCTGTCGCCTGCGGAGCTGCGTGCGGCCCTGCCGGTGATTCGGGCACGCTGCGAGGAGATCGACCGCGACCCGGCCAGCTTGAGCGTCAGCCTGCACGCCTGGTGGGGGTCGGAGGAGTGGTCCAGTGCTGGAGATCGGCGCCTGGCGTACCTGGGTGAGCTGGCCGACCTGGGCCTGAGCCGGGTGATCGGGCTCCTCAGGCAGAGCGCGATGTCGGATGAACCGCTGCAGGCGCTGGCCGAGGACGCTCTGGCGGCAGGCGTACCGCTGGCCTCGTAGGGTGGTCGAGCGCGGTTCGAGCCGCGTGCACATCGGCCCCGCTCTTGCCGCCGCGCTGGTGGTGCTCTCCGGCTGTATCGGTCCGGAGGTGAGCGGCGCCACGCGCGTTCGAGCATGCAGGCTTTCGCCTTCCGCTGCCGCAGGGCTGGTATGCCGAAACGACGAACGATGCGGCGGGGCAGCTGCGGGTGGTGGCATTCATATCCAACAGGCCGTTGGTGATCGACTGCCTTGGCTCCGGCGCAGCGCGCCATTGCAGCCAACCGGAGACGTTGGCTGAGGGGGCAGTGCTGATCTGGTGGCTCGCCGCCTTCTGCGCCGGCGTGGATTGCACGCCGCCGAAGGGCGATGCCGTGTTGGTTGGCGGCAGAGAGGCGTCCCGCCTTTCCGGCGCTCCGGTCTGCAACGACCTCGAGGTCACCTCGAGCGAGACTTACATCGTCGCGGTCAGCCCGCAGCGGCTCGACGCGATCATGGTCTGCCAGCGCAACCCACCGGCGTCGGCGCGCGATGAGATGGCGAACATGCTCGAGCACGTCGACTGGCGGACGCCATAGATCTCGCGATCCGGCCCGGCACGGGTATACTCGGCCAAACCCGCAGTGCTGCGACCGTGCACCCGATTCGAGCAGTCACATTCGCCAGCGACCGACCTGGCCCGCGCCGGCAGAAGCCGATCGCGGGCGTTTTCCTACCCGGCCGGCTGGACCGATGATCGAGCAGTCGACGCTCGCGCCCGCCACCGAGCGGCTGCGCCGCGCTTACGGCTTCGACGAGGTGGCGCTGGTGCCGGGCGCGGTCACGATCGATCCGGCCGAGGTGAAGCTGTCGGTCGAGGTCGGCGGCCTGCGGCTGGAGATCCCGTTCATGGCCGCGGCCATGGACGCGGTGGCCGATGCGGACTTCGTGGTTCGCATGAGCCGCCACGGTGGCGTCGCCTTCATCAATCTCGAGGGCCTCTACACCCGCTACGAAGACCCGGCGCCGATCATCGAACGAGTCGCCGCCGCCGACGGCGGCCAGGCTGCGGCCCACATCCTGGCGGAGGCCTACGCGGCGCCCGTGCGCAGCGACCTGATCACCGCCCTGATACGGCGGATCAAGTCGCAGGGCGCCGTCGCCGCAGTTTCGACGACGCCCGCCTCTGCCTGGGACCATGCCGAGGTCGCCGCCGCGGCAGGCGCGGACCTTTTCCTGGTTCAATCGCAGGTCAGCAGCGCACGCCACATCTCGACCTCCGGCCGGGTCCTGTCACTCAGCGACCTGACCGGGGCGCTGCGGATGCCGGTGCTCGTCGGCAATACGGTCAGCGGCGAGGCTGCCTACCAGTTGATGCACCAGGGGGCGGCGGCCATCCTCGTCGGCGTCGGGCCGGGAGCTGCCTGCACCACGCGCGAGGTGCTGGGCATCGGGGTGCCGCAGGTCAGCGCCACCCTGGAAGTCGCGGCCGCGCGGGACCGATATGCCCAGCAGACCGGCCGCTACGTGCCGGTGGTGACCGATGGCGGCATGAAGACGGGTGGCGATATCGCCAAAGCCATCGCCTCCGGCGCCGATGCCGTCATGCTCGGCACTCCGTTCGCGGGAGCGCTCGAGGCGCCGGGACGCGGCTTCAACTGGGGAATGGCCGCGCCATCACCCACGCTGCCGCGCGGCACCCGAATCAAGATCGGCGAGCGTCTGCCGCTGGAGCAGATCCTGTTCGGGCCGGCACTCACCACCCACGGCACCCAGAACCTGGTTGGCGCCCTGCGGCAGTCGATGGCGGCGCTCGGCGCGCGGACGATCGACGAGATGCACCGCGTTGAGATGGTGATCGCGCCGGCCATCGCCACCGAGGGCAAGTCCTGGCAGCTCGCGGGACGTGAGTAGGAAGGACGTCTGGGCCGAGGTCGCCGATCGAGTGTTCGTGCGGCGGTATGACACCTGGCTGGGCGAGCCATTCGACCAGAACGTGGGCGTCGTGCTCGGAACGGCGGGAGCAGTGGTGGTTGACACGCGAGCCTCCCACCTTCTCGCCGATGAGCTCCTGTTTGAGCTGCGTGACCTGACGAAGGGGCCGGTCGCCGCCGTGGTCAACACGCATCACCACTGGGACCACACGTTCGGCAACGCGCGGTTCGTGCCGGCCCCCATCTGGGGCCACCGTCGCTGCGCCGAGCGGGTCCTGGAGGACGGCGATGAGATGCGCCGCAGAGTGATCGGCGAGGCGCCTGAAGCCGCGGAGGAACTCGAACGCGTCGTCCTGACGCCGCCGACGCATGTCTTCGAGGAGACCGCGCTGATCGATCTGGGGGATCGGCAGCTGCAGCTGACCTACCTCGGCCACGGCCATACCGACAACGACATCGTCATGGTCGTGCCCGACGCCGGCGTGCTCTTCGCCGGCGACCTGCTGGAGAACGACGCGCCGCCGGGCTACGGAGACGCCTTTCCGGCCGCATGGGCGGCTGCCGTCACGGAACGGCTGCTGCCTCTCGTCGGGGGTGCGGTGGTGCCGGGCCACGGCAGCGTGGGCGATCGCGGCTTTGCTCTCGCGCAGGGTGCGGACCTGCAGGCCATGGCTGCGCTCGGCGCCCAGGTGGCCGCCGGCACGCTGGACGAGCAGGAGGCCACGCGATTGGCTCCCTTCCCGGAGCGGACGGCGATGACCGCCATCCGCCGCTGGGCACTCGAGGCTTCCGGGGTTGTCGCGACCTGATCCCGACGTGGCTACACTGAGGTCTGCAGCAGAGGGCCGATTGACCGAGACCGTCGAGGAGCATTCACCGTCGCGGCCGCCCGACCATCAGCGCGGCCGCACGGTCCATGGCGAGGCCGCCAACGCCGGCCATCGGGTCCTCGCTCCGGACGACGCAGAGGTGGAGGCGTACCTCGAGCAGGCTCTGCACGCGCCACCACCGCAGCGCCCGGCGGCCACGCCTGCCGAGCCAGACACGATTGTCATCCTGGACTTCGGCAGCCAGTTTGCGCAACTGATCGCCCGGCGGGTTCGAGAGCTGAACGTCTACTCCGAGCTGCTGCCGCACGACACGCCGTGGGCGGAGATCGAGCGGCGTAAGCCGAAGGCAATCATCCTGTCCGGCGGGCCGTCATCGGTCTACGACCTGGACGCCCCGAAGGCGGACCCGGCCCTGTGGTCGGGCGGCATCCCGGTGCTGGGAATCTGCTACGGGCTGCAGCTTATGGCCCACGAGCTTGGTGGCGAGGTGGTTCCCAGCGCGAAGCGCGAGTACGGCCCGGCGCAGGTACTGATCACGAGCGAGGACGGCCTGTTCAGGGGCATCGACCGCCAGCAGCCAGTATGGATGAGCCACGGCGACTCGATCCTTCGGCCGCCAGTTGGGTTTGTGCCAACCGCTCAGAGCGAATCGACCGCGTTCGCCGGCCTCGTCGACATCGAGCGCAGGCTGTACGGGATCCAGTTCCATCCCGAGGTGGTGCACACGCCGCGCGGCCGCGACATCCTGCGCAACTTCGTGCTCGAGATCGCCGGCGCGAGTCCCACCTGGACCCCTGCCGGGTTCGTCGACACGACCGTGGCGGAGATCCGCCAGCGGGTCGGCGAGGGGCACGTCATCTGCGCCCTATCGGGCGGCGTGGACAGCGCCGTGGCGGCAACCCTGGTGGATCGCGCCATCGGCGACCAGCTGACCTGCATCTACGTCGACCACGGCCTGATGCGCAAGCGCGAGTCGGAGCTGCTGCGCGCGACCTTCGCGGAGAACCTGGGCATGAAGCTCGTGATGGTCGACGCCCGCGAGCGGTTCCTCAGGCGCCTGGCCGGGGTCGAGGATCCGGAGGAGAAGCGCCGCATCATCGGCGATGAGTTCATCCGCGTCTTCGAGGAGGAGGCGGCCAAGCTGGGGCAGATCGACTTCCTGACGCAGGGCACCCTCTATCCCGATGTCATCGAGTCGAAGACCGCTGAGACGAAGACGGCGGCAAAGATCAAGACCCACCACAACGTCGGCGGCCTGCCGGCCGACCTGCGCTTCAGCCTGATCGAGCCGCTCCGCTACCTCTTCAAGGACGAGGTGCGCAACGTGGGGATGGAGCTCGGCCTCCCCGAGGCCATGGTTCTGCGCCAGCCCTTCCCCGGGCCTGGCCTCGCCATCCGCATCATCGGCGAGGTGACGGCCGAGCGCCTCGATACCCTCCGCGAGGCGGACTGGATCGTGATCGACGAGATCAAGGCGGCCGGGCTGTATCGGTCCCTGTGGCAGTCCTTCGCGATCCTGACCCCGGTGCGCTCCGTGGGCGTGATGGGCGACGGGCGGACCTACGCAAACGTGGTCGCGGTGCGCGCGGTGACCTCGGAGGACGGCATGACCGCCGACTGGGCGCGGCTCCCCTACGACCTGCTGGCCA